>JAEYWK010000260.1 GCA_023431345.1 Pseudomonadota bacterium
AAATTGGTACATCCATTGCCATCTGTTGCCCAAAGGGAATACCAGTCGGCAGGTAGGTTATAGATGTCAAGTGTTGTGTCAATAAGATTATCGTATGAGTCGAGCCACCATACAGAAACAGGTTCCACGCCCGTAATGGTTAATTCCCTGATAGCCCCTGTACTGCCATTACAGGCTGTTGGTGAGATAAGCACTGAATCGCCAGGCGAAGGTGGTGGGAAATACTCAACCCTTACAGTATCTCTTCCAATGCAACCAAGATTGTTGGTAATTTCAACCCAATAGGTGCCGGTATCAGCCACTGTGATTAAGCGGGTGGTATCCCAATTACTCCAGAGGTAAGAATCAAAAACATCAGACTCAAGCGTGATAGAATCACCTTTACAGATAAATGCTGTATCACCAATATTGGGCAATGGAGCGGGTAAAAGAGAAATCACTTTAGTTGAAGTGTCTGATCTGCCTCCGGACCAGTATGAAATAAGGGTAACTGAGTAATCGTCAGGCACACTATAAATATGCGAAGGATTAAGCAGTGTTGAGGTATCATTAGCGCCCGAAGCTGCATCACCAAAGTTCCAGTAAACACTATCAGGAACAGGCCATATATTAGGGTTAAATAGGGTGGGCTGGTTTATACATGCGGCTGTGTAATGGATGTAAGAAAAGTATTTTTGGAGCATCTGGGGTAATCCCCAACGGTATTTCCTGTTACCAGTACCAAGAGGAAGTGAGCGAAAGGAATAATTGCAAAAAATGCCCTTTTGGTTAGGATTATTAATTACGCTTAAGGTGTTGTCGTCAAACAGACCTCCATAGATTTTACTATCAGGACCTGTTTGTATTCCACCCGCGATTCCATATCCAACGATATATTCTGACTGTTTAACAAGGGCAGAATCAGGGACCGATACATCAAACTGATGTATTTTACTGTATTGATAAGACTCAACTGTTCCAGCATAGCGCTGATTGACATATAGAAGTTTTGAATCAGGAGAGAACTCAACACCTGCAGGGTTTCTGACTCCCTGTGGATTTATACTTATAGTATCAGGCTCAATAAGAAACAAAGGATTTAATATACCGGTTTCAGTATCAAACTGACCGTACTCAATTTTTCCAATTGCTGTATAAGCAGCTGCAAATTTTACATCGTCGGGACTTACATTTAGTTCACCAATATATTCTCTGCCAATGCCGTCATAGATTAGATTAGCAAGACTAGGGCTAATCTTTCCAAGATTACTTAATCCCCCGGGAGTTAGCAGATAGGAGTAGAAATTACTGCCCGGATAATTGCGGGTAATAACCCATACATCCCGATTATTCTTATGCCTTACAGCTGTGATTTTGTTAAATGCGTATCCCGGCAAAGGAAGGTAAACAGGAGTGTTTTTAGTGCCTTGTATTATATCTCCAAAACCGTTGTTCAGACTAAGATCATAAATCGAATAGGAAAATCCGGTACCCGGAATATCGCCATGGTTTAAGTTATAGGTAAAAACAATAAATATGTAGTATAAGCTATCACTTTCGGGTAATTTGACAATGACAGTACCTTGAGTTATACCTGCTTCACCATATAATCCTGTACCATTGGGAGTTGGTCTGTTCAGACGATCATACACCGTTGTGCCATCTGTATAAAAAAGCAGATTACCTAGAGAGTCGCTAATGGAAGCACCATCGTATATATTGTTTCCTTCCGGAAGAGTTTCAGGAAAACCATTATTAAAAGTCAAAGCGCAGTGGTTACCAAAATACCAGTTGTAGTATTCCTTTTGGGAATAGACATTTATCCCTGTAAGGAATAGTCCCAAAAATAAAATACAGCGAAGCAATTTGTGGTTAGTTTATTGTTACCTCAATTATATAAGTCCCCCACATTTCGCCAGTATCCAGTAGGGGTGTCCAATTTTGACTGCTGCCTAGAGCGCTTTGCCTTGTAACATAAGCAATATATCGATAACGATCTATTTGATCACTAACAAGATTTACGCATGTTAGATCAATTTGATTTGAATAGAATGACACTCCAGGTTCCGTTATGTTCTTTATTTGAGCCACAAGACACACATTTTGAGTGTATGTGTCTATCACGTATAAATTTACTTCATAAAGACCTGAATAACTTGTAGTGTCAACGATACCAACTGTTATAGTCTGCGCGCTTGCATTAATAGAAAGTCCAATGAGCACTAGAAAAAGGGTAATTTTTAATATTTTCATAGATTAGTATTTTTATAATAAAGCCAAAGATAAGAAAATTGTATAAAAAGTCAAATCCCAATGTACTATTGCTCTTGAATTTATTCAACCAATGTTACCATTCCTCTCAACTCGCACCCCTTCCCAACCCTGTTTTCATAACTAATAATCCACACATAAACCCCAGGTAAACAATCCTTACCATCCCAGCCCTTACCGGCGTCTGAAGTTTCAAAGATGCGCTCTCCCCATCTGTTGTAAATGGACAAGTGAAACTGCCTTACAAGCTCTAACTCAACTACTGGCCTGAATATATCATTTAACCCATCGCCATTTGGGGTGAAGGCGTTGGGGATATATATAGGCACAAAGGCATTCATCATCATAACAGTGTCAGCCGATTTGCATCCTTCTTCTGTCTGCAATTCCGATGTTATTCCCATTAGTCATTATTTGGTGATTTTTATTCCATATATTTTCTCCGTTAGAATAAAAGAGCAGGTTACCATCTTTGTCTGACATACAGGCAGTTCCTGTTTCAACGGGACTGATTGATTGGCCATCCAGTAACGCCACCGGTGGGCTACCCTGTTGAAATGTTATCCCGGCTTTATTGCCAAAATACCAGTTATTGGCTTGTTTACCTTGAGCGGATAAGAGAAGTGGGGTTAGGAATAGGAGGATGATAGCGAAAGTATGCAGAAACCCCTCACCCCCTCGATCCCCCTCTCCCGGAGGGCGAGGGGGAAGGAATTTATTGTTATTTGTGTTCACTTGTCGGTTTCTCAATGCTTCCCATAGTAATTCTTCCGCTTCAGTTTGTTTCTCCCTCAGTTTCCTTGCATTCTTAAAACTCGCTTT
>JAEYWK010000268.1 GCA_023431345.1 Pseudomonadota bacterium
TCGTTGAACTCACCGTGGTTCTTCCAGAAGGTGGAGGTCTCGGTCTGCAGCGGGTCGATGACGACCAGGAACTTCAGCTTGGCCAGCGCATCGCGGATCTTGCCGGAGTCGGGCATGGCCGCCACGGGGTTGAAGCCCTGGGCGATGTAGCCATTGACCTTGCCGCGATACATCAGGTCAAAGTAGGCCAGCATGTCGTAGCTGCGGTCCCACTTGGGCAGCCAGTCGTAGCCCCAGTTGTTGTCTTTGGTGGCGTGCTCGCCGTACAGGTCCTTCATCAGGCTGACGAAGAACTTGGGCGTGTTCTTCCAGAAGTTGACCTGACCGGCCACATCCGCCTTGGGCGTGATGTCGTTGAGGTAGCCCTCCAGGTTCTGCTGCGCATCGTTGGGCAGGTCCATGTAGCCGGGCAGGCGCGTGGACAGCAGGCCCAGGGCGGTGTAGCCCTGGATGTTGGAGTGGCCGCGCAGCGCGTTCACGCCGCCGCCGGCCATGCCGATGTTGCCCAGCAGCAGCTGGATCATGGCCGCGCCGCGGATGATCTGCGCGCCCGCCGTGTGGTGGGTCCAGCCCAGGGCGTACAGGAAGGTGGCGGTGCGGTCGGGCACGCAGGTGCTGGCCAGCTGTTCGCACACGTGCAGGAAGTCGGCGACCTGGGTGCCGGTGATGGTGTTGACCATCTCGGGTGTGTAGCGCTCCACATGCTTCTTCAGCAGGTTCAGCACGCAGCGTGGGTGCTGCAGGGTCTCGTCCTTCAGGGCATGGCCCTGGGCGTCGCGCTCATAGGTCCAGCTGCTCTTGTCGTAGACCTTCTTGTCTTCGTCGTAGCCGCTGAACAGGCCCTCGTCGAAGCTGTAGTCCTCGCGCACGATCAGGCTGGCGTTGGTGTAGGCCTTGACGTAGTCGTGCTGGATCTTGCCGTGCTGCAGCAGGTAGTTCACCACGCCCATCAGGAAGGCGGCGTCCGAGCCGGCGCGGATGGGGGCGTAGAAGTCGGCGACGGACGCCGTACGGTTGAAGCGCGGGTCCACCACCATCAGGTGGGCCTGGTTGTGAATTTTGGCCTCGATCGCCCACTTGAAGCCCACGGGGTGGGCCTCGGCGGGGTTGCCGCCCATGACCAGGATCACGTTGGCGTTCTTGATGTCCACCCAGTGGTTGGTCATGGCGCCGCGGCCAAACGAGGGCGCCAGCGCGGCCACGGTGGGGCCGTGGCACAGGCGCGCCTGGCAGTCGAAGCCGACCATGCCCAGGGCGCGGGCAAAGCGGAAGTCCAGCACCCCGGTTTCGTTCGAGGCGGCCGACGAGGCCAGCATGCCGGTGGACAGCCAGCGGTTGACCAACTGGCCCTTCTCGTTCTTCTCGATGAAGTTGGCGTCGCGGTCGTCCTTGAGCAGGCGGGCGATGCGGGTGTTGGCTTCTTCCCAGCTGATGCGCTTCCACGCGTTGGTGCCGGCTTCGCGCACCTCGGGGTACTTCAGGCGCTGGTCGGAGTGGATGTAGTCCAGCGCGCCCGCGCCCTTGGGGCACAGCGAGCCACGGCTGACCGGGTGGTCTGGATCGCCCTCGATGTGGAAGATCTTGGCCTTGGCATTCTTTGCACCATCACCCAGGCTGTACATCAGCATGCCGCAGCCGACCGAGCAGTAGGTGCAGTTGTTGCGGGTTTCCTTGGCGCGCAGCAGCTTGTACTGGCGAGGCTGGGTGGCCAGGGCCACCGAGGGCGCAAAGCCCAGGGATGCAGCAGTGGCGCCAGCGACACCGGCACCGCACAGCTTGAAGAACCGTCTTCTGCCGTGATTCATCGTGAGTTGTTTTCTTCAACCGCGCTCCCATGACCATGGAGGGCGTTAGGTTTGCAGGCCATGCATGCAGGGCACGCACGCCTGGTGAGCCGGGGGAACAGCCCGGACTCGGGGCCTCGACCTTGGCGACTGCCCGCGCATTGCCGGACCTCACGGGCCACGTCGAATGTTGAGGGATGCCAATGGCAAGCAATTGAACCCGCGCGTGGGGCGTGGGTTCGCAAGGCGAGGAAACGAAGGGTGAAGGCCCTCAAGCCTTCCTTTTTCGCGCTGAATTTAGATCAGGTCGAAAAGCGGGCGAATCTAGTCCCATGCCCAGGCACTGTCCAGCGTGGGTGTCCAAATGGTGAGCAAATCGCTGCGATATGTCACGGCGTGCTTGCCATGGGCCAAAGTTTGATGCTGCTCAGTCCAGCAATGCCACGCTTTTGACCTGGATGAACAGCGATTGCCCGGTTTCGAGGTGGAGCTGTTGCGCCGAGTATTGGCTGATGCGCGCCAGCAGGTGGGTGTGGCCGGTGCGCACCGCCACCATGGCGTAGCCCGGCGTGTCCTCGCGCACCGACTGCACGGTGGCCGACAAGGTGTTGAGGATGCTGCTGTGCTGGGGCGGTTGCAGGCACAGGCTGACATCGCGGGCCTGGATGCGCAGGCGGCGTTGGCTGCCCACCACGGGTGGCTGCGGGGTGATCAGCCGCAGGTGGCCGCCGTCGAAGGCCAGCGTGCTCAGGTGGGTGGCGGCGTCGGGCGCCAGGACCCGGGCATCGATCACGGCCGTGGCTGTGTCGCCTTGGGACAGCGGCAGGTCCAGGCGCGAGAGCATGGTCGCTGTCGCGCCCTGGGCCAGCACGCGGCCGGCGCGCAGCAGCACCAGGTGGCTGGCCAGGCGCGCCACCTCGTCCAGCGCATGGCTGACGTAGAGCACGGGAATGTCCAGGTGGGCCTGCAGGCGGTCCAGATAGGGCAGGACTTCGGCCTTGCGTTCGGCGTCCAGGGCGGACAGGGGTTCGTCCATCAGCAGCATCTGCGGGCTGGTGGCCAGGGCGCGGGCGATGGCCACGCGCTGGCGCTCGCCGCCGGACAGGGTGGCGGGCTTGCGGCCCAGCAGCTGCGCAATGCCCAGCAGCTCCAGCAGTTGTTCCAGCGCGACACGCTGGCGGGCCACGGGGGTGCGGCGCAGGCCGTAATGGATGTTGTCGTGCACGCTCAAGTGCGGGAACAGGCTGGCCTCCTGGAACACATAGCCCAGGCCGCGCCGGTGCGTGGGCAGCCAGCAGCGGCTGGCATCGTCCTGCCAGACATGGCCGTTGACGCGCACCTGGCCCTGGGCGCGTTCCAGCCCGGCGATGCTGCGCAGGCAGGTGGTCTTGCCGCAGCCCGAGGGGCCGAACAGCGCGGTAATGCCCTGGCCGGGCAGTTGCAGATCCACGTCGAGCACAAAGTCGGCGCGTTGCAGCTGCAGGCGGGCGGAGATCACACGGTCATTCATGGGGCAGGCCAGGGTTACAGGGGGGAGCTGTGGCGGTGCGCGCGCGGTTGCAGCCAGTGCAGCAGCACCAGCACCACGAAGGCAAAGACCACCATGCCGCCTGCCAGCCAGTGGGCCTGGGCGTATTCCATGGCTTCCACGTGGTCGTAGATCTGCACGGACACCACGCGGGTCACGCCCGGGATGTTGCCGCCGATCATCAGCACCACGCCGAACTCGCCCACGGTGTGCGCAAAGCTGAGCACGGCGGCAGTGATGAAGCCGGGGCGCGCCAGGGGCAGCACCACGCTGAAGAAGGTGTCCAGCTTGCTGGCGCCCAGGGTGGCGGCCACTTCCAGCGGGCGCTGGCCCAGGCTTTCAAAGGCCCGCTGCAGCGGCTGCACGGCAAACGGCAGCGAGTAGATCAGCGAGCCGACCACCAGCCCCGGAAAGGTGAAGGGCAGGCGCCCCAGGCCCAGCCATTGCGTGAACTGCCCGACGGGGCCGTTGGGCCCCATGGTGACCAGCAGGTAAAAGCCGATCACGGTCGGCGGCAGCACCAGGGGCAGGGCGACGACGGCGCCGATCGGCCCCTTCCAGCGCGAAGACGTGTGGGCCAGCCACCAGGCCAGCGGGGTGCACAGCACGAGCAGCAGCACGGT
>JAEYWK010000030.1 GCA_023431345.1 Pseudomonadota bacterium
CGCGCGCCCCCATAAACGGGCGGCGCGCGCCGCCGCCACGGGTGACCCGCGCGTGCGCGTGATCGTGCACCCCGAGAACCGCGGCGTCGGCGCGGCGATCGTCACTGGCTACCGCGCTGCTCACGCCGACCACGTCGACGTCGTGGCGGTGATGGCGGGCGACGCGCAGATGGATCCGGTAGACCTGCCGGCAGTGCTCGCCCCCGTCGTGGCGGGCGACGCCGACTACGTGAAAGGCAATCGCTTCCGTTCGCCCGCTCGCCGCGACATGCCCGCGCTGCGCCGCTGGGCAGGCAAGGTGCTGGCCGTCGCGACGCGCTGGGTCAGCGGGCTCGACGTGGACGATTGCCAGTGCGGCTATACCGCCATCGGCCGGCACGCCATCGGCAGCTTACCGCTCGACGAGCTGTGGCCGCGCTTCGGCTACCCGAACGACTTGCTGGTGCTGCTCGCTCAGCACCGGCTGCGGGTGCGCGAGGTCACGGTGCGCCCCGTCTACGCCGACGAGCGCAGCGGCGTGCGCGCTTGGCACGCGCTCGTCATCTTGGGGCTTTTGTTGCGGCGCGCCCTGAGCGTGCCTCCCACGCTCGGCGAGCGTCACCTGACGCGCGGCACGAGCGTGCCCGGCGCGCGGTAGAGCTCCGGCGGCACCTCGGCGCTCGGATCCAGCTTACACGCCATCGCGTGGTACTCGACGCGCGGGGCCGCTGGCTGCCCCGCGGCTCGAAACAAGTAAGCTCGCGACAAATCCCCGAGCGGCAAGAGCACGCGCGTCGCGGGCCGCGCCACGCCATCCGAGGCGACAGGCTCGGCCTCGAAGGTCGAGACGCAAGGAGCGCTGGGCGTACCGTGCATCACGGCGTAGGCGGTCAAGAAAACCTGCGAGGAGTCACCGCCGTCGCTGACGATGACGGGGTGGCGGGTGCCGGGGTAAGGCGCTGCCATCACGCGCGGTGATGCGGCCTCTTGCTCCGGCGTACAGCGCTCGACCTTCTCCGGAATCGACAGCTGAGTCGGCACCGCGATGGGCGGCTCGAGCACGTCGCCGCGGGCGCGAAATAAGAAGAGCTTGGCCTCGGCGCGCACGGTGGCGCTGTCGAAGGTTTCGATGACCTGCCCTGCGCGGTTGCCGTGGTACGCGATGTTCGTGCTCTGCGCGAGGCCGAAGCGAGCCGGATCCATGGCGCCGCTGGCGAACGCCGACAGCTGCAGCCGACCGTCACCTAGCTCCGCCCGCACGACGCCGCTGCCGCGCCCGACGAACAGGAGCGGCACGTGCTCGCCATCGACGTGCGCCATCTCGGAGCGCGAGCCGCGCACGCTGAGCGTGGGCCAGACGACGGGCGGCACCGTCTCCACCTTCTGCCCATCGAAGAACAACGTCGGCTGGTTGTCGCCCGGCGTGTGGTGCAGGCGTAGGTACAAGCCGCCCTCGGCGATGCTGAGCAGCGCGGGCTCGGCGGTCTGAGCGCCGCGCCCGCCGCGCGTGTAGTCACCCGGTGAGTAGCTACCGCCGTCGGCGAGCGTCACGCGGCGCGCCTTGCCCTCGAACAAGTTCAGCCAAGCGATCTCCACGCCCGTCAGGCGACCGGAGCCGTTGCTCTCGGGCGTCACGTAGCGCAGCGCCGCGACGCCCTCTACCTGATCGGAGACGTCGATGGCGTAATTTCGCCCACGCTCCGTCGGCGTCAGCAGCAGCTCTTTCTCGACGCGCCCCTTGTTGGCCGACGCGACGTACACCCACGCCCCCGCGCGCGGCTCATCGACCCCAGCCGCGAACCACGCGGACTTGCCGATCGACGCCTGAAAGGCGGTGGGCAGCTCCGTGACGCCGTCGAGCGGCTGCCACGGCGAGGTGTCGATGGTGCAGCTGATCGGCGTCTTCAAGCGCGGCACCGAGTAGTCGACGGGGGCCGGCGCGAGCGCGGGCTGCAGCCAACTGTCGTCTTCGCTCTGACCACCCCAGCCGAGCCGCGACACGGCGCCGCCGATCGCGCAGCCGAGCGAGGTGCAGGCGAGGTGAGCCTCGCATTGGCTGTCGCCTGCGCACAGGTCGATCGGCAAGCGGCCGAGGCTGTGGAAAGTCGAGCCACCGTCGAGCGACTCCCAAACGTCGTTGGTCGCAGGTGACACCGCGAGCGCTCGACTGCCCGCCACGCCGAGCAGCGCGCGCGCGTCGGGCGGACGCGCTACCGACAGCAGTCGCCCGGCTTCGTCGAACACCAGCCAAGCCCGTGAGCGGTAGCGCGCGACGGAGAGCGCGACGGTGCCGTCTTCCGCGGGAACGAGCGCGTCGACTCGCACCCCCGAGGCGTTGCTCTCCCAGCGCTCGTCGTCGTCCGACCCGTCACCGGTCGGCAAGCTCACGTCTTCGGCCTCGAAGCTGCGACCACCGTCGCGCGACACGAACAGGCCCAGCACGCCGCCCTTGGTGCGCCGCCCGACCGCATAGGCCGTGCGACCGTCGAGCGAGAACGCGAGCGCCAGCGGCGTCTCCGCCAGCGAAGGCGTGGCGGCGGCTTCGAGCGCGAACGCAGCCGATAACGCAGCCGATGGGGAGCTCGCTTTCGCGCGCCCCGAGGCCTTGAGCCCCGCCGCGACGCGACGCGCGATGCCCTGCGGGGCGCAGCCGGAGCCGGCGCCGTAAGCCGGACACACGCCGCCGAGCAGCAGCGTTCCGTCCCCGGCCAGGGCCAAATGGAAGTTGGCCAAGCTACCGTCGACGCTCGGGTTTTCTCGATGAAGCGAGCGCCCGCCGTCCGTCGAAGCCCACAGCTCTATCGGCTGCGTCACCGCTTCGGTCGTGAGCTTGAAGCACGCCACCGCCAAGCGCTGCTCGAAGGCGGCGACGCGCACGTCCTTGCAGGCGCCGAGCTCCGGCACGTCGCGCACCGAGAGCGGCGCCGAGAGCGAGCCGGAGGCGAGCTGCCAGGGTACCCGCTCACCGCGAGCAAGCTCGTAGTAGCTGCCGGCGCTGGCGGCTGCGCGCCCGGCCACCAGCGCCTCCGCGTCGGGACCGCGCGGCGCCTTCAGCTCCGTTTTGCGCGGGCCTTCGCCGCTCTTCACGGGCTCCAGCGCGTCGGCCGCGCCCTCGCGGTAGCGAAACGTGCCGAGCGCCGCGACCACGCCGAAGCCTCGATCGGCGAGGCGCTCCAGCGCGAAGGCGCCGACGCTCTTCACCTTCAATGGCGAGAACGTCTGCCCGCCGTCGCGCGTTTCGTAGAGCGCTTCGGGCACGGCGAGAGCGAGCCCGCGGCCCCCCTCGCCCAGCAGCACGCTCACGAACTGGGGGCCGCTGGGGCCGACGGCCTTCCAAGTGACGCCGCCGTCCTCGCTGCGCAGCAGGCCGCGGTCGCGACGAATGCCGACGATGGCAGCCCCTCCGCTGGTGACGCTGGTCAGCGGCTCGAGCGGCGCGCTCGAGCGAACAAACGGCGCGACGGGCGCGTGCGCCTCGTAGCTCACGCCGCTCGCGCCAACGAAGATGAAGCCACCGCCCGGCGCCGGCGAGATGCCCACCAGATCTTCTGGCGCCAGCATCGACGCGGCCTCGAGCTCGCCGCCGGCTTTCACGAGCCAGCGTTCGCCGCGCTTGCCAGCCAGCAGCCTCTCGCCCGAGGCAAGCAGCAGCTCCGCGTTGACGCGCGCCGGCTCTGCGGGGTGGTAGCGCCAAACCGCCGGCGTGACGAACGCCGGCACGGACGTGACCTCGGAAACGAGCGAAGGGCGCGGCCTCTCGGCTGGGCGCCCTTCCGTAGCCCGGCAAGCGTACGAGCCTACCGCGGCGGCGACGACCGCCGCGGCGCATAGAGACCAGCCGCGGCCGGATCGCCGCACGTCAGCCGTTGACGAGCTCGAGCAGCTTGGCCTTCGTCGTCAAACCGACGTGCTGAGCCGCGCGCTGGCCATTCTTGAACACCATGATGGTGGGCACGCCACGAACGCCGAACTTGCCGGCGGTGATCGGCGAATCATCGACGTCGAGCTTGCCGACCTTGACCTTGCCGTCGAGGTCGCCCGCGATCTGGTCGATGATGGGAGCGAGGGCTTTGCACGGACCGCACCACGTAGCGGTGAAGTCGACCAGCACCGGGACACTGGAATTGACGACCTCTTGGTCGAAGTTGAGGTCGTTGAACACTTGAACTTTGTCGGATGCCATGGTTGCTCCCTGAGGAGAATAACGGGTAGCAAGCAACATAATGCCGCTTCCGGTCCGCGCAAACGGCCGCGCGGAAATCTCCTCGAAAGCCCGTTAAACCTGCGAAGCGTGAATGAAGCGACAACCCGAGCTTTTGGTGCCGGCGGAAGGCATTTGGACAGCGGACCCGTGGCCGGCAGGCTGGACGCCCGAGGACGTGATCGAGACCCTCGAGCCGCTCGCGATCGACGAGCGCCGCGCGCGCCTGTGGCAGGTGGTGCGCGGCCGTATCGGGAGCGTCACGGTGCTGATGGACGCGCCTCACGACCCGCACAACGCCGCGGCGGTGCTGCGTTCGTGCGACGGGCTCGGCGTCGGTCGCGTGCATCTCGTCCCACGTGAGGAAGACTTCGCCGTCGGCCGCACGGTCGCCAAAGGCGCCGAGCGCTGGATCGAGGTCGTCCGCCACCCCTCCCCCCGGGCCGCGCTCGACGCGCTCCACGAGCAAGGCTTCACCACCGTAGCCACGCACCCGGAAGGCAACTTGTCGCCCGAGGACCTGGCGTCGCTGCCGCGCGTCGCGCTGATCTTGGGGAACGAGCACGACGGTCTGCGCGACGAGCTGCACGAGGGCGCCAAGGCTTCCGTGCGCATCCCGATGCGCGGCTTCGTCGAGAGCTTCAACGTCAGCGTCGCGGCCGCGGTGCTGCTGTACGCGGCCACCCGCGGGCGGGCCGGCGACCTCTCGGACGCCGAGCAACAGCGCGACTACGCGCGGGCGCTCGTGCGCTCCGTGCCGCGTTCGCTCGAAGTGCTGGCGGCATCGCGTCGAAAAGACTAGCGTCGCCGCCCCAGCGATGGCCCGCCCCAGCTCCGAAGTCAGCGTCCTCGGCCCTTCAACCCGGGTCACCGGCCGGGTCACCGGCGACGGCTCGCTCCGCATCGAAGGCAGCGTCCGCGGCGATGTCCGCGTCAGCGGTGACGCCGAGATCGCGCCCGGTGCGAGCGTCGAGGGCGACGTGTCGGCGGCCTCGCTCGACGTGGCCGGCAGCTTGGTGGGCGACGTCGTCGCCAGTGGTCCGGTGGCCATCCGCGACGGCGCGGTGGTTCGCGGTGAGCTGAAGGGTTCGGAGGTTTCGATCGAGCCAGGGTCGCGCGTCGCGATCCGCTTGTCGACCGAGTTCGAGCTGGATCTGGGAGCGGCCGCTAAGCGGCGCTGAAGCGCGAGAGGCAACGAGAAGCAACATGGCAGGCACGGTCATCGGAGAAGGCCTCAACATCGAGGGCGAGATCACGAGCGACGAGGAGGTCGTCGTGCAGGGGAACCTGCGCGGCAAGCTGATCTCGACGGACGCGGTCTCGGTCGGTCCGCGCAGCTTGGTGCAAGCCGACATCAGCGGGCAGAGCGTGAGCATCGCCGGGCAGGTCACGGGTGACGTGTCCGCGCCCGAGCGCGTCGACATTCAGGCCGGTGGACGCCTGGTCGGCGACGTCAAAGCCGCACGCTTCACCATCGCGGACGGCGCGTCCTTCAAGGGCGCCGTCGACATGGAGGTTTAGTTTCATGAGCCGCATCTCCGTCATCGCCGAGGGCACCATCGTGCGCGGCAGCGTGGAAGGCGAGGGCTCGCTCGAGGTGCTCGGACGCGTCGAGGGCGACGTGAGCATGAGCGGCGATATCACCATCGGTGAAGCGGGCCAGGTGCTGGGCAACGTCTCGGGAGGCAAGCTCAGCGTTCACGGCGCCGTCCAGGGCGACCTACACGGCCGCGACGCCGTGCTGCTCGAGCCCGGCGCGCGTGTGGTCGGCGATCTGAGCGCCCCGCGCATCGGCGTCGCCGGCGGCGCTTTGGTCCGCGGCCATGTGCGCACCGACGGCGACGCCGTAGCGGCGCCGCGCCGCGTAGCGGCTCCCGCCGCGCTCCGCTCAGCCGCGTTCGTGGCCAAGCCGGTCGCGAAGGTCGAGCCCAAGCCGCAGCCCGTCCCCACCGTTCTGCCGCCTCCTCCCCCTGCCCCGCACCACCGAGCAGAAGACGACGCGGACGACGACGACGACGACGCAGAGGATGACGACGACGCGCAAGGCGCGCTCGCCATCGCCGCGGCTCGTCCCGCCGATCGCCGCCCGCCGCCGCCGGTGCTGCCGTCGCTCGGCAAAGGCGCCAAGGCCAAGAAGAAGAAAGGGCGCGACTGATGGACCCGCTCAAACGGCGTCGCTTGATCGAGCTCTTGGCCGAGCGCAGCTTCGAGCGGCGCAAGGTCATCCTCGCTTCCGGCAAGGAGAGCGACTTCTTCATCGACTGCAAGCAAACGATGCTGACCGCGGAAGGGCACGCGCTCGTCGGTGAGCTGATGTTCGAGCTGCTCTCGCAGCTGCCCGCGTGCGAAGCGGTGGGCGGCGTCGAGCTGGGCGGCTGTCCGCTCGCGAGCGCGGTCTCGCTCGTCAGCTTCCAGCGCGGCCGTCCGCTCAACGCGCTGTACGTGCGGAAGGCCAAGAAAGATCACGGCACGACGAAGCTCGTGGAAGGCGACAAGTCGCTCAAGCCCGGGCTCAAGGTCGCGCTCTTGGAAGACGTCGTCACCACCGGCGGCTCGAGCCTCAAGGCGGTCGAGTCGTTGAAGGAAGCCGGCGCGGAGGTCGTTGGCATCGTGGCCCTCGTCGACCGCCAAGAAGGCGGAGCAGAGACGATTCGCGCCGCGGGCCTACCTTTGGTGACAGTCGCGACCAAAGCCGATTTCCTGAGCTGAGCGCGGAAGCCCCGGTGACAGCGGCCGGGCTCTGCGGCTAGTTTCAGGGGTCGATGCGGCAATCGGCTTCGATTCGCGCTGGGCGCTGGCTCTCGGGCTTCGCGTGCCTGAGCGCCGCGCTCGCGCTGAGCAGCCGCGCTGCTGCCGCTCAGCAAACGGAGCGACAGCTCACGCCCGAGGAAATCGACGCCTGGCTCGACGCTCGCGCCATGCCCAAGTCGCAAGCGGATACGAGCGACGACTCGCTCGAAGACGCGCCGCCGCCCCCGCCGCGCAAGAGAGGCTTCGTGCTGGAGTCGAGCATCGGGGTGCTCGGTCAGCTCGGGCACCTCAAGAACATCGCGCCCAGCGCGCCTTGGTTCGGCCTGCGCTTCGGCTATGAGCCGCTCAGCTGGCTCATGGTGTTCGCCGAGTCCGATCTGTTCGTGGCCAGCACCAGCTACGCGAACCCTCCGCCTCCGCCGCGGTCTTTCGCGTTCTTCAGCTTTGGCGCCGGCTTCCGCCTCACGTTCAAGCCGCTCGATCGCTTCGGCGTTTACTTGCAAGGTAGCCTCGGAGGCGGGCGCGCCACCGAGGACGTGCTGGAGATCTACGGCTACCCGAACGCGGACGAGCTCGGCCTCTATCAGAGCGCTGAGATTGGATTCGAGTGGTACCAGATCAACCCCCACTTGGCTTTGGCGCTCCACGGCGGAGTTCGAAACTACCCCCGCGTCTTGAAGCGCGACCGCGACAGCGAGCCGCCGCTGACCTGGCTTTCAGGCCTGGCGCTGCGCTACACCTTCTGAACCCGGAAAATGCTCTCGGGTTTCCGGGGGTTCTGCTTCGGGCTTGCTTTGGACGAAAGAGCAAGTAAGAACAGGCCGTTAGGTCTTAGTCGCGCTAACCGCGTGGTTAGCGATCTCACCCAGTTCCGGGGCCATCCCCGGAGGGTCTCGGAAGCCTTGGACAGCGATCTGGCTGAATCGATTTCAGCGCTACGAAATTCCTTCGAGCGTCGCAAAGTGCCGGTGCAATTCGGCAAAGCGGCCCCTGCCGCCGTCGAAGCGCTGCGCTCGAAGCTGCGTATCCCGCGTCGTTTTCGCGAGTTCTTGCTCGCGTGCGACCCGGTCGACCTCGAAACGGTGACGCCCGCGGAGCGCGTGCGGCTCGTTCCCTGCGCGGGCCTGCTCGAGGAGCAGCGCGGCTTCGCGCTCACGGAAGACGGCGAGCCACGCCCCCCCGGCCAAACCGGCCCGAACGGCTGGCGCGCAACCTGGGTCATCATCGGCCACAGCACCTTGCTCGGCGACCCCTACTTCCTCGACGTGGCCACGGCCGACGCCGAGGGCGACTGCCAGGTTTACACGGCGATGAACGGAACCGACAACTGGAAGCCGCGCTTGTGCGCCTCCAGCTTCGCGATGTTCCTGCGCATTTTGGCGGTGGGCATGGAGGTCGCCAAGGGCTTCCCCGACCGTGGCCTCGACGTGGACGACGAGCAAGTGTTCCGCGAGGCCCTGGGCCCGAAGATTCGCGAGTACGATCCGGCCGCCGTCAAGGCCGGCCATTGGACCTGAGTCGAGCGTCGTGCGCTTCCCCACGCGCCCGGCGGTCTGCCCGGCGCGTTAATTCCGTTTTGTGACCCCGAAAGACCCGTCATGAGCTTCACGTACCGTTCCGTCGACGCCCAGAGCCCCGAGTTCTCGAGCGCGCTCGCTCGTCTCGCCCGCCGCGGTGAGAGTGATCTGGAGCGCGTGGAGCCCGTCGTGCGCGAGATCTTGGCCGCGGTCCGCAGCCACGGCGATCGAGCGGTGCTCGAGCAAGTGCAGAGGCTCGAGAAGCGCACGCCGCCGCAGCTGCTGGTGCGCGACTACGGCGGCGCCGAAGCGCTGGCCGAGCTTGCCCCGCTCGTACGCGAAGCGCTCGAGCTGTCGGCGACGCGCGTGCGCCGCTTCCACGAAGAGCAGAAGAAGCACCTGCTCGGCTTCTCGTACACGGAAGCAGGCGTCACCCTCGAAAATCGCGTGCTGCCGGTCGAGCGAGCGGGCGTGTATGCCCCCGGCGGCAAGGCCAACTATCCCTCCAGCGTGCTGATGACGGCGATCCCGGCGCGCGTCGCGGGGGTGCCGGAGGTCATCTTGGCCTGTCCTCAGGTGAGCGCGGAGGTACGCGCGGCGGCCCACCTCGCCGGAGTGACGGCGATCTTGGACGCAGGCGGCGCCCAAGCCATCGCCGCGCTCGCGTACGGCACCGACACGGTGCCGCGCGTCGACAAGATCGTCGGTCCCGGCAACCTCTACGTGACGGCCGCCAAGCGCCTCGTGTTCGGTGAGGTCGACATCGACAGCCTGGCGGGCCCCAGCGAAATCTTGGTGATCGCCGACGACACCGCCAACCCGCGCTGGGTGGCGGCAGACCTGATTTCGCAGGCCGAGCACGATGAAGCCGCCTACGCGCTGCTCCTTTGTCGCAGCGAAGCCTTCGTCGACCGCGTGCGAGCGGAGCTTGTCGCGCAGCTAGCGGACCTGCCCCGCCGCGCGATCGCCGAAACCTCACTGATCCACAACGGCCTGGCGCTGGTCGTGCGCGAGCAAGGCGATCTCGCGCGAGTGGCCACGCAGCTCGGCGCCGAGCACGTCGCGGTGCACACCGAGGCCGCGGCCGACGTGGCGCGCGGCGTGCTGCGGGCAGGGGCTATTTTCGTAGGGCCCATGACCCCGGAGGCGACCGGTGACTACGTGGCCGGGCCCTCGCACGTCCTGCCCACGGGGGGCGCCGTACGCTACGGCTCACCCCTCGGTGTGTACCACTTCCTGTCGCGCACCTCTCTCATCAGCTACGACGCCGCCGCGCTCGCCGCGCACGCCGCGCCCATCGCCGCCTTCGCGCGCGCGGAGGGCCTCGATGGTCACGCTCGCGCGGTAGAAGTGCGCTTGGAGCGCTGATTTTTCACGCTTACTGGTGCGGAATGGACACGGCTTGCACTGAGGCTTCGGGCTAAGCTGCCAGGCGGCGCGGATCCGCCCCCGTCGGGCGCCGCGCGCGAGGAGCCCCTGCATGACCCGAAGCGTCCGCTGGACCATCGCGTTTCTACTCGTTTCTCTCGCTAGCGGCTGCGCCCAAGAGCGAGCCCCCATCAACCGGGTGCAGCCGAGCGCGCTGGAAAAGCGCTTCTTCATCGGCGCTTCGCTGACTGACGACGCCGACGACCCGCAATTTTACTACCGCCCCACCGTCGCCGACGTCGACTACGGCGCCTCCCAGAACGGGCTGTTCACGGCCAGCTACGCGCAAACCACCGCGCGGGTCCGCTGGGAGATCACCGAGGACATGCTGCTCGCGCGGCTCGCCTACGAGCGCATCGAGGGCGCGACCGGCAACGGCGTGGACGAGACGAAGACGGGGCAGATCGCGGCCGCGTTCAGGATCGAAAGCCACTTCGACGTGCGCCGCGACTACAACCCGCAGACCGGCGAAGAGCTGAACGTCATCGAAGAGAACGCTTCGGATCGCCCTTGGTACGAGCGCGAGTTCATGCGCGTGGATTGGTCACAGAACCTGATCACCGCCGCCTACGAGCTCGACACGCTGGCCGCGCTGCGGATCTACGCCGACGAGCCGCTGATCTACGAGCCCGTCGCCTACTCCGTCGAAGACCCGAGCGATCCCGACGCGCCCACGTTCGACGCGAAGGCCGGCTACTTCGACGTGATGAACAAAGTGTACGTCACGCCGCAAGTGCTGAGCACGCCGTTCGGCGCGTTCCCGGCCTGCTTCTTCTCGCCCGACGTGCTGAACGGCGGGGCGCCGATCGCCGACTGTAACCCGGTCGAGCTCAAGATCCGGCTGTCTTTCCGGCGCGTAGAAGATCGCGACTACCAGCCCGTGGATTGGGACGGCACGCGCATGGACATGTTCGGCATGTTCACGACCGGTGAGCGCCGCGGCTACGAGCGCAACTACGGCATCGTCGACGACAAGTGGTACCGCTTCGCGTCGCGCCACAACATCTGGCAGGCCTCGCACGCGCGCAGCGACGACGGCAACCTCGTGCCTTGCAACACGGAGGAGACCACGCCCGTCGGCGCCGATCCCGATCGCGACACCGCGCCCATCACCGGCACCGCCGACGAGTGCGACGCCGTGGGCGAAGGCTCACGCTGCGACAAGTTCAAGCACGCCTGCACCCTGCCGTACCGGCAGCGCCAAGTGCGCACCACGCCGTTCTACTACGGCCCGGACAGCGATCCGACGCTGTGGCAGAGCGTCGCGGAGGCGGTAGCGGAGTGGGATCACGCGCTGCGCCACGCGGTGCAGACCGCGCGCTACACCGAGTGCTTGCGGGTTTCGCAGCGCGAGCAGGTGCAAAGCGACGAGGAAATCGCGAGCTGCAAGGAGCAGTACCCGGTCGACCTCGAGAGCGTGGAGCGCGCGGTGCCCGAGCACGTCTTCGTGTTCTGCCACAACCCCGTCGTGGAGGGTGACGACCCAGCCTGCGGCCCGGAGGGCTTGAAGGCCCGCGTCGGAGATCTCCGCTACAACATGGCCAACGTCATCCAGAACCCGCAGGTGCCATCGCCTTGGGGCATCCTCGCAGACGCGATCGACCCCCTCACGGGCGAGGTGGTCGCCGCCAGCGTCAACATCTGGAACGCGGTAACGGACGTGCGCACGCAGCTCGCGGTCGACCAAATGCGCTGGTACCTCGGCGAGCTCTCGAACGACGACGTCTCGAGCGGCCGCTACTTGAACGACTACCTCGCCGCCGGCACGCGCCGTGAGGAGCCGCGCGAGGTGACGATGCCGCTGCTCGACAACGCCCAAGTCGACCGGCGCGTCGCCGCCATCGATCGCTCGCTGCAGGACGCAGCGTCGGTCGACCAGCTGCCGGCGCTCAAGCAGCGAGACCTGATCGACTGGGCTACCCAGCAAACTCGCGACAAATACGGCCCGAGCGCCCTCGGCCGAGGCAACACCTCCGTGAGCGCCCGCTTGCTCTCCGCGCGCGGCACCCCCATCGAGACGGCCCTGACCACGAGCCCCTACCTGAGCCTGGCCGGCCTCGGCCAAGGCGCCGCCACCAGCGACGCCGTCCTCGACTTCGCCTCGCCGCTGCGGGGCAACGCGGTCGCCTTCAAGGCGCAGCTCGACCGTATGCGTGATCTGAAGATGGCCGAGGAGGGCCGCTGCATGCTGCACGCCCCCGAGCCGATCAGCGTCGCCGACTGGGCCAAGATCATGGCCGAGAAGTTCCCGCTGCCCGAGAACCCCTCGCCGACGGAGGTGATGAACCGCAACCAGAAATGGCACGACTACCTGCGGCGCCACCTGACTCGCGGCGTGATCTTGCACGAGCTCGGCCACTCGATGGGCCTGCGCCACGTGTTCACGAGCACGTACGACGCCCTCAACTTCCAGACGCAGTACTGGCAGCTGCGCACCCGCGACGGCGAAGAGACCGAGTACTGCAGCGAGCCGACGAGCGACGGCGCGTCCTGCGTCGGACCGCGCTGGCGCGATCCCGTCACCGAAGACGAGCGTCGCGGCCTGATCTGGATGTGGCACCACACGTCCGTGATGGACTACCCCGGCGATTTGACCCAGGAGTCCCTGGGTATCGGGGCCTACGATCGGGCCGCGATTCGCTTCGCCTACGCCGACGTGGCGGACGTGATCGACGACCCCAGCGTCGCGTGCACCCCCGCCCGGAACGGCAACGGCCGCTCCTGCACCGGCAACGGACAAGTCGTGAGCGACCTGATCGACAGCTCGTTCGGCGGCATCAGCGGGCCCTGGTACCAGGACAACGGCGGACCGTTTCATTACTCGCTGCTCGGCCAGAAGATGAACCTCACGCGTAACTGCCGCGAAGTCAGCCAAGAGCCGCCGAGCGACTGGGACGCGGACGTCAGCGGCGTGTACAGCCCGGTCTACGACGGCCGAATCGTGAACGGCACGCAGTGCGATGGCCTGCCGAACGACTACGTGTCGTATTCGGAGCTGCAGCTGGAGGCGCCTGGCTTTCAGCAAGCGTTCGGCGCGTTCGGCGGCGTGCCGCGCAAGTTCGACTCGCGCGGCCGCGTGCGCCGGCCCTACATGTTCGGCTCCGACGAGTACGCCGACATCGGGAACATCGCCGTCTTGCGCGACGACAACGGGGCCGACCCCTACGAGATCGCGAACTTCATGATCAACAGCTACGAAGACGCGCACCTGTGGGACAACTACCGGCGTAACCGCTCTTCGTTCAGCTTGAAGAACGCGTTCATGCGCGGCTACGCGCGCTACAACGCCAAGCTCAAAGAGGTCGGCAAGGGCTTCGGGCTCTTCACGGAGCTGTTCAGCGCGACGAACCTGCTCGATCGCTTCACGAACGCGCCGGACGCCGATGGCCTGCTGCGGGCGAACGCCATCGCCACCTCGATGATCTTCGACCATTTCACGCGGATTCTGACGCGCCCCAACTCCGCCGAGCACTTCCTCGACTCGAGCTACGACCCGCGCAACCTGCCCGTATTCCGCTCGACGGACCAGCAGCTCGCCGTAAACGACCCGCCGCAGACCGGCGTTGTCCGACTGTTCGTCCCCGACGGCTCGCAAGGAGTGGGAAACAACCTGCTCTTCGGCGGTCGCCCGCTGTTCAACGAAATCGATCGCACGAAGGGCTACTACGCCACGCAGTACGACTCGTGGGTCGGCTCGTACTACGACAAGACGCTCGTCGCGGACATGCTGACCGACTGCGAGGATCGCTTCATCAGCACGAGCCGTGACGACTTCGCGGACGGGCGCTACCGCAACATCAGCTTCGCCACCATCTTCCCGGATGGCGTACGGCGCTTGACCGCGGCCGCCCTCACCGAAGATCAAGCGTCGCTCGGCTGGCGCGTGGCGACCAGCGGCGATCGCCCCATCGTGGACGCGCGCCGCGCTCCCCAGGCGGGCATGGGCTTCCGCTCCTTCTGGCCAGCGGCAGGCCCGGAGGTCTGCTGGCGCAGCGCCGGCTCCATGATCTGCAAGGAGATGCCGGGCGAGGTCAGCGTCGACGACGACGCCCCCGCCGAGTCGCTGCCCATCGATCCGGAGATCGGCTTCGAGGTGCAAAAGTTCCTCGTGTTCGCCGCGCTCGTCAACCTACCCGAGAGCTACAAGGGGGATTGGATCGACATGATGCGCATCTTCCGGCTCGGCACGACGTCAGCCCCGCTGTTCGACGTCGACCAGCAGGCGACCTGGGTCGACCCGCTGAGCGGGCAGAGCTACGTGGCCCACCGTTACGGCAACGAGATCATCGACGGCGAGACCGTCGACCGTGGCATCGCAGCCCGCATGCTGGACTGGATGAACAAGCTGACGGAGCAGGCTTACGAGGTCTCCGGCACAGATCCCGTGACGGGCGGGTTCACCTATGCCAAAACCCCGGACGGGCAGCCGGTGGTCAAGTCGCGCAGGTTCGCTAATCGCGTCAAGAACTACCAAGGGCTCTTGGATTTCATGCAAGAGGTGTCGGGAGCATTCGGCTTCTACGCACCGAATTGGCGAGGAGTTTTCTAGTGACGAACAGGTCTTGGACTCGATCTTGGATGGGCGGCGTGGCGGTGGCGTTGGCGGCGAGCTGCTTGCTCGCCTCCTCCGTGGGCTGCAGCAAGAAGAAGCAAGAAGACACCAAAGCCCAGGCGGAGAAGGCTGACGCCGACAAGAAGAAGAAGCCACAAGGTGATCGCTACGCCGATGGCAAGCGACTCGCGGCCACACTCAAAGACTGGACCACGCGCTGGGCGGAGACGGCGGAGCTGCCCGCTTGTGATCCGCTGCTCAAAGACGCCGCGGCGCTCGAGCTGTGTAAGAACGCGAGCACGGCGCTTTCGAACCTGAAGGCGGCCGTGGCCAAGCCCGAGCCCGAGGCGACGCTGATCCACAGCGCGGCCGAGCTCGCGTTCGCCACCGAGAGCGCCTCCGAAAAGCTGCGAGCGGCCTCGATGGAGAAGATGCAAGCCGAGCGCAAGAGCGGCGCAGCTGGTGGCGGTAAAGCGCCCCCGGCGCTCAGCGCGATGCCCAAGGTGCGCCCCGCTGGCTCCGCGCTCGCGGGCAAGTCGGGCGCCGCGCAGGCCAAGATCGCCGACAAGATGAAGGCGGTCGAGACCGCGCCGCCCGACCCGGCGATGCAGGTGATGCAAGCTTACTCGCGCGTGAACCGCGCGTCGCTGCGCTACCTCAGCCAATTCCTGCAGTTCGGTCCGCTGCCGACGCGAGCTCTAGCGTTCAAAGAGCTAGAAGCGCTGTCGACACGCAAAGAGGTGTGGCCCGCGCTCGGTCGGACGCTGCGGGAGGCCGCCATGGCCGAGAACGACAGCGAGCTGCAGGCGAAGCTGAAGGCGCTCGCGCCGAAGCTTTCACGCCGTGGTCCGGGGGCGCTGCCGGGTGCGGCGCCGCAGCCCGCGGGCGTCCCGAACGGCACGCCGCCGGGCCACGCGCCCGCCGCCGCCATGCCTCCGGATCATCCGCCGGTTCCGGCCAGAGGCCAGTAAGCGCTCGCTCGAGCCGCTTGACCAGCGACAGCGCCCGCTCTTCGGCCACCGCCGAAAGCGGGCGTCGTCGTTTGCGCGTGGGCGCGGTGGGCACTTCCGACGACCCGACGCGACGCGACCCAGCCGCGGCGCGGCGAAGCGTTCAGGCGGGCTTCAGGTAGCCGCGCTGCACGAGCGAGAGCAGCGCCTGCGCGGACTCCAGATCCGGGCCGCTAGCGCTGTCGAGGTACGCCTCGATGCTCTCGGCGTTGAGCGCGGCCTCGAGCAGGTCCAAATCGGCGTCTTCCAGATCCCGCAGGTGCGCGGTGAGCGGCAGCCGCAGCACCAGCCGCCCGTCCGCCGGCAACTTGTGCCGCAGCTGACCGAGCTCGTCTTGCTGACGGAAGCCTTCCATCAGCACCTCTTGCGCGCTCACGTCGATGGCGCCCTCGAACTCGCGGGTGTCGGGCGGATCGAGCGCGAACGAGCCCGTCTGCCAGCCCAGCATGCGATACAAAATCTTGAGCGGCGCAGCGCTCGTCAGCCCGCTCAGCTCGGCGAAGCGGATGCGCCCGTCGCTCAGGTAAATGCGTCCTTCACGGCCCGCCGAGCGCAGCACCAGCACGCCCGCCTTGCGCGACGTACCGAACAGCTGCAGTAGGTCAGGCAGCGGGATCTCTTCGAGGTTGCCCGACATGCGCGGCGCCTCTTCCGAGCGGCCACCTTGGTGCTTGGCGGTGACGCGGCCCACCGCCATCGCTTTCAGGTTGGCGCGCGCCTCGGCGTCTTGAGGAGCGGCCACCACCTTCAGGATGTTGGTGCCGATCAGGACGCGGTCGCCTTCGCGCAGCGTGCCTTGCTGCACCTTCTCACCGTTCACGAAGGTGCCGTTCGTCGAGCCCATGTCTTCGATGCTGATGGTGCCGTCGCTGAGCGCGATGCGCGCGTGCTTGCGCGACACCATCTCTTCGACGAGCACCATGTCGAGCTCGCTCGAGCGACCGATCACGATCTCTTGGCCTTCGGCGAGCGGGTACTCACCGCCCTGGTACTTGCCGGAGATGAAGCGGAGCGCGAAGCGGGGCTCGTTCTTGGCCTCGCTGGGGCCTGGCTGCGCGTGTCGAGGAACCATGGAAGGTGGGGGAGCTTGAGGCCGTCGCCGTACAGACGGCTGAGGTTCAAAAACTTTAGGACTTTGAGCCAGATACGGTCAAATCGTTCTCGCGCCGGCCCCCGGTTGGGGCGGGTTTCCTCGCCTACCCCCTGGCCAGGGCGCTGGCTTCTGCCACTTCTGGGGGGGTCGGGCTCTGACCGGCCCGGTGCCCGTGCGACTCCCCCACCGGTAACAGTACGGTGAAAGTCGCCCCGTCCCCCAAATGCGACGCTACCTCGATCCGCCCCCCCATTTCTTCGACCATGCGCTGGCTGATCGCGAGCCCGAGGCCGGTGCCGCGCTCCTTCGTGGTGAAAAACGGTACGAATAAGTTCTTGAGCACCTGCGGCGCGATGCCCGGCCCCGCATCCCGCACCGAAACCTCTACCCACTCACCGGTGGGCGCGGCGGCGATCGCAGCCGGCGGAACGGCGTGGATGGCGGTGCTGACGCGCACGGTGCCCTGCCCTCCCATGGCTTGGACGGCGTTCCTCACGAGGTTGATCAGCACCTGGCGCAGCTGCTCGGCGTCGGCTCTGACTGGCGGAAGGCCGTCCGACAGATCGGTGACGATCTCGCACTCCTCGGCGCGATCGGAGGCCAGCACCGTCACCGTACGCCGCACCACCGCGTTGAGATCCACCGCGCCGAGCTCGCCCTTCGACGGGCGCGCGTAGTCGAGCACGCTGCCGACGACGCGATCGAGGCGCTCGACCTCCTCCAAGATGATGCCAACGAACTCCTGCTCGATCCGCGCGCCACCGGCGCTCGGGTGATCGGACGGGTCGCTCAGCAGCTGCGCCGCGCCTTTGATGGCCCCGAGCGGGTTCTTCACCTCATGGGCCAAGCCGGCCGCCATCTGCCCTAGCGCGGCGAGGCGATCGCGCTCCTGCATGCGCCGGTATTGCCGCGAATTGTCGATCACGACCCCGATTTGAACCGAGAGTGACTCGAGCAGCACCGCCTCGTCCGGCGAGAAAGCGTCGCGCACGCGATCGTCGACGACCAACAGCAGCCCCAGCAGATCTTGCTTCTCGCCGCCGATGCCGAGACAAACGCCGGTGCGGAACGGGCCGAGCAGCTGCGACGAGCTGAGCAGGCGCTCCAGCGCCTCCGCCTCTCGCGTGCGGCCGGTGCGTCGCTGTTCGAGCACCTGGTGGGCGATGTCCTCGAACAAGATCGCGCCGCCCTGGGTCAGGCGCTCCGCCAACGGATGCGCCGCCGCCAGCTCGATGCGCACGGGGGCCACCGGCCCGAAGCTCGAACCCAGCACGAAGTCCGATCCGAGCGGATTGCGCAGGTAAATGGCGGCGCCGGTCGCGCGGCGCGACTCTTCGAGGGCGCTTGTCACGATCTGCTGCATCTCCGCGACCTGCACGGTGTGCACGAGGACGCCGCGGGCCTTGGCGATGGCTCGCTCGAGATCGACGCGCTCCCGAAAGAAGACTTTGTGCGTGTAGTCTTCCGCCTTCGAGCGCAGCGGCTCGAACAGCAGCAAGATCACGATCGCCGCCAAAATGGCGCCCAGGTACATGGTGTCGAAGCCGCCGAGCAGCACGACGAACACGTAGAAGATGCCGCCCATCGCGAAGGCCAGCGCCGTCGACACCAGCAGCTGGCCCAAGATGTCGTAAAGGTCGACCAGGCGCTCGCGCGTCAGCGACTCCGACAGCACGAACAAGAAGACGATGCTGAGCACGGCGCTGACGGGCGGCAGCGGCGCGCCGACGAACCACAAGAAGTCGGCCAAGCTGAAGCAGGTCGCGAGCGCGCCGATCAGCACCAGGAAGCGAACGCGGCGCTGCACCGCGCGCGATCCGCTGCGCTCACCGCGGCTGGCTAGACGATAGAGGCCGGCCGCGATCAAGCCGAACACGTACGAGAACACCAAGCCGCGCACGACACCGTGACGGTGCTCGGTGAGCACCAGCACCAACATCGGCACGACCAAGATGCCGGCGACCCGGAGCAGGATCGAGCGCCGATTCGGCTCCGGCACGATGGCCTCGAACAAGTGCAGCGCGAACTGGGGCAAGAACACCGCGAGCACGGCCGTCCAGCGCGCCCACAAGTCGCTGCGCCCGCTGTGGTAGAGCCACTGCGCCAGGTACCAAAGCCCCGTATCGAACGCGAGCGCCGCGAAGAACAAGCGCGGGCGGTTGGGGCGCCCGCGTAGCAAGATCGACACTGCGATGGCGAGCCCGAGCACACCGCAGAACAGCGAAGTCCGGGTTCGGAGATCCAAGGCGGGCTAGCTTAGCATCAGGCCGCGTACAGGTTCTTCGCGAGAATCTGCGCGAGGCACGCGCTCGGCACGAGGCCGCGGAGCTCCGCCAGAGCATCGCTGCTCCGCTTCGCCAGCAGCTCGCGCACGCGAGTGGAGGAGACATCAGGTAGCACGGCGCCGCCCGGGTGGGGGTAGCCGGGGCGCGGCACCACCAGCAGCGGAGCGCGGCGCGTCACCTCGTCGAAGGCGTACCATTTTGGCGCGTCCGCCAAGACGTCACTCCCGACGACGAGACGAAACGCCGCCGACGGCCGCTCCTGCTGCAGGTGCTGCAGCGTGGTGAGCGTTCGGCTCGGGCTCGGCAGCGCGGCTTCCACGGGCGAGACCGTGACCGCCCTGAGCGCGGCGAACGCCAGCTCGCACAGAGCGAGGCGGTCCGCGAAGGGCGCGAGGCGCTTGCCGAAGGCGTGCTCGAAGACGGGCACGACCAGCACCTCGTCGATCTCACCGGTCATCAGCACGTACGCCGCGAGCAGCGCGTGCGCCACGTGCGGGGGATCGAAGCTGCCACCGAGCAGCGCGACGCGGTGATGCTGACCGTCAGGCACGAGCCATCTTGCATCGAGGTCGTGCGTTCTGCCAGAGTCGGGTCGCGTGGCGACACGTCTCGGCCAGCCGCTCGACGCCGTGGAGCTGACTCACGACGGCGAAACGATCGTCGCCCGCCGCGGCGAGCCGCTGGTCTTGTCGCTGCTCGCCGCCGACCGGCTGCTGCTATCGCGAAGCCCGAAGCTGCACCGCCCGCGCGGGCCATTTTGTCTACGAGGCGCCTGCGAAGGCTGCCTCGTGCGCGTGAGCGGCCTGCCGAACCAAGCCGCCTGCCGCGTGCTGGTAGCCGGCGGCGAGGTGGTCGAGACTCAGAACGTGCTGGGCACGCGCCAGCTCGACTTGCTCGCTGCGAGCGACTTCTTGTTCCCTCACGGCATCGATCATCACCGCTTGATGGCCGGTGTCCGGGGCGTTTCCCCGATCGTGAGCAACGTGGCCCGGCGCATCGCCGGCCTCGGCAAATTGGCGGACCACGCGCCGAAGGTGGCGCCCGCCCAGCGTCTCGAGGTGCCGCTCTTGATCGTCGGCGGCGGGCCGAGCGGGCTCCGCGCCGCGATTCACTGGGGCAGCAAGGCGCTCCTAGTCGATGACGGCATCGGCCTGGGCGGCGCGCTCACCGCGCTCGACCCGCCCGCCGCCGAAGCGCTGGCCAGCGCGGCCCAACGCAGCGGCGCGGCGCTGAGATCGCGAGCGGCAGTGGTCGCGCTGTCTCGCGAGCCCGAAGACGGCAGCGGTCACTTGACCGCGTTGGTCGTCGGTGAACACGAAACCGCGATCGTGCGCGCGCGCGCGGTGCTGCTCGCGCCCGGCGAGCACGACCGAGCTCCCTGCTTCCCCAACAACGATTTGCCGGGCATTTTCTCGGCGCGGGCCGCGCTATGGGCCTGGCGGGGTGACGTGCTGCTCGGCCGCAAGCTGGCGCTGGTGGGCGCGGGGCCCTACGCGCGCGTGCTCGCCGAGCAGCTACGCGGCGTCGTCGAGCTGTTCGAGCTCGACGCGAGCAGCGTGCTGCGCGCGATCGGGCGTGATCGCATCAGCGCGGTCGAGGTGCAGACCGAGCAGGGGCGGCGCAAGCTGAAGGTCGACGCGCTCGCCTTCGATGGGCCGGGAGCGCCGAGCTTCGAGCTGTTCGCGCAAGCGGGCGCCGAGGTCGATTTCGATCCCGCAGCGGGTTACGTCCCGCGCGTCGCCGAGACCGGCAGCGTCGCGCCGAGGGTGTTCGCGGGCCGCGCCTACGCGAGCCCCGCGCTCGCGAGCCTGCTCGGCTAGCGTTCGACGAGCGCGCCGAACATGCTCAGGCCGCCCGCTACGAACACGACGTCGAACACGGCCATCAGCTTCAAATAGTCGCCCAGCTCTTCGAACGGCGTGCCGCCGAACAAGGCTCGCGTCGCCGCCACCGCCGCCAACAGCGTCGGCGACAGCAGCGGGAACAGCACCACCGCGAGCATCAAGTCGCGCGCGCCGGTGCGCACCGTCATGGCTCCGAACAGCGTGCCGGAGGCGGCGATGCCCGGCGTCGCGAAGGCGGCGATGGCGATCAGGGGCAAGGCGTAAGCGCTGTCGAGGGAGAACAAGATCAACGACAGCGGCAACACCACCGACAAGACCGCGAGCAGGAACGTCCAAACGCTCAGCGCCTTGCCGGCGAAGATGGCGCTGCGAGACAGCGGCGACACGAGCAGGCCGTCGAGAGCGCCTTCGTCACGCTCCCGCTGCCAAGTCTTCCCCAGAGAAAGCACGGCCGCGAACGACAGCGAGAGCCAGATTGTCCCGGCGGCCACGGACGCGGCGCTGGTCGGGCCGCCGAAGAAGGAGAGCGACGCCAGCACCACCACCAGCAGCGCGAAGAACCCGCTCGTCACCGTGACCTCACCCGTCGCGGCCTCGATGGCCAAGTCTTTCTTGTAGACGAGCAGCACCTGCCGCGCCCAACTGGGCAAGACCGCGCGAGACGCTGACGCGGCATCGGCGACTGCGGTGGCCATCGGCCCGCATCGTATCAGAGGACTTTCGGTGCGAGCGCGCTATCGCTATCCTCCACCCGCCATGGCAAGCCTCGAGGTCGAGCACACCTTCAATTGTTCTGAAACTACCTACTGGGACCGAATCTTCCTCGATCCCGAGTACAACGAGCGTCTCTTCAAGACCGAGCTCAAATTCCCGGTTTGGCGGGAGGTCTCGCGCGAAGAGCGAGCGGGCGCGCTCCACCGCGTGATCGAGGTGGTGCCCTACGTGGGGGACCTGCCCGGCGCGCTCAAAGCCGTCGTCGGCGAGGGCATCGGCTATGAGGAGCGCGGCGTGCTGGATCGCAACGCCAAGACCTACAAGGTCGTGGTCGTCCCCAACAAGCTCGCCGACAAGCTGAGCGTGAAGGTCGACTTGTGGACGGTGGCAGACGGCGAGAATCGCTGCAAGCGCAAGGCCCGCGCCGAGGTCAGCGTCAAGATCTTCGGCGTCGGCGGGGCGATCGAGAAGCGCATGCTGAGCGATCTCGAGCGCAGCTACAGCAAGAGCGCCGACTTCACCAACAAGTTCATCGCCGAGAAGTCGCTCACCTAGCGCCAGCCGGCGACGCCGCGGCTGACCCGGGCGCGGCGTCGGACGAACGGCGGCGCGCTCGACGCGGAGCGCGCCCGCCGGCGACGCCCCGCTCTTACTTCTTGGTCGCGGCCTTCTTGGCCGTCTTCTTCGCGGGCGCCTTCTTCTCGGCCTTGGCCGGCGCGGCCTTGGCCTTGGCGGCGGCGCGCTTGCTGGCGCGCTCGGCGGAGTCGTGCAGGTCCAGCAGCTGAGGCAAGGGGGCCTTCTTCAGGCTGCTGCCGTACGCCGCGTCCTTCGTGCGCTTCTTCAGCTCGAGGATGGCGCTGATCAGCTTGTCGCGCGACCCGAAGCGCTTCTGAGCGTCGGTGAGCGCGGTGTGAAGCTTGAGGAGCTTCTGGTTCGAAACCTTGGCGAGGCCCTTCTCGCCGCTGACGCGGTCGATCCACAAGTCTGCGGTGGCCAGCTTCTGCACAGCCTCCACGAGCTTGTCCTTGCTGGAGAAACGCTCTTTCACGACCGCGACGGGGGACTTCTTCATGACTGCTCCGGAGACGGCGCCTGACCACAGGGCCGATAAGGGGCCGCGTTTCTAGCAGCAGCTTTTTCGCTCTGCAAGGCTTCTGGCCAACTCAGGCCCGATCGTGAATGAAGAGATGCAACAGGCAGGCGGAGAGGCGGCGAGATCAGCGAGATTCTTCGGGGTTCGCGCTGCCGTCCACGACCCGAGACCATCCTGCTCGAGCCCGTGGGTTTGTGATGCACGGCTTGCTCTGCGGCGCTCGCGCCGCGGACCGAGCCCGTCCCGGCGAGCTGGGGCTTGGGAACTTTCTCGCTCGCTCGGCTTCCGCGTGGTAGCGGCTTGCGCCCATGAAGCCCAGGCTTCGTTTTGCCCCCTCCCCCAGCGGTTACCTCCACATCGGCGGCGTCCGCACCGCGCTCTTCAACTGGCTGTGGGCCCGCAAGACGGGCGGCACCTTCGTCCTGCGCGTCGAGGACACCGACCAAGAGCGCAGCAGCATCGAAAGCGTGCGCGCGATCCTGGACTCTCTGACCTGGCTCGGCTTGAACTGGGACGAAGGCCCGGAGGTGGGCGGCGATTTCGGCTCGTACTTCCAGAGCGAGCGCAAAGCGCTCTACCGATCGGTCACCGACCAGCTGATCGAGCGCGGCCACGCCTACCGCTGCTACTGCACCAAGGAGGAGCTCGACGCGCAGCGCGAGGCGCTCAAGGCGCAGAACCCGAAGGCCGCGTTCGTGTACCCGGGCACGTGCCGCAGCCGCAAAGATCAGCCCGACAAGCCGTACGTCATCCGCTTCAAGTCGCCGACGGAGGGCGCCACCGAGTTTCACGACAAGGTGTTCGGCTTGATCAGCACGCCCAACAAATCCCAGCAAGATTTCGTGCTCGTGCGCACCGACGGCTACCCGCTGTACAACCTGGCCGCCACCGTCGACGACCACGAGATGGGCATCACGTTCGTGGGGCGCGGCCGTGATCACATCGGCAACACGCCCCAGCAAATCCTCATCTACCGCGCCATGGGCTGGGAGCCGCCCCAGTTCGCGCATCTGCCGATGATGCTCAACGCGAAAGGCGAGAAGCTCTCGAAGAGGCACGCGGCCGTCTCGACGCAAGACTACAAAGATCGCGGCTACACGCCGGCGGCGGTGCTCAACTACCTGGTGCGCTTCGGCTGGTCCTTCGGCGACAAGGAGATCTTCAGCCTCGATGAGCTGGTGGAGCTCTTCGACTGGGAGCGCGTCAACAAGAGCGACGGTAAGTTCGACGAGAAGAAGTTCGCCGACGTCGCCTTCGAGCACCTCAAGCGACCCGAGCTCACGTCGCTCGAGCGATACGCCGCCTCGCTTCAGCCGTTCTTGGCCGCGCGCGGGCTCGAGGGCGTGGACGAAGCGCTGCTGCGGCAGGCCATCCCTGGCGTGCGTGAGCGCGCGCGCACCCTGGTAGATGCCGCGAATGACCTCGACTTCTACTTTCGAGAGCCGCCGACGCCCGACGAGAAAGCGGTCAGCAAGTTCTTGACGCCGGAGAGTAAGCCGCGCATCGCCGCGCTCGCCGCGATGTTCGAAGCGCAGGGCGACTGGAGCCCCGCCGCGCTCGAGGCGGCCTTCAAGGCGTGGGTCGAGGGTCAGGGGTTGCAGCTGAAAGACGTGGCTCAGCCCACGCGCGTCGCGCTCACCGGTCGCAGCGCGAGCCCCCCGCTATTCGACGTGCTGCACGTGCTCGGCCGGGAGCGCTCGCTCGCTCGCCTGCGCCGCGCCGCCGGCTGAGCATGATCGGCCTGCTCGCCTCGCTCTTGGCGCCGGATCCGGCGCTGCCGTTGCCGCTCACGCGGCTGAAGGTGATCTCGTGGTTCAACGCCCTGCTCGAGCACCCGCCGATCAAGGCGCTCCTGCCGGTGCCGATCCTGATCGCGCTCTGGCCGCTCGTTCGCCACTTCTTCAAGCAGACCTGGCAAGAGCTCGATGAAGAGGCGCGCCAGGCGCGGCTGACCCTACCGCCGAGCGAGTACGACTACCGCCGACCGATCGCCTGCTTCTCCATCGTCTCGGTGGTGCTGACGCTGCAGGAGTACTACGGCGGCCGGGCCATCTTCGATTCGCAGCTGCGCCCGTGGCTCAACGAGCTCGAAGCCGGCGGCTGGACCTTCATCCAGATGGCGAAGTACGACGAGCTGTACAGCTACAGCTGGTGGGTCTTCGCGCGCGTCCTCGGTTACGTCTTGATCCCGCTTCCGCTGTGGAAGCTGCTGTTCCCGCGCGACAGCTTGCTCGACATGGGCCTGCGCGGTCGCGGCTTCATGAGCCACCTGTGGATCTACGGCTTGTGCCTGGCCGTCGTCGTGCCGGCGATGCTGATCGTCGCTCAGCAGCCAGACTTCGGAACTTACTACCCGTTTTACAAGCAGAGCTCGCGCAGCTGGTTCGACTTCTTGTGCTGGGAGGCCATGTACTTCCTGCAGTTCTTCGCGCTCGAGCTGTTCTTTCGCGGCTGGTTCTTGGGCGCGCTGCGTCGAAACTTCGGCGCCGGGGCAATCTTCGCCATGGCCCTGCCCTACTGCATGATCCACTACGGCAAGCCCTACCTCGAGGCGAACGGCGCCATCGTGGCCGGCATCGTGCTCGGCTCGCTCGCCATGCGCACCAAGAGCATCTACGCAGGCTTCCTCGTGCACATCACCGTCGCGTTTTCCATGGACTTTCTGTCGCTGTGGCAGCGCGACGCCCTGCCGCGCGTGTGGTGGGCGCCCTGAGCCGGCGCGCCCGCTGCCAGAGCAGCTGAGGCGACACGCCGCGCACCGCGCTACGCGCGGGTGATGACGCTTCGAAGCGAGCAGGGGCGCCCGCATTTTCCGCGCGTCACGCGCGGCGATACCCGTTATATTGCCGACCGCAAAACCAAGATGTCGAACGTGAGCTTTTCGCCCGTCCCTCCCGACACTGCCACCGAGTCGAAGCGGTCGACCAGCGGCATGGATTTCAACGGCAACGCGGAGTGGTCGGCCGAGCGCGGCGCCCTGCGCTATCAGATTCACGGCTGGGGGGCGCCGTACTTTCACGTCAACGCCCGCGGCCACGTCGAGGTGCGACCGAACCCGGATCGGCCGGAGCGCGTCGTCAACTTGTTCGAGCTCACGCAAGAGTTGAAAGCGCGCGGCCTCGAGTTGCCGCTGCTGCTGCGCTTCTCCGACATCGTCGCGGATCGCATCAAGCGCATCAACGAAGCCTTCATCAAAGCCATCGCCGAGTACGAATACCCGGGCGCCTACCGCGGCGTGTTCCCGGTGAAGGTGAACCAACAGCGCCACTTGGTCGAAGAGATCGTCGAGGCGGGGCGCCCGTGGAGCTTCGGCCTCGAGGCGGGCAGCAAGCCCGAGCTTCTGATCGCGCTTGCGGCGATGCAAGACGTGGGCGGCCTCATCATCTGCAACGGCTACAAAGACTCGAAGTACATCGAGACCGCGCTCGTAGCGCAGAAGTTCGACAAGACGGTGATCATCGTCCTCGAGCGCCTCGAGGAGATCGACCTCGTTTTCAGGGCCTCCGAGAAGCTCGGCATCCGCCCGATCTTGGGCGTGCGCGCCAAGCTGACGACCAAGGGCGTCGGCCGCTGGAAAGACTCGGCTGGTGAGCGCGCCAAGTTCGGCCTCACCACCTCCGAGATGATCGAGGTCGTCGATCGCCTGACCGAGCGCAACATGCTGGACTCGCTCCAGCTCTTGCACTTCCACATCGGCAGCCAGATCTCGAGCATCATCCCGATCAAGAACGCCATGCAGGAGGCGTCGAACATCTACGTCGAGCTGGCGAAGATGGGCTGCAAAATGGGCTACCTCGACGTCGGCGGCGGCCTCGCCATCGACTACGACGGCTCGAAGACCGATTTTCACGCCTCGAAGAACTACCAACTGGAAGAGTACGCAGCCGACGTCGTCGCGCACATCCAAGCCGCGTGCGTGAAGTCGGAGGTGCCCGTGCCCACGCTCGTCAGTGAGTCGGGGCGCGCGGTGGCCGCGCACCACTCGGTGCTGGTGTTCGAGGTGGTGGGCGAGAACCAGGTGCGCTTCCCGCAGCCGGCCGCCCCCAAGGCCGACGGGCACCGCTTGCTGCGCGAGCTTTACGACACGTACTGCGGCATTCAGCCGAAAAACGTGCAGGAGAGCTACCACGACGCGAGCCAGGCCAAGGAAGAAGCTCAGAGCCTGTTCAAGTACGGCTACCTGTCGCTGCGCGAGCGCTCGCAAGTCGAGAAGATGTTCTGGAACTGCTGCGAGAAGATCCACCACACGCTGCGGCGCTTGAAGTTCATCCCCGAGGAGCTCCAGCACCTCGATCGTGATCTGTCGGCCATCTACTACTGCAACTTCTCGGTCTTCCAGTCCGCGCCCGACATCTGGGCCATCGATCAGCTGTTCCCGATCATGCCGATTCACCGGCTCGACGAGGAGCCGACCGTGTCGGCCACCCTCGCTGATCTCACCTGCGACAGCGACGGCCTGATCGACCACTTCATCGACGTGGAAGACGTGAAGGGTACGCTCGACCTGCACCAGCTCAAGGACACCGAGTCGTACTACCTCGGCATGTTCTTGAACGGCGCTTACCAAGAGATCTTGGGCGACCTCCACAACCTGTTCGGCGACACCCACGCCGTGCACATCGCGCTGACGGGCGACGGCTACCAGATCCGCCACGTCATCAAGGGTGACAGCGTGTCCGAGGTGCTGCGCTACGTCGAATACGTGCCCGAGAGCATGGTCGACGCCGTGCGCCGCCAAGCCGAGCGCGCCGTTAGCGCTGGCCGCCTCACCAACGAGCAGATGCGTACGCTGCTGCAGCACTACGAAGAGTCGCTGCGCAGCTACACTTACTTGACGGCCGAGTAGCGGCCGCGAAACGAGCCGGCGGCCTGCGGGAGGCGTTGAGCCGTCGCCAGGCCGTCGCCGCCAAAGGCTGCGTGTCCGCCAAGCTCCGCCTCTTCCCTACCTCGTTGGCTCGCGGCTAGCGGCGCGAGTCAGGCCGGGCTTTGCGCGATTTTCCCGCGGTTACTGCGGGATCGCGCGCCCGTTTTGCTTCATCGCCTTGGCTTATCGAACCGCGGGAATGAAAATCAGGGTGGCGTCGTTTCCTAGACGCGACGACGCCCGACTCGGTACGATTTGCCTCATCCCCTCATGGGCCAGTCCTCCCGACCCTCACCAACCTCATCCCGTTACTCCCTGGTCCTCGCGTGCCTGGGCGGGCTCGTCGCAACCATCTCTCCGGCTACTAGCCAGGCTGACATCTACAAAACCGAGGGAGCTGACGGCGTCATCACCTTCACGTCGAAGAAGACGCCCGGCAGCACGCTGTATCAGAAGGCAGCTTCCAAGGCGCCGGTCTTCCTCCCCGCGGATACGTCGCCCGAGCGCTACACGCGCTACGACCATTGGATCCGCGAAGCGGCGACGCTCTACCAGATCCCCGAAGCGCTCATCCGCGCCGTGATCCGCGTCGAGAGTGATTTCGACCCGCGCGCCGTCTCCCCCGCCAACGCGCGCGGGCTCATGCAAATGATCCCTGCGACGGCGGAGCGCATGCTCGTGACCGACGTGTTCGATCCTCGGCAAAACATCTTCGGCGGGGTGCGCTACCTGCGCGTGCTAGCCAACACCTTCAACGGCGACTTGGCGCTGACGGTGGCCGCCTACAACGCGGGCGAAGGCGCCGTGATGCGCCACGGCGGCATCCCGCCGTACCCGGAGACGCAAGACTACGTGACCAAGGTCATCGGTCACTATCGTCAGTACCGCTCCAAACCGTAACGGCTTCTTTTTGAACAGGAAGGGTGGGAGGGTGGAAGGCGCAATTTCTGCTCGGAGGACCGAGCAGAAATTCGTGGTGGGGAGTGGGCCGCGAGAGTGCTGGGGTTTTGCGCGTTTCGGCGCCTGCCTGGCAACACCTCCGCCAACGGCGGTAGCACGACGCGCTCGACCCCGAGGTGTGCGTGTTGGACGGCAGTTTCGTGGCGTCGGGCGTTGGCTAGCCGTCGCAACGCGAGCGCAGTCGCAGCGCCCCCTCTCGCCTTCCACCCTTCCACCCTTCCTGTGAAAAATCTGGATCCGCCTCAGCGACTCTTGGCTTTTTTATCGGGCTTGGGCTTGTCGGGGGCAGACGGCGCTGGATAGAGAGCGAGGGCGCCGGCTAGCTCGGTGCGGACTTTCTCGATGAGCTCCGGCGGCTCGATCACTTTGACGCGCGCGCCCCACTCGAGCACCCAGCTCACGACCTGCGTGAGGTTGCCGATCGTCATCGTCAGGCGAACGCCGCCGCCGGCGATGGTGGCGAGGCGCTGGCTGTGATGCACGCGGCGGGCGCGGATGTACTCGGCGGCGTGCGCGTCGAACTCGAGCACCACCTTCTGCTGACGCGGGTCACGCCAGATCCCGAACTCGCCCTGAAAGTACTGATCGATGTGGAAATCGGCGGGGAGCTCGAAGCGCTCGCTGAAGATGCACTCGGTGTCGCGCATGCGATCGAGCACGAAGGTGCGAATCTCCTGGCGCCCGGTGTGAAAGCCGACGCAGTAAATCGAATCACGGTGAAGCACGAGCGCGTAGGGGTGGATGGTGATGCGCTCCTCGTCGGAGCGCGTCGCGCTTTTGTAGAGCAGCGACAGCGGCCGCAGATCGGACACCGCCTGAAACAAATCGTCGAGCTCTTCTGTACGCTCCGCGTAGTTCTTCGGCGCGTGCGGCAAGTACATGAAGCGCTCTTCGAGCCGCGCGTCCGCCAAGCCGGCGTTGGGGCCGCGCCCGGGGCGCTGGGCGAGCGCGAGCAGCTTCATCACGGCGTGATCGATCTCGTCGAACAAGGCCGAGCCGCGCATGGGCTCGAACAGGCGGCGCGCCGCGAGCAGCGCGTAGGTCTGCGTGCGCCGCAGCTCGACCTTGCGCGGCATCTCGTTGGCACGAAGCCGCCAGAGCAGCGCGGCTCCCCCGCGCGTCGGCACCGACTCGAGGTCGGCCTCTCGCTCGATCTCTTTCAGGTAGCGGCGCATCGAGCGCACCGTCACCCCGAGCGCGCCCGCGAGGTCGTAGAGCGATAGCCCGCGCGGGTGACGCTCGAGCAGCTCGCGCAGCTTGTCGAGCCGCCGATGCTGGGTGAACTTTCCTTTGGGACGCCCGCGCGGCTTGTCCATTTGGGGCTGTGAATCTAGCCCCGGTTCGAGCACTCTTGGCAAGAGTGAACCCCGCCCTCTTCATTCGTCACAAGCGCGATGGCGGCGAGCACGCGCCCGCAGAAATTCAGGCATTTATCGGGGCTTTCGTGGAGAAAGCGGTCACCGACTACCAGGCCAGCGCCTGGCTGATGGCCGCCTACCTGAACGGCCTGACCCACGCCGAGACGCTCGCGCTGACCGAAGCCATGCTGCGCTCGGGCAAGGTGCTCACGCTGTCGAGCGTGAAGGCTCGCAAGGTCGACAAGCACTCCACGGGTGGCGTGGGCGACAAGATCAGCTTGTGCCTCGCGCCGCTCGTCGCAGCCTGCGGCGTGTCCGTTCCCATGATTTCGGGGCGCGGTCTGGGCCACACCGGCGGCACGCTCGACAAGCTCGAGGCCATCCCCGGCTTTCGCGTCGACCTGGGCGCCAAGCGCTTCGAGCGCATCGTCCGCGACGTGGGCACCTGCTTGATCGGGCAAACGGCGGAGCTCGCCCCCGCCGACCGCCGACTCTACGCGCTGCGCGACGTGACCGCGACCGTCGAGTGTATCCCGCTGATCGTCGCCAGCATCCTGTCGAAGAAGCTGGCAGAGGGCATCGACGCGCTGGTGCTCGACGTGAAATGCGGCGGCGGCGCGTTCATGAAGGATTTGAAGAGCGCGCGGGCGCTGGCGCGCGCGTTGGTCGAGGTCGGTAGCGGAGCGGGCAAGCAGGTATCGGCCCTGATCACCGACATGTCCGAGCCGATCGGGCGCACGGTCGGCAACGCGCTCGAGACGCGCGAGGCCATCGAGGTGCTTCGCAACGGCGGCCCTCCCGACACGCGCGCGCTGACGCTCGAGCTCGGCGTCGAGATGCTGCTGCTCGGCCGCCGCGCCAAAGACGCGCGCGCGGCGCGAGCCCAGCTCGAGCGGGCGCTGGCAGACGGGTCGGCCCTCGCCGTGTTCCGCCGCTTGGTCACGGCTCAAGGCGGGGATCCGCGGGTCATCGACGATCCGAGCCGGCTGCCACGCGCCAAGGCCGAGCTCACGCTCGCGGCTCCGCGCTCCGGCTTCATCGCCGCCGTCGACGCGCAAGCGCTCGGAATGCTGGCCATCGAGCTTCGCGCGGGGCGAACCCACGCCGAGCAGGAGATCGATCCCGGCGCCGGGCTCGAGCTTCACGTCAAGGTCGGAGCGCAGGTAGAGCGAGGCGCGCGGCTCGCGACCGTGCACGCCGGGAGCCGTAAGCTCTGTCGGCAAGTCGCAGAGCGGGTCACGTCGGCGTTTCGAATCGAACGAGCCGCGCCGCGCGCGCGACGCCGCTTGATCATCGAGCGCATCCGCTGACGCTTCCGCTACTTGGGCGGAGCCGCGCTACCAGCGCCTCGACGTCCGCCGCGCGCCAGGAGCGTCGAGGCGCGCTGTCGACCGTGAGGCGCGCGGAGCGCCCGCTCAATGCACGCGATGGCCGGGCTTCGCGCCGCTGTCGGGTGAGAGCACGAATACTTCTTTGCCGCCAGCGCCGGCGGCGACGACCATGCCCTCGGACACGCCGAATTTCATCTTACGCGGGGCGAGGTTGGCGACGATCACCACCAGGCGCCCGATCAGCTTCTCCGGCTCGTAGGCGGCCTTGATGCCGGCGAAGATGGTGCGCACGTTGTCGCCTCCGAGCGAGACGGTGAGCTTGAGCAGCTTGTTCGCCTCCGGGATGTGCTCGGCGTTCAGCACCCGCGCGACGCGCAGGTCCACCTTCGTGAAGTCGTCGATGCTGCACTCGGCAGCGAGCGGCTCCGCGGCGAGCGCGGCGCCGTCGTCGGCGGGAGCGGATGCCTCCGGGGCGGCGGCGGGGGCGGCGGCGGCGGCGGTGGTGGCGGCTTCGGTCTTACTTTCGTCCATCATGGCCTGGAGCTTCTTGGGGTCGACACGCTGCATCAGGTGGGAAAACGGGCCCAGCTTGGCCGACAAATGATGGGTCTTGGCCTCGTCCCAGCTCGAGAGCGGGGCGCCGAGCAGCGCGCGGCTCTGCTCCGCCAGCTGCGGCAACACGGGCGCCAAATACACCACGATTTGCCGGTAAAGATTGAGGATCACGGTGCAAACGTCGCGTAGCTCCGCCTGCTTCTCGGGTTGCTTCTTGAGCGCCCACGGCGCCCGCTGATCCACGTACTCGTTGGCGCGATCCGCGAGCGCCATGATGGTGCGCATAGCGCGCGCGAAATCACAGCTCTCGTAGGCCTCGGCGATCTCGTCCCCTGCGGCTGCTGCCGCCGCGAACAGACCATCGTCTTCGGGGTAGGTCGGCGAAAGCTCGCTCACGAAGCGCGCGGTGCGGCTCGCGAGGTTCACGACCTTACCGACCAAGTCGGAGTTGACCTTGCTGACCAGCTCTTCCAGGTTCAGATCGAGATCTTCGACGCGCGAGCCGAGCTTGGCCATGTAGTAGTAGCGCAGGTAGGCCGGGTCGAGGTGCTTGAGGTAGGTCGACGCCAGCACGAACGTGCCGCGCGACTTGCTCATCTTCTCACCGTCGACGGTGAGCATGCCGTGAACCTGCACGCGCTTCGGCAGCGTGTAGCCGGAGGCCTTGAGCATGGCCGGCCAAAACAGCGTGTGGAAATAGACGATGTCTTTGCCGATGAAGTGGACGATCTCGGTGTCGTCTGACCTCCACAAGCCGTCGAAGCTCTCCCCGGTCTTTTGGCACCACTCTTCGGTCGCGCCCATGTAGCCGATCGGCGCGTCGAACCACACGTACCAGTAGTGCCCGGGCATATCCGGGATTTCGAAGCCGAAGTAGGGGGCGGGCCGGGTCACGTCCCAGTCGCGCAAGGTCTCGGCCAAGAAATGCCCCTTGAGGTAGTTCGCGATCTCCGACTGCAGTCGCCCCGAAGCCTGCGTCCATTCACTGAGGAAGGGGCGCAGCTTCTCGATTTCGACGAAGGCGTGGGGAGCGCTCTTCAGCTCCGGCTTCGCGCCCGAGAGCGTGCTGACGGGGTCGAGCAGCTCCAGCGCCGTGTAAGTGCTGGCGCACTTCTCGCAAGAGTCACCGTACTGATCGGGCGCGCCGCACTTCGGGCACGTGCCCTTCACGAAGCGGTCGGCCAAGAACGTGTTGGCGGTCGGGTCGAACAGCTGCGTCACCTCACGCTCGGCGATCAAGCCAGCTCGACGCAGCTCGCCCCAGATCTGGTGGCAGCGCTGTCGACTGGTCTCCGAGTGCGTCGAGCCGTAGTGGTCGAACTGGATCTGAAAGCCCTCGAAGTCGCGCTGGTGGGCCTCGCTCATGGCCGAGATGACGTCGAGCTCGCTCTTCCCTTCCTGGCGCGCGCGCATCATGATCGCGGTGCCGTGCGTGTCGTCGCCGCAGATGTAGGTGGCTCGATTGCCGCGCAGGTTCTGGAAGCGAACCCAGACGTCCGTCTGGAGGTATTCCACCAAGTGGCCCAAATGAATGTGGCCGTTGGCGTACGGGAGGCCGCTGGTTACGAGGAGGCGTCGGGACATTTCGGAGGGCGCGCAGCATAGCCGCCCGGGCTCCCCTACGCGAGCGCCGCCCGAAGCTACCCAGCCTCGATCCGTAGACGAGGCCCCGCGCGAGCGCGGCCCCGGGGGCGGGGTCGGTTTCGGGAGCGGGAGCGGGCTCGGGAGGGGCTTCGGGCAAGGGAAGGCGGGGCCGCGCTCGCGC
>JAEYWK010000266.1 GCA_023431345.1 Pseudomonadota bacterium
CCCTTGTTGAGCTGGTCAAAGGGGTCTGATGCAGGGATCGTGATGTCGAAAGTCTGACCGATCAGCCGTGGGTCTTTCGAGACCATGTTACGGATCACGAAAGGCGCATCCGTGCTGACGATCTGGATCAGCGCCCGCTGATCGGCAGGACTGGTTACGCCCGGCACCGCACGCAGCATGGCGTCGCGAACGATGACACGGTAATTGCCGCCGTCGATATTGTCCGCTTTGACCAAATCCGGACTCACCGTCACCGGCAGCCGGATCATCGTCTGAAAGAATGCCTGATAGCCGGTGTAGACCAGCGACGTGACCAGGATAAAGAGCATCCCGATCGCGATCGCGATGGCGCCCAGCCCATACAGGCGGAGGCGTTTCTCGGCAGCATGACGGCGGCTGCGGCGTGTCTTGGCGGCGCCGGTGGACCAATCGATGGCCGCGCGGGGGAGCGTGGTGTCAGTCATCAGTCGTACTTCTCGCGGTATTTCCGGACGATGCCCAAGGCAAGCACATTGAGCGCAAGCGTCACGATGAACAGGACGAGGCCGAGCGCAAATGCCGCGAGCGTCTTCGGGCTATCAAACTCGGTATCCCCGATCAGCAACGTAACAATCTGCACCGTGACCGTGGTGACGCTATCAAGCGGGTTCGCGGTGAGCGTCGCGATCAGGCCGGCCGCCATCACCACGATCATGGTTTCACCGATGGCACGGCTCAGCGCCAGCAGGATGCCACCCATGATGCCGGGAAGCGCAGCGGGAATAAGGACCTTCGTCATGGTCTCGGCGACTGTCGCGCCCATTGCCAGCGACCCGTCGCGCATGGAGCGCGGTACCGCTTTCAGCGCGTCATCGGACAGCGAAGAGATAAACGGTATGATCATGATGCCCATCACCGCGCCTGCTGCCAGCGCCGAATTGGGCGACACGGCTATGCCCATGGTCGAGCCGAATTGCCGGACGGCCGGTGCGACAGTCAGCACTGCAAAGAAGCCGTAAACGACGGTCGGAACGCCGGACAGGATTTCAAGCAGCGGCTTCACCACCTTGCGCACGCGGTCGTTGGCAAACTCCACCAGATAGACGGCCGAGAGGATGCCAATCGGGGTGGCGAACAGCATGGCGATGGTCGCAATCAGGATCGTGCCGGTGAAGACGGGCACTGCACCGAAAGCGCCCGTACCCGCAACCTGATCTTCGCGGATCGGGATTTGCGGCTCCCAGCGCAGTCCGAACAGAAACTCATGCACGGGCACGCGGGCAAAGAACCGGAACGCTTCATAGAGCAGCGAGAACACAATGCCGAGCGTTGTCAGGATCGCAACGATCGAACAGAAGATCATCACACCGGTAATGATCTTCTCGAAGTTGTTGCGAGCACGAAAACGCGAGCCCAGCAGAGAGCGTGCGAACAGCAACCCGACGATCGTGACTGCCGCGGCGACAGCCACCATCGCCCAGCGCGCAATTGCATCCCAAGCCGCATATGTCGCAGCAGCATCGCGGATGGCCGCAGACGGCTCGCCAAATATCTGACCGGAAGCAACGTTCTTGATTTCAGACAGGTACAGCGCGATCTGAGAAGAGGAAGCAGTCGCTGTCATGTCTTGCGGCAGCGAGGCAATCAGGAGGCGGTCGATGACCGCACCTTGCAACGCGACCCAGAGCAGGATGAGGATCAGCGAGGGCAGACCGACCCAGATGGCCACAAACGCACCGTGATAAATCGGGCGCGAATGCAATGGCGCGTTAGCAGCAATCGCATAAGCTTGATGGCGGCCGACAAAAAAGGCCACGAGTGACATCGCAATGATTATCGCAAGCGCATAGCCGAACACGGTCAACCCCTTCCCGAAAATGGAGGGATCGCGGAAAGACCCGCGACCCCTCGTCCTTGTCCAGACTTACGACTGGGGTTCCGCAAGCTTCTTGGAGGCCTTGGCGGTCTCCTGCACTTCCTTGCGGGTCGCATCCGGAAGCACCGTCAGACCGCGCTCAGCGAGGTAACCGCTCTTGCTCAGCGCGTTGTCGCTGACATATTCGGCGATGAACTCGGGCATGCCCGGGATCACGTTGCGGTGCGCGTTCTTGATGTAGACGAAGATCGGACGAGAGATCTTGTAGCTCTTGTCGGCGATGCTCTCGAAGGTCGGAGCGACGCCTTCTACCTTCACCGCCTTCAGGCTGTCCTGATTCTCATACAGGAACGAGTAGCCGAAGATGCCCATGGTGTTGGGGTCGGATTGCAGGCGCTGCACGATCAGGTTGTCGTTCTCGCCGGCTTCGATGAACGGGCCGTCCTGGCGCATGCGGCTGCACGCGGTGTTCCAGGCTTTTGCGTCCTTCTTCTTCAGTTCCTTGAAGTAGGGCAGCGCGTCACAGCCGTCATGCATCGTCAGTTCGACGAAAGCGTCGCGGGTGCCGGAGGTCGGCGGCGGACCGAACACTTCGATCTTGGTGTTGGGCAGCTTCGGGTTGATCTGATTCCAGGTCTTGTACGGATTTGGGATCAGCTTCTCGCCCTTCTCGTCCGGCAC
>JAEYWK010000039.1 GCA_023431345.1 Pseudomonadota bacterium
CACAAACCCCGGCCTACCAGCCCCGATACCGCCGACGGCAACTTACGGACCGTCGGGCACGGGCACGGGCACGGGCACGTTTACGCCGAGACCAGCAATTAGGGACACTCCCTAGCCGTCGTCGCGACTACTCGGCGGCGGCGGGCTGGGGTTCGGCCTCCCCGTGGAGGTGCTCCTCAGGAGCCGGCGCGGTGACGGTCGCCAGCTTCGCGCAGGCGTAGAGCACGCCCGCGACGCCCAAGTAGGCGACGGTGACGACCGGAGACTGGCCGACGCCGATCGCTTCTCCGTGCATGAAGCCGAAGAAGGTGAGTGCGGCGCTGGCGACAGCGAACGCAGCGGCCTTGGTGAAGGCGCGATCGATGATGAACGCACCGATGGCGCCCAGCATCAGGCCGCCCAAGATCGAGCCGCCGCCCATGACCTCGAGCCCGTGGTAGAGCACGCCCACTTGGCCCAGCTTGTCGAAGCCGAGGGCGTGCGCGGTCGTACCCGCGGCGGCGAGCGAGTTGTCGATCAGCAGCTTGCCCCACGCGGCCAAATGCGGCGTGAGCGCGAGCACGATCGCGGGCGCGTGGGCGCGCGGGCTCTCCTGGAAAGCCTGCGAGCCGATCAGCATGCCGATGTAGAGCAAGATCGGCGAAATCGCGACGACCGGGATCAGCGACACCATCACGCTGATGATGCCGAGCCACGCCAGCACGATCACGGTCACGCCCGTGGCCGCGGAGTAGCCGATGCGGCCGCCCATGGCCTTCCAGCCGGGATGGCCGATGTACACGGCGTTGATGAACGGGTTACCCATGCAGCAGCCGATCAAGCTCACGACGCCGTCGGCGGTGAGCACGCGCGTCGTCGGGAAGCTGTCTCCCGCGACGGCCGCGCTCTCGACGTTGTCGAGCGCTTCGACCAGATCATAGATGCCGAAGGGAATAGCGGTCACCAAGATGATGCCCAGGAACTCGAAGCCCGAGAACACGTGCCCGAACGCGGGCAGCGGCACCGAGAAGCCGAAGCTCGAGAACGACGAGGCCAGGTTCGCGCCCGACATGCCGCCGAAGTCGTAGCCGAGCGCGGTCGAGCCCCAGGCGATGAGGCTGCCGACCGCGATGGCGACTAGGCCGGCGGGCATGCCCTTGAAGTAGCGCACCCCGCCGAACCAGCTGGCCAGGATGATGGTGAAGCAGATGAGCCCGATCACGGGCGTCATGAACATCTCGAGCGCGGGACGCATCGAGATGAACGACACCGAGACGCCGGCGAGGGTGCCGAGCAGCGCCGCGCGCGGCGTGATCCTTCGGATGATGGGCGCGATGAAGCCACCCGCCATGAGCACGAAGCTCTGCACGAAGACCCACGTCAGCCCCGCTTCCCAGCCCTTGATGGGATCGCCCGTCTTGCTGGCGATGGGCAGCATGATCACGAACACGACCACGAACATGTGCGGCACGCTGATGCCCGAAGGCAGCGCGCAGACGTCTTTCCGCCCCGTTTGTTGGGCTAATTGGTAGGCCAGCCAGGCGTAATACAGGGTGCTCAGGCAGAGCATCAGGCCCGTTGCGGGCAAGATGCGCCCGAACACGATCTCGTCCGGCATCTTCAAGACGAAGCGGAGCAGCCCCGTCAAGACGAGCAGGTTGACCAAGATGTTGGTACCGAACCCGAAGTAAGCGTTCCAGTCTCCGGGCGTCCAAAGTTTGGGTTTCGTGCTTTCAGTCATCGCTACTCCTCCGTCACGCCGCACACGTGCCCGCTCGCTCCGCGCTTTGTTTCGGAGCGTTTTCGTCAGTCTGTCGGCGTGATTCGCGCGAAGGCGCAAAAACTCACTGCGTTACGTGCATACGCCATCACCCCTCGCGTCACTAGCGCCAATATGCGCGCACCCTGCGCTCACTTCGCGCTCGCTCCTCAAGCGTCACCTGCTCGAGCCGCGCGCTACAGCTCTTCGAAGAGGGACGCGAGTTGCTCGGCGAAGGCAGCGGCGGCAACGGGCAGGACACGACCGCGGCGCGTCGCGAGGCGGAGCGCGGCGTCGCCCAACCCGGGGTCGCTGAGCGGGATCGCGATCATGCCGGAGACATCGGGCTTCCTGCCGATCCTGAAGGAGAAGCAGACGCCGCCGGCGGTGCGCGCGAACATCTTGGTGGCCTCGATCGAGTTCGAGAACAGCGCGGGCTCGAAGCGGATTGAAGCCCGCGCCAGCGCCGCGTCGATCAAGCCGCGCGCGGCCAGCGTTTCGTCCGGCAGCGCCAACGGGTAGGCCACGCATTCGCGAAGCCGGAGCGACGTGCGGGCAGCCAGCGGGTGCTCGGGCGCCACCAGCGCGCACAGCGGTTGCGGCACCTCGGCCAGCACCTCGACGTCGGCGTCGGTGACCTCGTGCGTGAGGATCAGATCGACCTTGTCGCGCGCCAGCGCGCTAGCCAGCTCTCGCGGCCCGCCGACCGTCACCGAGAAGCCCACGCCCGGATGCCGCTGGTGGTACTCGGCGATCGCGTCGGGCAGCATGCGGCCCGTCACCGATTCGGCGACGGCCACACGCACCCGGCCGCGAACCAAGCCCCGCAAGCCGTCGATCTGCGCCTCGACCAGGCGCAGCTCCTTCAGCGACCGCCGGACGTAGGCGATGAACAACTCTCCCGCGGCGGTGGCGCGCACCCCACGCGGCAAACGCTCGAACAGCGGCGAGCCCACGTCTTCCTCGAGGTCGAGGATGCGTCGATTCAGCGCCGACGATGCGATGTGTAGCGCGTCAGCGGCCTTGCGGATTGAGCCGTAGTGCGCGACCGCGTCGAGGTACGAGAAGATGCTGGGCGGCTGCAAGCGCCAGCTCTGGCTGCCATCGCCCGGTGCGGGGTCGACCGGCGACTGGCGTCGCGTGGGTGCCACGGCGCGAGCATGGGACGGCCTCGGGCTCGGGAGTGTTTCCGAATCGAAACCTGGCGACGTTGCCGGTCAGCGGTTGCGGTTGGCTCCCGAGCCTGTGCAACCACGTTGGCATCTCGGAACGCCTGGAGCGCCGAGTCGCGCAGCTTGCGCGATGCTGCGCTCAATCCCAGCCCGACTTGCCTTTCGTGTCGCGCAGAATGGCGTGCACGGCGTGCACTTCTCCGCCCGCCATTTTAATCATGTGCATGTCGAGGTGGCCGGTGGTTTGGAAGTCGAAGATGGTAAAGCCCGCGGCGATGCCTCGGACCTCGTCGACGACGGTAACGCGGGGCTCGAAAGTGCCGCCGGTCGTCGGCGTGCTCGCGCTGCACGAAGCTCCCGCGCCGCACGAAAAATCGCCGCCTCCGTTCTCGAGCCTGCGGCACGCCGTCGTCACGTTGCACACCCCCGAGGGGAACGCGCGGAAGTACTTGTCGACCCAGCTCGTCAGCTGCTGACGACTGGCACGCTCGGCGGCCGGGACCTCGTCATGCCAGCCAATGCTCGCGCTGAGAGCGATGATCTTGGCTGGATCCGAGGCTACCGCGAACGAGGCGGTGTAGTCGCCCGGACGCACCACGATCGTCTCAATCTCCGTCATCGCGCCGCCAGCGGCCTTGATGCGCAGCCCCACGGGTCGATCGGTGCCGCTCTCCGGGATCACGGCTTGCGCGGCGGCGCTGCAGGCCTCGGTGTCGAGCGCGCGCTGCGAGTATTTCGTGTCGCCGGCGTTCATCCAAAAATCGGTTTCGCCGAGCTTGCTCACTTCGGCGTTCTCCGTGAACTTCACGCTCGCGGCGAGCGGCAGCCCGGACGGATCCCCTGCGCTGAGCGCAGCGAAGTATTTGTCTAGAAGGCCGTCGAGCAGCGCCCGGGTGCATTCCTCGCTCGGCGCGCCGCCGGACCCCGCGGCGCCGCCCGCAGGTGCTCCCGCGGCGCCGCCCGAAGCGCCCCCCACAGCTCCGGCGCCGCTCGTCGCGGCTCCTGCGCCTGAGCCTCCCGACGAGGCACCGCCCGTTTGGCCCGTCGTACCAGCTGCGCCGCCGGTCGTGCTCTCGCCTGCGCTGCTCGAACCTCCGCTCCCGACCTCGCCGCTCGCACCACCGCGGCCACCCGAGCCGCTGGCGCCAGCCGTATCGGGCCCCTGACTCTCACCGCCTCCGCAGCCGGCGAGCAGGAGCGTGAGCGTGGCGGCAAGGCCAAAAATCCCATCGCGATCGCGAGCCGACTGCCACTGGCGAGCCATGCCGAAGGCTACCAAAGGAGCGGCGGCGCGCCCCCCTGATGGAAATTGCATCCCCTCACTGAAGAAATTTTCGCACACCGCCATCGCGCCGAAAGTGGATCGTATCGGCGCAATGGCACGGGAGAGCGGACGCGCAGGAGCGCCGTGCGACTTGGTTGCCCTCGCCAGCGGCAGGTCGACGTGGCAGAGCGGCGCAGGCCCTGCCGCGACGGCGGCTGGGCTAGCATGGTGGGCGCCAGTACCCCAGCGCCTCCGAGCGTTCCATGACGGTGTCCAGCCTCGTTGCCGACTCGAATCCTGTTGAAGCGTCAGGAACCGTCTTCCGACGGGAAGGGTGGTTACGAGTTCCTCGCTTGCTCGATCGAGCGAAGGTCGATGACCTGCTCGCCGCGACCAGCGCCTTGGAGCGCACGGCAGCCCAATTCGAGCGCGACACGCGCGTGCGACGCGTGTTCTTCCAGGTGCAGTCGGAGAGCGGCAGGAAGGGCGAACCGGCCATTTTTGCGGGCGCCCTGCGCAAAATCACCTCACCGTCGAGCGGGCAACCTGCGTTCGATCGCCTGCGCCGCGATCCCGAGATCCTGGCTGCTATCGAGAGCTGCGGCTTGGCTCGGCCCCAGTGCTTGATCGACCAGGTGAACTTCAAGCTACCGCGCATCGGCAGCGGCTTCCCCTTCCACCAAGACGAGAGCTTCTTGTTCGGCGACGCGCTTCGCCGGGTTCAGCGGTTCGGCGGAGTCAACCTCGTGATCGCCCTCGATCCGTCCGATTCCGACAACGGCGGCTTCGAGGTCCTCGGCCGTACCCACACCGGCCCGTTGCTCGACGCCGCCTACGACACCTCGACCGCGAACGCGGGCGTGTTCGACGAGTCCCGCCGCGTGCTCGCGCCGCTCTCACCGGGTGACGCGCTGCTCTTTCACCCTCGCCTCGCCCACGGCAGCGGGCCCAATCGCTCCGACCGCCCCCGTCGCTTGATCACGCTTTGGTTCGGTGGAGGGGCGTAGACGCTCCTCGAGCCCAGCGCTCTTCGGCCCGGGTTCCCGCCCATTCGCGGAGAACGACGGCGTTGGACGACGTCATTTTTTGGCGGCTTCGTGGTTGACGATGGGGATGCGGATGAAGAACGTCGTGCCCTCGCCGAGCGTGGTCTCGAACGTGAGCTCTCCCTGATGACGTCCCCGGATCGTCGAAGACGCGATGGCGAGGCCCTGCCCCGTGCCTTTGCCCACCTCTTTGGTCGTGAAGAATGGGTCGAAGATCCGAGGCCGCACGTTTTCGGGGATGCCGGCTCCGGTGTCGCTGATGGAGATCACGGCCATGGGCCCTTCTCGCCGCGTGCGCACCGTGATCATTCCTTTGCGGTCGGTTCCCGCCACGACGTCACCGATGGCGTGCGCAGCGTTGACGACGACGTTGAGCACGACCTGTCCGATTTCGCCGGCGTGGCACATCACCGGCGGCAGCTCACCAAAGTCAGTCTGCAGCTCGCTGACGTATTTGTACTCGCCGGCCGCGATCGTCAGCGTCGTTTCCACGATGCGGTTGAGGTCTGCAGCGCGCATCTCTTCCTGCGCGGGGTGCGCAAACTCCTTGAGGGAGCGCACGATCGTGCTGACGCGCTTCAAGCCAGCGAGGCAGCGCTCGAACGCGGGTGGGATGTTCTGACGAAGGTAAGGGAGATCCGCCTCCGCTTCGGCTTCGCGCGCTTGGCTCACCGCCTGCTCGAGCGGCCTGCCCGCCACCGCTGCCTGCCTGAGCGCGTGGATCTGGTCGAACAAGCCGAGCAGGTCGCGCGTGGCGTCTCGCAGGAACTGCAGGCTATCGCCGATGAACTGGATCGGCGTGTTGATCTCGTGCGCGACGCCCGCCGCCAGGGTGCCGAGGAGCGCCATCTGCCGCCCCGCCATGAGCTCGGCCTCGGCGCGCTTTCGCTCGGTGATCTCCTGCGCCACCATGACGGCGCCCACAATCTGCCCCCCGACGCGGACGGGAGCGATCTTGCTTTCGAACCACAGAGCTGCGCCGTCGGGGCCGGGCGACGTCGTCTCGTACGTCTGAGTCAGCCCCGTGTCGTAGGCGCTCTTCAGCGCCGCCGTCAGGAGCGTCTGCCGCTCGGGCGGTAAGTAGAGAAGCCAAGAGGTACCGAGCACGCTCTTCTTGTCGTGGTGCGACAGCGTGCGGTTGATGAAGTCGATGTTGCCTTCCCTGTTCAAGCTGACGATGAAGGCGGGAGCGAACTCGAGCAGCGCCTCCAATCGTTCGCGAGCCGCGCGCTCCTCCTCGGGCGTTCCGAGCGGCGTATCGGTGGAAACCATGCTTGGGCACCTACGGCCTCTTCTCCTCCCCGGAATAGGCTCGCGCCCACGCTAGCGATGCGCAGCGCGCCTCCGCCTCGTCATCGACGCTCGAACCGCCACCCCACTAAGGGTCCTAAGACAACCGACTCAAAATTGTGGGCTCAATCGCTATTTTACCCGACTCCGTGCGCCGTCAAAGTCGGCTGATTCGCGGCAACTACGGCGCGCTGGGAGCGGGAGCTGCCTCCGGCGGAGGAGGGCTGGCGAAGGGCTCGGCCGCGACCGTGAGCGTTCGAAAATCGAAGCCGACCGCGACCGCGCGCGGCGCTTCGTCGCTTTGCGCCGTCACGGTGTAGCTTCGCGTGCCATCGACGGCCGTGTTGGCGAACGCCGCGATCAGCGTGTCACCTTGAAAGACGCGGATGGGGCCTACGTTTCGAGCCTCGAGGCCGAGCACCAGAGGCTCGCCCGCGACGGGTGGGAGCGGAGAAGCACGAAGCGTGAGCGAGCCAGCGCGCTCTTCCCACTCAGCCGCTTCGTCGCTGCAGCCGCCGAGCCCCACGGCGCAAAGCCAGCCCAGCGCCAGGAGCGCGGCGGGGCGCCTACGCGGCCGCCCGCGGCGAGCCGGCTCATTCGCTTGCGATCGGTACATCCGGCTCCTCCTCGCGCACGCGACTGGGATCTTGCGGCAATGGCTCGAACGCCGAGCGCAGCCGAGCGTTGACACAACAGCGAAAGCCGACGAGCGGATGTCGGAGCTCGAAGTCAGTCACGGGATCGGTTTCGAGCACTCCTCCTGCCACGCGGTCGCCCCGCAGCTGCCCGAGCAGCAGCGGAACGCCAGGATCATGGTCGTTGTCCTCGCGCTCTGGCGAGATCGTCCAATACGCCACGGACCCGACGCTCTCCGGGAACGGCGGCTTGCCGGTCTCCTGCCGAATCACCATGTCTACCGGGTTGAGCCGGTCGAAGCGGTGCGCGACCTGCGTCACGTCGCTCGTCGGTGAGAGCGCGTCGATCGACGTATCGATGAAGCCGACGCCGCTGGCCGTGGACGCGCCGATCGGCGCGATGGCCCGCAGCTCATCGCGGTTACACAGCAGCTTGCCCGCCCGCCCGCACGCGGCGACGGCTTCGGGAAAGCTGACGTCGGTCCACGGGATGGCGCCGGGGCGGCTCGTCGCGAGTGAATCGTCACGGCCCGGCGAGCGCGCTGTCGCGTCGATGCGCGAGGCCGCGTGGATGTCGATGCAGGAGCGGATCTCTTCTTTCGGGTCGGAGCTACGACCGATGAAGGTCACGATCGCCATGCTCGCGTCACCGCAATCCGTCGGCGCCGGCTCGACGCCGCAGCCGAGCGCCACGGGTACGAGGACCGCCAGTAGAGCCAGCTTCATCAAAACCTCCAGCGGTAATCAAGCGACAGCCCGCGGTTGTTCACGCCGCTGCCGAAGTTGTTCTCGTATTTCGCCAGCTGTCCCCCCAGGAAGATGCCACCCAACCGTGAGTAATTCAGCGGCAGCTCGAGCTCGAGCTTGAGCCGCTGCCAGGTGTAGGTGTCGCCCGCGCGCAGGTCATCGAAGCCAATGAGCGCCACGAACGCGCCATCGCGAGCGTTCAGCTCCGGAAAATCGAGCAAAGGGTACGAGCCGCGCTCGAACTTGAAATGCACGCCGCCGAGCCACAGTGGAAAGCGGAAATCGACCTCGGCCGCGACTTCGTAGCCGACCCCCGTGACGAGCGGAACGGAGTTGTTGAGCGGGTTGTACACGTACGCGCCGCGGCCAGGGCCGCTCACGTCGCGTGACAAGATCCAGTTGTGGAACAGGCTCGGGCCCGCCCGCACGTACGCCGTGTGCTGCGCCCAGTAGCTGCGCTTCTTGCCGCCGCTCAGCAGGCGCACGAAATCGATGCCAGCCTGCAAATCGGCCTTGAAGAAGGAGCTGGAGACCCGCACGTACTCCGTACTGGCGATCCCCGTTTGCTGGAGCGTGAGGTGACCGTAGCCGAGGGCGCCGTAGCGCGGGTGGATGTAGGTGTAGCCGAGATCGTAGCCCAGATTGCCGAGGAGCCCGCCGCCGGTGGGTTGCCGCGCGAAGCTGCCCGTAAGCGCCGACTTCTTCGAATAGTCGAGCGCGTAGATCGACGCCTCGACGTGGTGCGCGGCGGCTGCCTCCGGATCGGGCACCTTCTCGGCTACGAAGGGCGACGCCACGAGCAGCGCCACCCCGATCGGCAAGATGATGTACTTGCAGCCGCCGCCGAACCAACCCGTGCCGTCGACGCGCCCGAGGGTGCCGTTTCGCATCTCGAAGCACAGCGGCATCATCACCATCGGCCAGCCGACGAGGAAGCCGTTCGGCGGGCCGCGCTTGAGGCCGACTTGCTCGAGCGCGTCTTGAGCTCCTTGAATCGAGCCGATCAGCTGCTTGCCGTCTCGAGGGGCGAGTAGCCCGGGTGCGAGCTCGGAGAACTTGCGACCTTGCTCGGTGAGCTTCGCCACGCCGTCCGGCGTGAACCCGGGCGGAATGAGGCTACCCGCGCCGGTGGGAGGCACGGGAGGCGGCGGCTTGCCGTCGATCAGGACGATTTTAGCCCACTCCACCGCCTCCAGCTTGCCATCCGGCCGGGCCACGACCGCGTAGACACCGGGCACGGCTTGCGCGACGCGGCCGCTGATGCGCACGCCTCCCTGGAGGGTGAGCCCCGCGGCATCATCGGCGGACGGCGCGCTCGGCTCTGGCGCAGGCGCTGTCTCAATCTGCGACGAAGACGCGCCGTCGCCAGCTGCGTCGTCGCGCGCTGCTGCCGATTGAGCCACCGCATGACTAGTCGTGCCCGCAACACTCACCACGAGGACCGCTGCCAGAGCGAACGTGCGCTTCATCGAAAGCGCTCAAGCTCGCACTCGCGATTTCATTTGGCAAGGCCTGACGGTGCGCTCTACCTTGTGCTGTTATGCGCTCTTATCGTCTCCCGTTCACTCCCGCGCTCGTTGTCGGGCTCGCCGTGCTCAGTGGCTGCACGCCCGCAGCGAACAGCCCCAGCGCTGCTACCGCTGCGCCTCGGGAGTCACGCGCGAGCTCGATCACCTGCCCGAGCGGCGGCGGCGAATCGCTCGATATCGGCAGCTTATTCGGGGTGGAGCCCGAGCTCGCGGCCCACTTGCAGCGCACGCTCAAGCTCGCGCGCTCCTTGGAAAACGCAGCCGCAAAGCTCGACCAAGACGTGCGGGCGACGTGCGGCGCGCTCGCCGAGGATCTCCGAGCGCCGGCGAGCAGCGCGCATCCGTGCAGTGTGCTCGTGACGCGCGTCGAAGAGCTGCGTCGCTCGCTGGGCGAGGGCGGGCTCACCATGTCGCTCAGCGGCCTGTCGTGCTCGCTGCCCAAGAGCAGCGTCGAGAGCTGTGCCGGCCAGTGCTTGACCGGTCAAGCCGGCGTGGTGAGCGCCGTGAGCTGCGCGGGGTCGACGACGGACACGGATTGCGGGCTCGCCTTCTCGCTACCGAACGCCGCGCCCGAGTGCGTCACGGAGTGCGCGGCCGCTTCGCTTCACGAGATCCGTTGCAGCGCGGAGGTCGACGTACGGATCGGTCGCGAAAGCGTCGCGTCCGCCGAGTACCAGGCCATGGCAGAAGCGCTACGCCGCGACGTCCCGCGCCTGGTTGGGCTCGCCACCAGCGTGGCGCCTCGCGCGGCGGCTTTGGCGAGCGAGGTTGCGACGCTCGTCGACGAAGCGGCGGCCAGCATCGACCGCCTCAGCGACGCCAAGCTCACGAACGAGCGTCGCTGGGTCGCAGGCGCGGTGCTGGCCTCGTGCTTGGCCCCCGAGCTCGGCGCCACGGTGCGCGCGAGCGCGTCGCTCACCCGAGCGCTCAGCGGGGTAGCGCAAGCGCACGCGAGCCTCGGGCTCCGGTAGCCGCTCAGGGCACGTCGTACGCGCAGCGGATACCGTGCATCGGGAGGTGAAAGTGAGACCCGATGAAATGCGACGTCGCCACATCCAGCGACGACGACGAGCTCATCCAGCTGCCGCCCCGAGTGTTGCGCGGATTCTCTTCGTAGATCGGCGTGACGTTGGCGCAGTCGTGACACGGCGAGGGGAACGCGGGCCCGACCGTGTCGAGCGTCCACTCCGCGACGGAGCCCGCCAGATCGAGCTGGCCGAAGCGTCCGACGCCGCGCTGGAACGAGCCCACGGAAGGGATCACGCACGGTGAGCCGACGTCGGAGAAGCAGCCAAACGTGGCGAGGTCGCCGTTGGGCTCGTCGGAGCCCCACGGGTAGCGGCGGTTCTCGGAGCCTCCGGCGGCCGCGTACTCCCACTCGAGATCCGTCGGCAGCCTCCCGCCGTCCCAGATGCAGAAGGCCTGCGCCTCGTAAAAGCTCACGCAGTTGACGGGCTGGAGCCACATCGCCGTCGAGAACGGGATGTCCATGCAAGTGCTCACTTCATTTTCGACCGTCGCGCGATCACGGCCGATGCCGTGCGAACCGGGCGGAGCGCCCTCGCTACGCAACCATTCGCTCCGCCAGCCCGAATCGGGGACGAGCGGATGTCGTCCGGCGCCCGGTTGGGGCGCGCCCGTCGCTCGCCACGCATCGTAGTCTTCGAGGAAGGCGTGAAACCGCCCGACGGTGACCTCGTAGACGCCGAGGTGAAACGCCGACACGCGGCTCGGGACCGAAGCTTCGCCCTCTTTGACGCCTCCGCGCACGACCTCGCCCGCGCTCACGTACTCGACGGCGCAGCAACTGCGTCGCTGCGAGCCGCTTGGACCGCAGATGTCCGGCAGCGCGCCGCACGACCGCATTCTTTCGCCGCCTTCGCCGCCTTCGCCAGACGCTCCGCCCGCCGACTCGCCCGCGCCCCCACCCGCGCCTCCGGCCTCGGCTTCGCTTGCAGCGCCGGCCTCACTCGGAGCCGGATCGAGCGCCAGCGCGCCCCCTTCTCCGCTCACGCCATCGGCGGGAGCGCCGCTTTGCCCGCCGTGAGGGCGCGACCCGCCCGCGCCGCTCGTCGCGCCGCTCGCAGCAGGCGGCGAGACCCGCGGAGGTTCGTCAGCGCCGTCGTTCTTCAGGTCGGCGTAGTCTCCTAGGTCCAAGCGTCCGCACGCCATGAAGGTGGCAGCGGCGACGACGACCAGCGCAGGCATCCGAATTTTCATGGTTTGAGCTTCTCCAACCGGCGCTTCGCGTCTTCGGCATAAGGTCGCCGCGGCTGCTCGAGGTACTTGGAGAGCGCGGCTGCGGCCTCGTCCCGCAGGCCCTGCGCCTCGAGGCACAGGGCGCGGAAGTAGAGCGCTTCGGCGGCGCGCGCGCCACCCCGCTCCGCGAGCTCGTACTCTCGCGCCGCCTCGGCGAAGCGCGACTGTTTGCGCAAGATGTTGCCGCGGAGCAGTCGCAGCTCACTGGCTCGTTCGCCCGAGGTCGAAGACGAGAGGAGCTCCTCGCTCTGCTTCAATGCGTCGTCGCTGCGTCCGAGCTGGAGCAGCAGCTCGAGCTGGGACACGTCCACCTCGCGGCGCAGAGAGCCCGCCGGAAAGCGCTTTCGGTAGTCAGCCAAGGCGGCAAGGGCGCCGGTGGGATCGGCGAGCACGTCACGCCGCAAGCGCGCCAGCTCGTGAAGCGCCATCTCGGCGGCGAGGCCGGCGCCCTGAGCGCGCTCCACGAAGCAAGCTTCGGCGGCGCGACTCTGACCTTCGCGGGCGAGACTCATGCAGTCGGGCGCGGGTGAAGGCGCGCTCTCCGCCTGCTCACTCGCGTCCGTCTTCCGACTCGCGCCCGTCTCCCCGTTCGCGCGCGAGGGCGCGTCTTCCGTGGTGCTCGGCAGCGGCGGGTTCGCGCTCGGGATAGGCGACGTGACGCTCGCGACCGCCCGCGGCGGCAGCACCTCTACGGCGCGTCCGTGTGCGCGAGCTCGCGCGCTCCGCTCTGCAGGTGCAACGACGGCTTTCAGCGCCGGAGAAGCGACGTCGGCGACCGACGGCCGAGCGCTGAGCGCCACCGGAGGCGACCACGTTTCCGCCACGAGCTCGGGCGCGACGAGCTGGCGCCCGCGGGCCAGCACGATCACGGCCGCCAGCGTCGCGCAGGCGAGCGGAGCCGCTGCCGCCGCGAGCCACCACTTCCGCGCGCGCGCGCGCTCGTTCTGGGTGGCCGCCATGCGCTCGAGCACGCGCTGAAACGCCGCCGTTTCGTTCACGTGCCACTCCCATTCGCGGCTGGCCTGGCGCAGGAGTGGGCCATACTCGCCATGGATTAGCCGCTCGGGCGGGCGCTCGGGATCTCGCGAGCTCACGTGAGGCCCTTCCCTTCGGCTCTTCCTTCGCCTCTTTCGGCTTTCGTGCCTTCGATGGCGGCAATGAACTTCTTTCGGGCGTAGTGCAGGCGTCGCCACAGCGTCGCCTCCGTGCAGCGCAACGTCTCGGCTACCTGTCGACCGGAGAGACCCTCCATCTCGTAGAGCACGAGAGCTAGCCGCTCCTTTTCGCTGAGGCGTTCGAGCGCCGCTTCGATGCGGCGGCGGGCCGAGTCCTCGCTGAGCTCCGAGCTGACGGGCGGCGTTTCTGTCGTCCCCGATAACCAAGAGCGCAACGCTTCGGTCAAGCGACGTCGGCGACGGGCGTGCCGCGCTTGCGTGATGCACAGGCGGTACAGCCAGGTCTTGAGCTGCGAATTGCCGCGAAACTGCGGGAGGTAGCGGTGCATCTGCAGGAACACCTCCTGCGAGGCGTCCTCGACGTCGGGCTCGCGGACGCCGAGCTTGCGAAGGAAGCCGACCGCAACCGGGTAGTAGTGGAAGTGCAGCGAACGCCAGGCCTGGTGATTGCCGCGCGCGCATTCTAGGAGCAGCGGCGATTCAACCTGCGAATCCCATTCCGTCGGGCTGGCAGCAGCGGCGCACATGACGACCTCTGAGTTAGAGCTTCGCCAGGGGTCGAACCTTCGCCCGCCGCTTCTTATTGGTAGTTCTTCTTAGTAGTAGCCTAGGCCGAAGCACCAACCGAGCGTCAGCGACGGCGGCGCGAGCGCCTCACGCTCGGCGATGAAGAACCGCCCGGAACTAACCAGTAATTCGGCCGACACGGCGGTGTGAACGAACCATGAATCGCTGACGCTGGCGATGAAACCGGACTCCAAGCCTACCGATGACTGCGCGCGGATGCGGTCGCTGTGACCGACGAGCCCCTCGGTCGTGGCTTGCTCCACGGCGACTTGGACGACCGGCCCGACGTGCACGAGGCCCGGCGCAAGGGCGACCCGCCACGCCAATCCAGCGCGCGCCGCTGCCGGACGCGCCTCGACGGTGGCCCCCCCCGGTGCTCGCTCCTGAAGCGGCGCGAGCGCAACGCGGAGCCCGAGCGTCAGCTCGAGCGGCGGCCAGAGGGCAGCGCTGCCGCGCAGGCCGACCCAAGGTACCGCCGCGGGGTAGGAAACGGCGTACTCCAGCGCGAGCCGGTGCGCGAGCCTTGGTCGCAAGGCCTCGGTGGGCGCTGCGGGGGGCGTCGCCTGGGGCAGGGCTGCGAGCGGCTCGGCAGGCGTTGGTGGCTCGTGCGGCCCCGGCAGGTCGTGCTCAGTCTGTCGCTCGTGCGCCACCAAGCCGCGAAAGTAGCGATCGAGCACCAGCGCGATGACCTCCGCCATGGTGCGGCATGACTCGCCTCCGATCGGCAGGTCGCGCGCGAGCTCCACCTTCCCGTCCGGATTGAAGAGCTCGAGCCGTACGAAATCCCGGGGGGTACCGGACGGCGCATGCGCGATCGTGTAGCGAGCGCGCCAGCGTCCTTCCACTACGAGCGCTCCGAGTCGCCGCGTCACCGCTTCACGCGCCACTTCGAGCGCAGGACAGAGCGCGTCGGGGGAGCCCGTCTCGAGCGCGAAGCCGCTCGCTTCTTCGGCTCGCGCGGCCGCGCTCGAGAGCACCGCCGCCGCCAAGAATGCAAACAGTTGTCGCCCTCGCACGTGCTCCTAAGTCACTCGAAGAAAGCGTAGCGAGCGCTGAAGCTCCCGGAAATGGCAGATTGGGTGCATCGGCTCCGCCACGAAACTTATAGCGCTTCTGAAACCTGATCGGTCGGAAGCAGCAGAGGCGGGGCGATTTCGAAGACGGCCGCCCGGACTGAAAGCATCGAACTCCGAATGGCCCCACGGCCGGCTCGGAGCCAGCCACTGGATAGTGGGCGCGCTCGGCGCGGGGTCAGGAAGAGAGCGGCGCCCCTGCCGAGGCGTGACCCGCCAGGTTGGCGACGAGGGTCGCGAGCTGCGCCGGCTCGGCGGGCTTGGCGAGGTGGGCATGGAATCCGGCTTCGAGCGCGCGCGCGCGATCGCTCTCCCGTGCGAACGCGGTCAGCGCGAGCGCCGGCGTGCTCCCGCCTTCGGATACCCCCAGCTCGCGCACACGCCGGATCAAGTCGTAGCCATCCATGCCCGGCATCCCGATATCGCTGACGAGGACCGCGGGCGGCGCGCGCCGAACGGCTTCGAGCGCCTCTGGGGCCGACGCCGCGAGCGAAACGACCGCACCGCAGGCTTCCAGAACCAAACGCATCAGATCACGCGCGTCGGGCTCGTCGTCTACCACGAGCACGCGCACGCCGGAGAGGAGCGGCGCTTCCCGCGGCGCGCTACTCGCGATGGACAGCGCTACGGGCGCAGGTATCGAGCTGGGCTCGTGCGCATCGACGCCGAGCGAGGCCGGCAACGACACGACGAAGCGAGCCCCTCGCCCGAGCCCCTCACTGAAGGCGCTGACTTCTCCTCCATGGAGCTCGACCAGCTGCTTGACGATGGCGAGCCCGAGGCCCAGCCCGCCGTGGCGACGAGTCGTGGTGCCGTCGGCTTGACGGAAGCGATCGAACACATGCAGCAGGAAGTCCGGGCGGATGCCCTCGCCCGTGTCCTCGACGACGATGCGCGCTTCGTCCGTCGAGCGCTCGAGACGCGCCCGCACCAGCCCGCCGCGCGAGCTGAATTTGACGGCGTTGTTCAACAAATTCCACGCGACCTGCTGCAGGCGCATCGGATCGCCCCAGAGCGGAGCGCTCGGCTCATCCACTACCAGGTCGATGAGCACTCCCTTGGCGGCGGCGCCAGGTCGCACCGCCTCGCACGCGGCTTGGAGCACCTGCGCCAGGTCGACCGGTTGAGCCTCCAAGCGAATGCGACCCGAGATGATGCGGCTCATATCGAGCAGATCTTCGATCAACTTGGCCTGGGCACGAGCGTTACGCTCGATCACCTCTACGCCATCGCGGAACAAGCTCTCGGTCAGCGACCCGTGGCGCATCAAGCCGCTCCAGCCCAAGATCGCGTTCAGCGGAGTGCGCAGCTCGTGCGAGAGCGTCGCGAGGAACTCATCCTTGAGGCGACCTTCCGCTTCGGCCCGCTCGCGCGCTGCTTTCTCCGACGCGAGGAGCTGCTGTCGCTCGACCAGCAAGCGGTGTTGCTCGCTGACGTCCGTGTTGGTGCCAAACCAGAGCGCGAGCTTCCCGGAGGCGTCGTGGACAGGCGCGACTCGCGTCAAGAACGGTCGAAACGCGCCGTCGGCCCCGCGCATCGGGAAGGTCATGTCGAAGCGCTGGCCGCTCGCGATGGAGGCTCGCCAGCGCTCCATCACGGCCGGCAACACCTCCGGCTGCGCAACGCTCTGCCACCCCCAGCCCTCCATCTGCTCGGGCGTGGCGCCGGTGTATTCGTACCAACGGTCGTTGAACCAGAGCACCCAGCCGTCCGGCCTCGCTACCCAGGCGAGCTGCGGGATGCTGTTGGCCATGCGTCGAAAGCGCTCTTCGGTCTCCTTGCGATCGGTGATGTCGAGGTAAGTTCCGACGAGACGAGTGGCGCGACGCTCGCGGCCGGCGCCCTCGAACACCGCGCGCCCGCGCACGCGGATGAAGCGCACCGCGCCGTCCGTGCGCACGATGCGTTGTTCCACCTCGAGCTCTCCGGTTCCCTCGGGCGCGAGCGCGGCTCGAACCGCGGCCTGCACCCGCCCGCGATCGTCGGCGTGAAACTGGGCTTGCACGCGCGCGAACGTGACGGACTCTTCCGCGCCCCAGCCGTAGATGCGCCGTCCCAAATCGTTGACCGTAACCGCATCGCTGAGCAAATCGACCTCGAAGGTGCCAAGCTCGGCGATCTCGATGGCGAGACGAAGCCGCGCCTCGCCATCGCGAAGCCGCGCCTCGACTTCCTTGCGGCTGTGCACGTCGATCACCGAGCCCACGAAGCCGAGAAATTGGCCATCTTGCGCGAAGCGCGGCCGCCCGGTGTCGACCACCCAGCGGTAGGCGCCGTCGGCGCGGCGCAGTCGAAAATCCACCGCGTAGTCGGTACGGCTCGCGCTCGCTTCGCGGAACGCCGCGCCGGCGGCCTCGCGATCATCGGGGTGCACGGCTTGCGTCCAGCCATAGCCGAGACCCTCGTCCACGGCTTGGCCGGTAAAATCATGCCAGCCACGCGAGAGGAAAGAGCACTGCCCATCCGGCTCCGTGATCCACAACATGGCGGGCGCCGCGTCGGCCATCTCCCGGAAGCGCCGCTCGCTGTCGCGCGCCGCCATCTCCGCGCGCTTGTTGGCGCTGATGTCGATGGTGATACCGTCGAAGCGGCGCGGCGCGCCCTTGGCGTCGTAGAAGCCACGCCCGCGCGCGCGGATCCACTTGATGTGCGCGCCGTCGGCGGAGACCGTACGGTACTCGATATCGTACGGCTCTCGCGTCGCGATGCTCTGCTCGATCGCGCGCCGCGTCGGCTCGCGATCGTCCGGGTGGAGCCGCTCGTAGAAGGTGTCGATGGTCACGTCGGCGTCGGGCGCGAGGTGAAAGTGGTCCTTCACCGTGGCGTCCCAGATCAGCCGGTCGAATGGCAGCGGGCAGTACCAAACGCCGACCCTCGCTCCCTTCACGACGATTTCTAGCTGCCGTTGCTTGTGCTCGAGCTGCTCCTCCGCCTGCCGACGCGCGGTGATGTCGCGGATGGTGAGGAGGCCCAAGGTGACGCGGCCTGCGTCGTCACGCACGCTCGTGCCGGAGTACCAAAGCCGCTTTTCCCAGCCGCGCGCGCGATGCCGCAGCGAGATCTCCATCCCGGAGAAGGTTTCTCCCCGAATGGCGCGGCTCATCGGCCACTCTTCCACGGGCAGCACGTCGCCCGACCAGGTTCTGAGCTCGAAAATTCGTTCGAATTGCGACAGCTGTCGCTGCGCGTCCGCGACGTCTTCGATGTCGTGAATCGCCAGCGCGGCGGCGTTCCATTCGATGAGGCGCCCCTGGGCGTCGGCGGCGACGATGCCCTCGGAGGCGCTCGACAGCACCGCCGCGAGCTGGGCCAGCCGCAGCGTCTCCCGTTGCCGCTCGAGCTCCTTCCGATCCGTGACCTCGTGCATCGAGACGACCGCACCCAACTTCGTCCCGTCACCGGCGAGGATGGCGCGACCGCTCGCCACGATGTGCCGGGCACGACCTTCGCGCGGCACGATCACCATCTCCGCGCGATCCACGCTCCCCTCACGCAGCGCGCGAAGCAGCGGGATCTGCTCCGCTCGAAGAGGAGTGACTCCGTCGGGTTGAAACAGCCGGTAGTGCTCCGCCCATTTCTCGGGCGGCAGCGCTTCTTCGACGACTCCATGCATGCTGCGAGTGGCGCGGTTGAAGTAACGCAGCACCCCAGCCCCATCGCAGGCGACGATGCCATCCTCCACGTTATCGAGCACGGCGCGCAGCACATCCGCGGCGGCGCCTTCCCCGAGCAAGGCGTCGAAGGCGAGCGGGTCGTCAGCCAACCGCGTCCCTCGCACGATGACAGCAGCTGCCGCAGCTAGACCTGAGACTCACGCTCCATGGTTAGCTCTCATTGCCCGGGTCCGCAGCTGCAAAGAAGAAGCGCGAACCCCCACGAAGTTAGACAGCAAGAACGCCACGTGGACGCAGCAGCCCGCGGCCGCGATCTGGACCCACCCTGATCAAGGCACGTTCGCCGATTGGTAGTCCCACCCGCTGTCGGTGCAGAATTGGCACGTGGCGCCATGGAGGAAACCTTTGCCCGTCGCGCCCAGATCCCCTTTGAGCTGCCAGTTGAGCCACGCGAGGTTGACACGATTGAAGTCACCCCGAGCTTGCCCCAAGTCCCCACCGTGACCGGCGCTCTTCTTGGAGAAGTAGAGCGTGGGCTTGCCCCGAGCGCTGATTTCCTCGTAATCCCTCAGCCCGTTCTTGTACGCCATGTCGCTCGAGCCGCCGTTCATGATCTTGAACGGCGTGTGGATCTTGTCGTAGAGCGCGTCATTCGCTGCCATGAGGCCGCTGCTGGTGATGCCGATCGCGGAGAAGCGAGGGTCACCCGACACGTTCTCGGCCATCAAGCCTCCACATGAAAAGCCATCGGCGGCGATCTTCGTGGTCTCGAGGCTCTGGTAGTAAGCGCTGCAGGGCTTGGCGTTCTCGGCGATAGCCCAGGTGATGTAGTCGAGGAAGGCCTTGCCACTTTGACCCCCGGCGCAGGCGTTGGTTCCGCCGGGCGTGCCGTCGGCCACGATGAAGTAGCCCCACGACGCGATCTCCGCCATCGCCGCTTGATTCGAGAGGCCATTCTGAGAGCAACCACCCTCTCCCCAGACGAGGATCGGGTACTTCTCGGCCCCCTTCAGATCTTTGGGACGATAGATGGTGCCGCACTTGATCCCGCTATCGGAGTTCGTTTCGATCACCACGTCGTGAGGACCGCTGCCGGAGGCAGTCTTGCCGGTGTCTTTGGAAGCGGTGCACGTGCCGCCGCCGCCCGCGCCCGTTCCCGCAGAGCCCGCGGCGCCTGAAGCCCCCCCGGCTCCGCCAGCGCCCGCCGCGCCCGCGACGCTGGCTCCGCCTGCGCCGTTCACCATGCCGCCTGAGCTGGTGCCGGCCTCACCGCTCACCGTGCCGCCTGTCGCGGCCGGGCTGCCGCCCATGCCTGCAGCGCCCGGAGGAGAACCGCCTGTCGTGCTCTGACCGGCCGCGCCGGGCGACCCGCCCGCGGCAGCGCCGCCAGCGCCTGCACCGGGAGCGCCACCGGTTTCGAGCTCTCCGCCCGTGCCAGTGTCGGAACAGCCGAGGCCGCCCGCAGCAAACACCAGCAGTGGCAGGGCAAACTTGGGTAGATGGGCGATCTTCATTTCGACTGACTCCCGTGGACGCTGCAAGCGAGTCGCGCTGACGATCGGGCTCTCGTGCACCGTGGGTCGCCGCGGACGCTGCCGCCTCGCAGTGCCGCGATTCTTCCAGAAGGGTCCAGAAAATCGCGTTGGCCGGCAGAGCGCAGGCTCGGACAGGGCTCCTGCTGCCCCTGGTGATGCCGCGGCCGATGCCGCATGCTGCGCGCCATGGCCAAAGCGCACGCCAGTTGGACGGTTCTCAGACATGGGCCCATCGAGCCATTGAGCGACAACCTTTGGCGCGTGAAGGGCGCGCTACCCGGTATGTCGCTCGAACGCGTGATGACCATCGTGCGCCGCGCCGATGGCTCCTTGCTGCTCCACAGCCCCATCGCGCTCGCAGAGCCCCAGCAGGCCGAGCTCGAAGCCCTCGGTCAGATAGCGGCGCTGGTCGTCCCGAACGCGGGGCACCGGCTCGACGCACCCGCCTACAAGCAGCGCTACCCGCGAGCAGCCGTGTTCTGTCCCCCCGGGGGGCGTCAGCGGATCGAAGAGGTGATCGGAGTCGACGGTACCTACGGCGACTACGCTGACGATGGCGTCGTGCGCTTCGAGCTGCTCGACGGCGTCGGAGAGGCCGAAGGCGCCATGATCGTCCGCTCGACAGACGGCGTGTCGGTGGTGCTGAACGACGTCGTCATGAACATGGACAAGAAGAAGGATCTGCTCGGCTACGCGTTCACGACGCTCCTCGGCTCGGCTCCTGGTCCTCGCGTCAGTCGCTTGAGCCGGCTCGTTTACGTCAAGAATCAGCCTGCTTTGCGCGCCCACTTGGAGCGGCTGGCCGCTCTCCCCGGCCTCGTGCGCCTGATCGTCTCTCACGAAAACGTGGCGCACGGTCCGGAGGCCGCCGCCGCGCTCCGCCAAGCGGCGACCTATTTGAAGAGCTGAGCGGTCGCTCCGCGTCGAGCCGTCTCAAGAAGCCGAGGCTTCCACACGCTCCGCGAGGCGCTCTCGCGAATGACGATCGCGCTTCACGGCTTTGGTGACCGCGCGTTCGGCGCGCGACAGCGCCGAGTCAGCCGCAGCGTAAAAGTCCGCTTCGCGGCCTTCGGCGACCAGGATGCCGAAGGCGCCCGTCAGCTCGACGCTGCATCGCTTGTCGATGCCGCCCCGAGGACCATTGGTGTCTTCGAAGCGAACGGTGACGGTTCGGACCTTCTCCTGGAAGCCGCGGAGAGCGAACCGGAGGCGGTAATGCACGTGCTCAGCGAGGGCCGGGGACTTGGTCAGACCTTTCCAACGAATGTCGACATGCATACCCAGGAGACGCGCAGGCCCAGCCTTTGATTCCCTCCGAGGGCGGCTCGGAAGGCCGGGCCACCCGGCATCACGCGCGGCTTCGCTACTCGGCGTTGGCAACACCGGCCGGCCGTGAAGTCGCCGACGGCTCGGCCACCGACCAGGCGCCTGGCCCCAACAGCAGCTGAGCGCTCAGCGCGGCGAGGAGGAAGGCGACATATTCCCAGCCTCCCCCCGCGTTCGTGAACATCCAGCCGTTGCTCAAATGCGGGACGAGGGCGCCGAGCATGACCGGAACGAGCAGCGCCGCGACCAGCCGCACCTGAACGCCCAGGAGCAGCAGCAGGCCGCCAATGAGCTCGATGCCAAATACCGGGTATGCCGTCCAACCTGGAAAACCATGCCCCTCGAAGAATTGCACCGTGCCCGGTAGGGTGAGCACCGCCGCCTTGGCGTAGGCGTGGCCCAGAAAAACGCTGCCTAAAGCAGTGCGCAAAATGGCAGGGGCAAGCAGCGCTCTCTGTGCCAACGCCACTTCAACACTTGAAAACCAGCTGAGGTCCTTCATGCCGCACAATCTGAGGGAGCGTGGCCCGGAGCAGAAGTAGCTGGGAACGCACGAATCGTTCTCCCAGGAGAACAATCTAGGCGGGCGAAGGCGCGCTCCAGGGAGCCCGGGCGAAGGCGGCTTCGAGCTCGTCGATCAGCCGCTTGACGAGGACAGGCGCGACGCGCCGGCCGCTGCGCACCGCATAAATGCCGAGCGCCCGCGGCGCGAAGGCGTCCAGCACCGTCACGAGGCGCCCCTCGGCGAGCGCGCTCGCCACCATGAAGCGCGGCAGCATCGCGAGCCCGATGCCCGCCAGCGCCGCCTCTCGTAGCATGGTGCCGCTGCTGGTTTCGAAGGAGCCGCGCGCGGACACCTCCAAGCGCCCCTTGGGACCGTAGAGTCGCCATTCGTGGGCCACGGGCAAGAGCGAGTAGCGCAAGCAGTCGTGCCGCTCGAGGTCTTCTGGACGCTGGGGGACACCGCGCAGCGCGAGGTAGCTCGGCGCCGCGCAAACGTGCAGCGTCGTCCACGCTAGTCGCCGAGCGATCAAGCCTGAATCCTTCAGCTTCGTCACGCGGAGCGCGAGATCGATGCGCTCCTCGACCAAGTCCACCAAGCGATCGCTCGGCAAGAGCTCGACGCGGACGCCAGGGTGCGCGCGCAGGAAGGCGGCGATGGGTTGCGCCAGCTGCTCGTGCGCCAGCGTGATGGGCGCGCTCACTCGGAGCACCCCGTGAGCAGCGAGCGTCGTGGCTTGGGTGGCGGCCCCCGCTGCTTCGAGCATCTGTCGGGCCAGCGCATAAATGCGAACGCCAGCGCCAGTGGTCGTCACCCTTCGCGTCGTGCGCAGCAGCAGCTGCTCGCCGAGCCGCGCCTCGAGCGCGGAGGTCTTGCTGCTGACCACCGACTTGGATACGCCGAGGGCCTCCGCGGCGCGGGTGAAGGACGAGTGCTCGACCACGCGCGCGAAACACAAGAGAGCTTGCAGGTCATCGAGCAACGGGCCCGCCATCCGTTCGCTCTAGCACGCTGACTGTATTGTTCGCCCTCCAGAACACCCTTCCCCGTGGGGCGTTTCCGCGTTCCTCCGCCTCACGCAGCGGCCAATCAGGAGCGGCGTCGATTCTTGACTGGGTTTGCCGTGGCACCGGCACGATCAGCAAACAGCCTTTTTGCAGCGCCGCCGACCAACCCTGCGCCGTGGAGTTACGATGAAAATATCCGCACACGTCACCCAGTTCGCTCTCCTTGGTCTCACTGCCGGCTTGCTCGCGGCGTGCTCGGACGCGGTGCCAGACGACGGAAACGGCGGAGGCACGGGCTCCGGCGGTACCGCTGGCGCGACGGCAGGAAGCACGTCTTCGAGCGGCTCGCCATCGATGGGTGGTAGCGGCAACGTGGCCGGTAGCGCGGGGAGCACCACCGGCGGTACCCCCGGCGCGGCCGGCAGCGGCACGTCTGGCGGGGGCGCGGCGGCGGGTGCCGGCGGTGCCACGGCCGGAGCGAGCAGCGGAGGGCGAGGCGGCGACGACGCGGGGGGCGCTGGCGGCAGTAGCGCAGGCGCCGGCACGGGCGGCGGCGGCGGCGCAGGTGGCGGCACGTCGAAGTCCAAGGGCTGCGGCGCCGCCTCATGGCCTACGAGCAAGAACAACCTCTCGATCATGGTCGACGGCACCGCGCGCAGTTACAACCTGAAGATCCCCGACAACTACGACACCAACAAGCCGTACCGCCTGATCTTCGCGTTTCATTGGCTGAACGGCACCGCCGCCAACGTGACCGACGGCAAGTACTACGGCCTCTTGCCCCTCTCCGAGAACAGCACCATCTTCGTGGCTCCTCAGGGGATCAACAACGGCTGGTCCGACACCGGTAGAACGTCGACCAAAGGCGGACGAGACGTGGCGTTCGCGCGTGCGCTGTTCGAGCAGCTGAAGGACACGCTCTGCATCGACACGACGCGCGTCTTCTCCGAGGGCTTCAGCATGGGCGGCTCGATGTCTTACGCGCTCGCCTGCGCCTTCGGTAGCGAGCTACGCGGCGTCGCCGTTCACTCCGGTGGCCCCATGAGCGGCTGCGTGCAGCATGACGATCCGGTCGCCTACTTCATGACTCACGGCACCAACGACAGCGTCTGCAAGTACCCAGCCTACGGCGTGCCCCAAGTCCAAGATTTCGCCAAGATCAACGGCTGTCAGACCGCCACCCTGCCGACCCCGACGTCATCCAACGGAGAGTGCATCGATTACCCCGGGTGCTCGGCAGGCCACCCCACCCGCGCCTGCATCTTCGTGGGTGACCACATCTACAACCCGGGCGGAGCAAACTCGTGGGTTCCGGGCGAGACCTGGAAGTTCATCAAGCAGTTCTGAGCGTCGTACGCGGCGGCGCCGAGGGGTTGTTCCCAATCGGGGCCTCGGCGCACGTCTCCTAGTCATTTCCTCACGAGGGCCGGAGCGCTTGTCGGGCGAGAGGTGCGAGCGCACACTACCGGCGAGATCACCGCCATGGAGCGCAGGGGAAACTTATGACGTCCCTCGACGGAGGGACGTCGCCCTCTGAGACCCGCCTTTGGACGGGCGCGGTGGGGCAAACGATCGGCGGGCGCTATCGCTTGCGCGCGCCGCTCTGCCGCGGAGGCATGGGCGAGGTGTGGCGAGCGAAGCACCTGGTCACAGGGCGCAAGGTAGCGCTCAAGCTGCTCAATCGCAGGTTGTCCGAACACGGCGACATGCGGCGCCGATTCTTGAGAGAAGCTCGCCTGGCCGCTCAGGTCGTCCATCCCCACGTGATCGAAGTGCTCGACGCCTTCGAAGACGACGGCCTGCTCGCGCTGGTGATGCCGCTGCTCGAGGGAGAAGTGCTGACCACGCTGCTTCAGCGCGAAGGCCCGCTCAGCACCGCGGCTGCGCTCGAGCTCTTCCTGCCGCTGCTGTCCGCGGTAGAAGCCGCGCATGCGCAGGGCATCGTTCATCGCGACCTGAAGCCCGACAACGTGTTTCTGGTGAATGAACGACAGGTGAAGGTGCTCGACTTCGGGATCGCCAAGCTGATGAAGGCGGCCACGCTCGACGGCGCACCGCTCACGGCCCAGGGAGTGCCGATCGGAACGCTCTGCTACATGGCGCCCGAGCAATGCTTGGGAGACTCGCATCAAGACCATCTGGTGGACGTCTGGGCCTTGGGCGTCATCCTGTATGAGCTGCTCGCAGGTCGCCGTCCCATCGAAGGACACAACCTGGCGCAAGTGATGAAGGTTTCCCTGCTCTCCCCCATCGTGCCTCTCCATGAGCTGCGGCCCGACGTGCCCGCCGACGTCAGCCGGCTCGTCTCGCAAATGCTGAGCATCGAGAAGGCGGACCGCCCCCAGAGCTTGCAAGAAGTCGGGGCGCGACTGACAGCAGAGCCGCACGCCGGCGAGGGTCGATCGTGGCTGGGTGCGCGGCGCGATCGCGCTTCACGCGCTAGTTGGCCATCGCTGGCGAGGTCGGCCCCGATCGGCAGCGCGGATACGGTGCGATTGACGGATCATTCGATGCTCAGCTCCGTGCGTCCGCCCGTCGCGTCCTTCGCGCGCTACGCCTGGCCCGTAACGCTGGGCTTCGCGCTGACCGCGCTCGCGCTGGCCATCGCGAAGCGCTCGCCGACAGCGGTCGAGGCGACCGAGGCCGGTGTGGCCGCCGCCTCCACGTTCACTTCGCGCGCCGTACCGCCGCCGTCTCCGGCGAAGCCCGCCGCCGACCGAGCGCCCTCCACGCCCAGCGCGACGAGCCTCGCGCCACGCCCTGTGCCCACCTCCGCTGCCGTGGCTCGGCGAGCCATGCCTCTGCGCGCGCCCGCAGCCAACGGCGCAGCGTCGACCAACCCGGCGCCGCTAGACCCGCGACCACCGCGACTGCGAACCTCGTTTCAAGACGGCCCGCGGCCAATCGACACGACCAACCCGTTTACGGCAGCGCGCCCGCCCCGATCACCCGCGCGCGATTGACGGACGAGCGAGCGAAAGCCAATGCGGGTGCCGCGGCATCCTCCTCGAGCGGCTGGTTCGTTCGCCCCAGCGCCGGCCGCGTCGACGATGTTTGACGAACGGACTCGCGCCGCCGCACGCAAGCTCTGCGAGGCGCCGCTCAGAGCAAGCTCAGCCGCGCACCGAGCAGGAACTCGCGCGCGGGGTCGCTGTAGGTCCATTGCTCGAGCTCACAGCGCCGTCCGGTGCTCGCCGCGAGCAGGTTGACCGAGTTGCCCGCGTCGTGCCGAATGCGCGAAGAGACGGCGGTGCCGGCGTTGACGGCCCACAGCGGCCTGGGAAAGCCGTAAAGCTCGTGCAGCGGAAGCACGAAGGGCAAGTGGATGTGACCGGCGAGGATGACGTCGGCCCCCGCGTCGTGCCAGTCGCGAATCGCTGGCTCCGCCCCATGAGCGACGTTCTGAGCCTCGCTCAAGCGCGGCACGGCTACGGGCTGGTGAGTCACGACGACGCGGAGCTGCTCGGGGTGAGCTTCGCTCAGAGCTCGCGCGACGCGCTGCCGCTGCTCGAGCGAAATCTCGCCGTCGACGTGCCGGTAGCGACGCGTCGTCTTGACGCCGAGCACGAGGCAATCCGCGGCTCGGAAGCTCGGCTCGAGCTCGGGTCCAAACGCCGCCTGGTAGCGCGCATACGGGCTCAGAGCGCGACTCGAAACATCGAACAACGGGATGTCGTGGTTCCCCGGGATCGCGAGCACGTTCGCGATGTCGAGGCGCCGCACGAACGCCGCCGCCGCCGCAAACTGGCCGCGCCTTGCGCGCTGGGTAACGTCACCGCTGAGCACGAGCAGGTCGGGAGCCAGCCGCTTGGAGAGCGTCACCAGCGCTTCGACCACCTCTGGTCGCTCGGTTCCAAAGTGAGCGTCCGATACTTGCAGCAGGCGCGTCACCCGGGATCTTCTCCCGCGTCGGCGGGCCGCAACAGCCAAAGCGGATGCGGCGCTACCCGAAAGGCGAGCGGCACCGGCAGCAGCTCCACTTCTCCGTCAGTCGCGACCTTGACCTTGCTCCGGCCGAGCCGCGGCCGCACATGCAGGCGCTCGAAGTCGAAGCTCTGCACGTCCTTCGCCTCGCCCAGCCTGCCGAGCGCGGCGCGCACCACGAGCGCGAGCATGCCCCAAAGGCCCACCGGTCGCGTCATTACCGCCACCAGGCGGTGCTGCTCGACCAGCTCGCTCTCGGCAATGCCCACGCGCCGCAGCTGAAGCCGGTTGTTGCCGATGAAGAGCGACTGCGTGACGACCTTGCGCGGCCCTGACTTGGCTTCTATCTGGATGCGAAGCCGGCGGTGAGGACGCAGGAGCGTTCCGAGCGCCGCACCGAACGCCACCAGACGGCTGCGCCCCAGGCGCGCCTTGGCAGCCTCACGCTCCTCGAGCAGCTCGGGATAGAGCCCAATGCTGGCGTTCACGAGGAAGACTCGATCGTTGACCATGCCGACCTGCACCTCGTAGGCGCGCCGCGCCAGCAAGAGCTGGCAGGCCGCGCGGACGTCGGAGGGAATGCCGTGGGCGCGGCTGAAGTAATTGAAGGTGCCGAGCGGCAGCACCCCGAAGGTGCAGCCGCTGCCGAGCGTCGCCGCCGCCACCGAGTTGATGGTTCCGTCGCCGCCCGCCGCGACCACGATTCCGCCACGCGCGCGCGCCTCCTTCACGATCCCCGCGACCTTCGCGTCGAACTCGGGCGTCCCATCGTGCTCGTGAAGCGAAAACGTACGTCCGGCGGCGCTCAGCGCCTCCTCGATGAGGCGTCGCACGTCTTCGTCACCGTGACTGCCCGACTTCGGATTGAGCACGATGAACAGCGGCGCGTCGGGCGGAACCTCGCGCGCGTTCGGGGTCGCTTCGGGCACGCGCGGGGGTTGCGGACGAGTCTCGGCTGGCTCTGGCATCGACGCGGCGACTATACGCCGCTAGCCGGACGCGCGCGGAGGACGCGCCGTGGCAACTTGCACCACGGGCGTCGTTCGTGCCTCAGCACCGTGGTCGCGGCGTGCGCTAAACGGGGCGCCCCGCCGCCTTGGCTTCTTGCACGTGCGCGGCTTCTTCGGGAGTCGACGCGCGCCCGAGAGCCGCATTGCGCGTAGGAAAGCGACCAAAGCGCGCGATCACGTCGCGGTGCATGCGCGCGAAGCTGAGCGCGCCCTGCGCCATGCTCTGCAGCGCAGGTCCGCTCGTGGCGACGAGCTCTTCGAACAGGGCGACGCCGCGATCTTGCAGGGCGAGATCCTCGGCGTGCTCGAACGGGAGTAAGAAGAACATCTTCTCGCTCGCGGTGAGCGACGAGTAGTGGCCGTTCGCGAGCCCGGCGAGCGCGAGCTCGACCGCCTCGTGGTCCTTCGAGAAGGCTTGCGCCGAGCCGCGGTACAGATTGCGCGAGAACTGATCGATGAGGATGAGCAGCGCGAGGCGGCCACGCGGCGTCTCGGCCCAGTCGTCGAGCGCGCCCGCGCGTGCCAGCTCGACCTCAGCGCCGAACTGCTCGCGAATCGCGCGGTCGACGCTCTCGCCGCCGGCAAACCACAGCTGCATGCGCTCCGGGCCTGGCGGCTCCGCGCCAGAGCCGAACCAGTACGAAAGCACGTCCTCGCTGCGAGTCATGCGCCCGAGCTTGGCACGGCTTGCCCGCCGCGTCGCGGACGAAGCCACCCTGACTCTAGGGCGTGTCCCTGAATTGGGATTGCTCGCGCGTGCCCGTAAACGTGCCCGTGCCCGTGCCCGACGGTCCGTGAGGGGTCGTTGGGCCCGTTTGTTGGTAGGCCCAGGTTTGTGG
>JAEYWK010000040.1 GCA_023431345.1 Pseudomonadota bacterium
GGGCGGCGGCGGCGGCGGCGGCGGCGGCGGCGGCGGCGCCGTCAAGAGCGCGGGCTGCGACAAGGCCCGCAAGCTCATGGACGGAAACCAAACGCTCTCGAGCGGTGGACAGAACCGCCAGTGGTACGTCAAAGCCCCCAAAGGCTACGACCAGAGCCATCCGTATCGTGTGATCTTCATGTATCACTGGAACTACGGCTCCATCAACGCCATCGTCAATCCGCCCGACGCCGACAAGAACACCGATCGCCCCTTTTACGGGCTCGAAGATCAGTCGGGCGACTCGACGATCTTCGTCGTCCCGCAGGGTCTCGAGAATGGTTGGGCGTAAGCCCCTTATGGGGAGCGTGATGGCGCGGCTCGACGGCTGTCGCACACTGGCGAGCGATGTCGAAGCCCGCTGCGCCCCCGGAGCAACTGAGCCTATTCGGCGCGCTGGTGAGCGGCTTGCTCGGCGAGCCGTTGGGCGGCCCAGCGGCTCGGGATGAGGTCGCTGAGCAGCTTCAAGGGCCAGCCGGCTTCGAGCTTGCGGATGACGTCCACCAGGTACTCGTAGGGGTCGAGTCCGAGCAGCAGGCAGCTGTCGACGAGGGTGAAAGCGGCCGCCAGGCGCTCTCCGCCGCGAGCCGACCCAGTGAAGAGGAAGTTCCGGCGAGCGACGGCAAAGGGCCGAATTCGCCGCTCCACGCGCCCACTGTCGATCTCGAAGCGTCCGTCGGAGAAGCAGCGCCGAAAGAATTCGCGCTGATTGGTCGCGTAGGTCGTGGCGCGCCGGAGCGGAGACTTGGGCAGAAGCCGAGGATGGAGCTCGTCGACCCAGCTGTCGAGCGCATCGAGCAACTGCAGCGATCGCCGCCGACGTTCCTCTCCACGCGCCGCTGCATCGAGCCCGCGCGTCTTGCAGTCGTCTTCGATCGCGTACAAATCCGCGAAGATCTTGAGCGGGATCGCGGCCCGCCTATCTTTGGCCAGCAGCGCCGCGTGAAACTTGCTCCGGATGTGCATGCCGCAGCCAAGCCGGCGCTCAGGCGGGACCGCGACGAAGGGCGCCTCGTCTTCGTCATCAGGCTCGATCTCGCGCGCATAGCCTGCGTATCCATCGCACTGCACGTCGCCATCGATGACGGAAAACCAGTCACTGATCTCGGTGGCGTCCCAGCTCCGGGTGTAGCCGTAGGCGACGTTCTCGGGGCCATTGACGGTGCCGTCGGTACCGACGAAGCACCAGATGTGGCCGCGAAAAGTGCCGTTCTTTCTAGACTTGTCCAGCGTCTTGAGATGGGTGTCGTCTGCGCCGACGATCGAGGAGGCCAGCACGACCGAGAGCTGTGCGTCCGCGATCGGCTCCAGTAGATCGGTCGTGTAGGCCCAGTAGGACTGCATCGTCTTGTCCGGCACGGCGAGGCCCATGCGCTCGAGCTCGCGACGTTGCCGATCCAGGGGGAGCCCGAGGGCGCACTTGTCGCGCACGAGCTTGGCGAGCAGCGAGGCGTCCACCTTCCGCTCGACGTCCGGCGTGGAAGCGCGCGGCGCTACCGAGACGTCCTTCCGGCACGTCGGGCAGCTCCACTTCTCGCGGACCTCGGCGCGCACCTCGATGCGAGCGGGAATGAAGACGAAGAGCTCGTGCTCCGTCGTCCCGAAGAGCTTCTTGTCGCCACCGCATAGGGCGCAGCACCGCTCCTCCTCCGGGATGGTGGCGCGCTCTTCCTTGCGCTCGACCTTGGCCAGGTCGACCTTCATCGAGCGCACACGCTTGCGCGCCCTCTTCTTCGCCTGAGGACCTTGCTCCGTTTTCGACGGCTCGTTTTCAGCGTCAGGCTCAACGGGCGCCGGAGCGTCGACCTGCTCTGGCTGCTCGGGAGCGGGCACGTCCAGAATCGAGCTTGCCGCTTCCGTAGCTTGATCACCGCCAAGAGCCAGAAATAGCTGGCCCAGCTCCTCGCGGGAAAGCCGCTCCGTGCTGCGCCCAAATCGAAAGCGCTCCGCACGCAGAATGCGCCAAGCCAACCGGTCGTTCGAGCGCTCGAGGTCTACGACGACCGAGAGCATCTCGTCCACGGCCCGGCCAAACTCGCCGCGAGCCGCCATGCCCATGAGCTTGGCCTTCAGCTCCTCGAGCCGCTTCTGGCGCTCTATCTCTACTTCTGGATCGAGCGGCACGCCCGCGCTCAGCAGCTCGCGCGGAACGGGCAACGGTCCAGACGCGACGAAGGGCTCAGCCTTCGCCGCGTTCGTCGGGTTCTGCTTGGATCTTGGCTTCGGGCGCACCACGGCGGTGCGCCGATATGATCGAAGCTACATCACTTGTGCAACAAGAATTCGCTACGTGCGTCGGTTTCTTACTCGGCTGCCTCGGGCGTGTAGCGCTTGCGACGTCGTGCGCCTTCAAGCTCGATGCCCTCCAGCATCAAGGCTAACTCCGCGGAGTCGATCTGCACGTGCGTCGCGCCTGCGCCCACGACGGCGCGCAACTTGAAAGTTCCCGCCTCGAGACGCTTCTTGACGATGCAAAATCCGCTTCTGTCCCAGAAAAGCAGCTGCGCGACGTGACCGCGACGGTTCAGGAAGACGAACAGGTGACCGCTGAGCGGCTCGAGCCCGAACTCGGATTCGACCAGCGCAGCCAGCCCATCAAAGCTCTTCCGAGCATCGACCGGCTGCGCCGATACGTAGATCTTCACGCTTGGCGGCAAGGTCAGCATCGCCCTTCTCCTTCGAGCAGTACGAGCAGCTCCACCAAGCCCTCGGGCGGCAGCTCCCCCGCGACGCGCACCCGCCAACCGTTGCGCAAAGTCACCTCGACCTCTGCCGGCCGCTTCGGCTGAGCACTCGCTGCGCCACCGCCACCGACTCGCACGGGGAGAAACCGCGGCAGCTCGCCTTCTGCCTCAGCCCCCTTGCCGAGCTTGCTCACCCAGCCGCACAGCGTGCCGGTGTGCAAACCGCGCGACGCCGCGTACTCCGCAGCCTTCAGCCCGCTTGCGCGGTAGCGCTTCACCTCCTCGACCCAGTCCGCCCGGCTCCGCCGGCCTCGTTTCCTCGATGCCCTTGCCATCTGCATGCGCAGAGGTTGGGGCCCGATTCAGAACCTCGCCATCACGTTCCCCATAAGGGGCTTACGGTTGGGCGAACACGAACAATCGTGACTCGAACTTCACGGACGCCATGCTCACCGCCGTCAGTGACGGGCTCTGCATCGACACGACGCGCGTCTTCACGACGGGTTTCAGCTACGGAGGCGCCATGTCGATGAAGCTTGCTTGCACCAAGCCCGACAAATTTCGCGCCGCCCTCGTTTACGGCACCGGCACGTTCTTGAGCGGGTTCAACCAATCCGAATGCAAGACTCCTATCGCCTTCTTCCAAACTCACGGTCTCGATGACCCAACGTTCAAGTACGAAGTGGAAGGCGTGAAGGTGCTCGGCATCTTCAGCAAGCTCAACGGGTGCACGCAGCAGACAGCGCCGTTGGCGGCGAATGACGCCCACAGCTGCGTCACGCTCGAAGGTTGCTCGGCGGGTCATCCGGTGCGCACGTGCAACTTCGGTAAGGGTCAGAACAACCCGAAGCAGGGCGGCCCCGGCGGTCACTACCCGTCACCGAAAGATCCGGGCCAGACGACGAGCTGGGTCCCAGCCGAAGCCTGGAAGTTCATCACCCAGTTCTGAAGATCACGCGACCCGCGGCGCTCGCTGATCCTGCTACGGTGAGCGCCCTGGATCGGCCGCGATCGACTTAGCCTTTCGCGGGCCCTAAGGTGCGTTCATGCCCGCACCTCCCGTCAGGCGCCCACCACGGTTCAAGACGCTCCGCGCCGTAGCGGTCGTGTTGCTGTGCGGCGGCGCGTTGGGCTGCCCCGGCAAGGCCGGCAACCAAGGGAAGCAAGCCGCCCCTTCCGTGTGCACGAAGCTGGGCGAGCAGTGCCAGCTCGAGCCGGGCAAGCTGGGCGCCTGCTCGTACCGCGCGAGCTGCGAAGGCCCCCAGTGCCTGTACTGTCAATCACAGCACTAGGTAGAGCGCGTCCGCAGGCGATGTCAGTTCGTGCTGACAGGATGAAATCTTCGCCGGGGGACTCGCTACCGCGGGGGCTCGGCCACGCTCGTCGTCGCCCGCGCGGCTCCGCTCTCACCCGTGAGCGCGGCAAGCGGCAGAGCGGGCGGCCGCGAGCTCAAGCTCCGTGGGAACATCTGCTCGACGATGTGCTCGGCGTCGGCGCCGACGCCGGAAAAGCGACCGGAGCCCCAGGTGTGCAGCCACGGAAGTCCGAGGAAGAACAAGCCGGGTACGGACGTCACCCCGCGCTGATGCACGACCTTGCCTCGCGCGTCGAACGCGGGCGCCTGCACCCAGCCGAAGTCGGTGTGAAAGCCCGTCGCCCAAACGATGCTGCTGATACCGGAGGTAGCAAGCTCGAGCTCAGTGGGCTCTACCTCGGGCGTCCACGGCGCGACGTACTCCGGCTCGCTGGGTATCGCGAGGCCGAGCTGCGCGATGTGGGCGTCGATGCTGCGGTTGATGCTGCGGTAGACGTCGTCGGCGTGGTCGAGGTGCTCGCGGAGGCGAGGCGCAAAGCGCAGCCTGCCTTGCTCGACGCCGCTGAGCGGCCCGTAGAGCCGCATCCCCTCCAGCGCGAAGCGGCGCAGATCGAGGTCGTGCCCGCCCGCGCGACCGGTCACGTAGTGGTTGGCTCGCTCGCGCAGCTCTTCGGGGTTGGCTTGCTTGTCGATCGGGAGCGCGTAGTGGCCCATCTCTTCCAGCCAATCGACCACGTCGCGCCCGCGATGGCGCCGCGCACAGCGCGGAGCGCTGCCGACCGCCAAATGGACCGCACGCCCTGCGAGGTGCAAGTCCTCCGCGATTTGGCAGCCCGATTGCCCGGTGCCGACGACCAACACCGCGCCCGGCGGCAGCGCCGCAGCGCTCCGATACTCCGAAGAGTGCAGCTGCTTCACGGGCAGCTCCGCCGCGTAGCCCGGCACGCGGGGCCGATGATAGCCGCCCGTCGCTACCACGACCTGCTCGGCCGTCAGCGAGCCCGCCGAGGTCTCTAGCTCGAACGCGCCCGGCCCCGGCTTCACGGCGTTGACCCGCACCCCCTCTCGCACCGGCAGCTCGAAGCGCCGCGCGTAGCTCTCGACGTAGTGCACGATCTCGTCCTTACCCATGAAGCCGTGCGGATCATTGCCGGCATACGGGTGCCCCGGTAGACGGCACTGCCAATTCGGCGTCACCAGGCAGAACGAATCCCAGCGCTCGTCGCGCCAAGCGCTGGCGATGCGCTTGCCCTCGAGCACGACGTGGCTTGCGCCGCGCTGCTTGAGCAAATAGCTCATGCAGAGCCCCGCTTGCCCCCCGCCCACGACCGCTACCGTGAAATGCTCGATCTTTTTGGCGCGTGCGTCGCGCGGCGCGTGCTTCGTGAAGCCGAGCACGCTCACCCTTCGGGCGGCCACCGGCGCCGGAAGGCCAGCGGCCGTCTCCTCGATCGCTCGCAGCTGATCGAGCGCGGAGGTGCACGCGAAGCCGTACCGCGCGAACACTCGCTCGGACGCGATATTGAGAGCGTCACGCACGCGCGCCACGAAATCATCGACGTCGTAGTCGGAGCCCTCCACCAAGTACTCTTCGATGATGTATGAGGGTGAGTAACACTCTTGTACGTGACCGTCCGGCCACTTCACTCGGAAATGCATTTCAGGCATGGGCTGGGTCCTCGTAGGCGCTCGCACCCGGGTAACTCCCCCGGCTGAGGCTCGCATACAGACGCTCGTGCTCGACCGCGACCTGCCGCCAGCTGAACTGGGCGGCGATCCGAGGCCCCTGCGCGGCCATGCCACCGAGGCGCGCCGAGTCTGCCCAGAGGCCCTCGAGCGTCGCGGCGATGCCGGCAGCCGAGCTGGGGTCGACGAGCGCCGCCACCGACGACGGCAAGTACTCGGTGAAGGGGGGCGCGTCCGACGCGATCACCGCGCATCGCGCCGCCAGGGCCTCCAAGACGCACAAGCCGAAGCCCTCCTGTAACGATGGGCAGAGCAAGACTTCGCTGATGAGGTAAAGACCGGTGAGCTCACGCTCGGACACGGGCCCAAGCTCCACCACCCGCGATCGAACGCTCGGCTCGAGGGCGTCGACGCTCCGTCGAAACGTGGCCCGGTACGCGTCGTGCTCCCAAATGCTCGAGCCGCCCGCGATCAACCAGCGGGCTAGCGGGTGCGCGCGCAGGAAACGCGTCATGGCTTCGAGCGCGGTCAGGCTGTTCTTGCGGGGCTCCACGCCTCCGACGCTGAGCACGACGCGCTCGCCCACGCGTACGCGGAAGCGATCGCGCGCCCAGCTCTCGAGCTCCGGATCCGCCGCGAAGCGCGAGACCTCCACCCCGTTGCCGATGATGGGGCACGCGCGACCGAGCTGCTGGCTCACGTCGCGCTGGCTCAGCCGGCTCACGCACGCCACCGCGTCGCTCTCGAGGATCGACCGCCGCTGGCAGGCCCTCAGGTAGGCGCTCTCGTAAGCCTCGAGGTGGTGCAGCGTCCGAACGATGGGATGAGGCCCGAGCGCCGCGCGCTGCTCGAGTAGCCCGCTCGCCATCAAGCAATCTTCAGCGTGGTAAATGGCGTGACGCGGCCGCACCTCGGCGATACCGCGCGCGACCTCGCAGATGCGCTGGGCAATCAGCGCGTCGGCGCCCTCCGGCGCCGGCGCCGCCTCGAGGTAGACTACGGGGCAGCTGAGCTCACGGTAGAGGCGGTCACCGGCCTTCGACAGGGCGTACAGCGTGACGTCGTGGCCCCGCTCCGCGAGCGCTTCGGCCAGATAGCAGGCGTGCACGACGCTACCGCGCGGCCTGGTCGAGTAGGTGAAGAGGCCGATCGACGTCATGAGGCCGCCTTGAAGCCGGTGAGCGCCTGCTCCCCCAAGTCGAGGTACAGCGCGCGCTCGTGCCAGTATTTGAGCTCGAGTCGAGGCCGCTCCGTTATCTTGCCGATCGCGGAGCACGTCACTCCTACGGCGTCGAAGCGAGCGCAGATGTGCGGCACGTCACGCTCTTCGGCCGTGAGCACGTAGCCATAGCTCGGAAACGCCGTCAGCCAGCGCAGCGGCTCCACGTCGGGCGGCGACGGAATGCGCTCGAGGTCCAGCTCCGCGCCGACGCCCGACGTCTCGAGCAACATCGCCAGCGAACCGCACAGGCCCGCCATGCTGATGTCTTTGCCCGCCCCGACGAGCCCCACCTCGGCGAGCTCCGGCAAGATGGCGAGGGTCGAGCGCAGCTGTTGAGCGCTAGCGGTGGTCGCGGCGTTGAAAGCGCCGCCTGCTCCGCGAAAGCTGCCGCGCAGGTCGACAGCCATCAACACCACCTGACGCGGGCGCGCGGCGTGGCTCGAGATCAGCCGCTTGGCGCGCCCAATCACGGCCACCGCCAGCGCGGTAGGCCCTTCGACGCGCGCCGTGTGACCCCCCACGACGGGCACCCCGAACCGCTCGCTCGCCGCCCGCATCCCCTCCAGCACCCGCTCGTTCTCGCCGCTGCCCATGAACAGCGCGTCGACCACCGCCCAAGGCCGGCCGCCCATCGCCGCGATGTCGCTCAAGTTCACCATCACGGAGCAGAAGCCGGCGAACCACGGATCGGCGGCGATGAGCTCGGGGCGTATGCCTTCGGCCGCGAACAAGGTGTAGCCCTCCGCGTCGGGCAACGCGGCCGTGTCGTCACCGTTGAGGATCGGCTCCCGCGATGGGAACCAAGCGCTCGTCACCGCTCCACCGAATACCCGTGAAGGCAGCTGAATGTCGCGCTTCATGCCGAGCTCCGCGCGACCGCGCAGCTCCTCGGCTAGCGTCGTCAGCGTCGCTTCGCCGAGCTTCATGCCACCCTCGCTTGCACGAGGCGCTCGGCGCGCGGCGGGTACGCAGCCAGGTCGGCCTGCATCAGCTGGTGCGGCAGGCCGCGCACCTCGACCCCGCGCAGCGCGATAAAATGGTGACGCTCGAAGTAGCGCACGTTGGCGAGCTGCACCGTGGCCAAGAACCGCTGACAGCCGAGGGCATGCGCAGTCGAGACCGCCGTCGCGATCAGGGCCGTGCCGATGGCGCCAAATCGCCTGAATTCCTCGCGAACTGCCAGCCGACCGCCGTACCAAGTGCCCGGCTCGCTGCGATAAATGCGCACGACGCCCACGACTTTGTCGGCCATGCCCGCGATCTGGCTCTGCGCGACGATGGGCAGCGCGTGAGCGTCGTGCTCGTCGAAATCCGAGCCCTCGAACAGGCGCTGCTCTTCCGCGAAGATCGCGCGCCGCAGCTCGCGGTAGCCGCGGAGCTGCCACGCTTCGGTCGCGACCTCGGCCACGACCTCGGCGCCCAAGCTAGGACGCACCGGCCTTCCCCACGGATTGACGCCGTCAAGCACGCGCCACCTCCCGCGCCTTGAGGGTCGAGCACGCTCCGCAGCGCCCGCAGCCGGCCTTGATCTCGCCGCTCCTCAAATCGGAGCGAGCGAGCAGCTCGGCCACGCCGTCGAGCACACTGCTCAAGAAACCGGGCTCGGGAGGCGCCGCGTCTTCGAGCGCCGTGCCGGCGATCGGCACGAACGGCACCACGAACGGGTACACGCCTGCGCCGATCAAGCGCTCCGCCATCTCCAAGATGTCACTCCGGCTGTCCCCCAAGCCCGCGAGCACGTAGGTGGACACCTGGCCGCGACCGAATACCTTCACCGCCGACGCGAAAGCGTCGAGATAGAAGCTCACCGGCACCTCCGCTTTGCCGGGCATGATGCGGCGCCGGACGGGCTCCGTGACCGCCTCCAGGTGCATCCCCAAGCTGTCGACGCCGGCGGCTCGGAGGCGCTCGAACCAGCCAAAATCGTCCGGAGGCTCGCACTGTGCCTGGATCGGCAATGCGCTTTTCAGCTTGATCGCCGCCGCGGCTGCCGCCAGCACGGACGCGCCGCGATCCACCGTTTTCGGCGTGCCAGTCGTGAGCACGACGTGCTTCACGCCGTCGAGACGCGCGGCCGCGCTCGCCACCTCCGCGAGCTGCTCCGGGGTCTTCTCGGGGATCGTCGACTTGGCCGCGAGCGACCTACCGATCGCACAGAACTGACAGGCGGTCGCTTGGTTTCCGTAGCGGGTGCAGGTCTGCAGCACCGTCGTGGCCAAGACGTCGGCGGCGTGCAGCGTAGCGATCTTCCAGTAGGGCACGCCGTCGGCCGTCGACAACGAGTAGAAGCGAGGCTGGGGCGGAAACGTGATGTCGGCGAGCGCTCTGTCGCCGCGGAGCAGCGTGGCGCCTCCGCCCCCCGCCCTGACTCGGGCCGCGTACGGAGACAGCGCCGAGGCGTGATTCAAGATCGGAACCATCACCGTTTGATGGTCGAGGGTGATCGCCTTGTGGTCGCTCGGTCCCGCGCCACCGGCGCGGCTGAGGCCAGGGCCGTTCACGTCGAGCCAGCGCAGCCCGAGCGCCTGCAGCTCGGAGAGCAGCTCAGGAAGGTCGTGGCGCTTCGGTCTCGTCGACGGCGCCGTTGCGATCGGTAGTGAGCGATTCATGAGCACCTTTCGGGTTGGAAAACTGGTGTGATTGAGCCCGCAAATGCGGCTGCGGGCTGCGATCGATGAGCAGCGAGAGCAGCTCAGGGCGACTGTAATGACCGACGCTATCCATCATCCGCTTGCGCTTGGTAACGAGCGCCAAGTCGAGGTTTGCGATCACCATCCCCTCACCCTCGGTCAGTGGCGGGGCGAGCAGGGTTCCCTCTGGAGAGACGATGGCGGTGAAGCAGCCGCCGCGCAGGGCCTTGTCGAGCTTGGTGTCGCCCGCTACCTGTTTGACCTGTTCGTCATCCAGGTAGCCGGTGGCGTTCACCACGAAGCAGCCCGACTCGAGCGCGTGGTGACGAATCGTGACCTCGATTTGCTCGCGAAAGATGTCGCCGACGAGCGAGCCCGGAAACATCGCGCAGTGAATTTCCTCGTGGTCCGCCATCAAGGCGTAGCGAGCGAGCGGGTTGTAGTGCTCCCAGCAGGCGAGCGAGCCAACGCGGCCAACCCGGGTCTCGACCGCGACGAGGCCGCTGCCGTCGCCTTGCCCCCACACCATGCGCTCGTGATAAGTGGGGGTGATCTTGCGGCGGGCTTGGGCCAGCCGCCCATCGGCGTCGAACAAGAGCTGGGTGTTGTAGAGCGTGCCGTGGGCGCGCTCGTTCACGCCAATCGAGACCACGGCGCCCGCCTTGCGCGCCGCCTGGGCGATCGCCTCGGTGGTCGGGCCGGGCACCGTGACCGCCTGGTCGAGCAGCAGCAGGTGCTCGGCCCCGATTACCGCAGGTGCCTTGATGAAGGAGAAATACGGATAATACGGCACCACCGTCTCCGGAAAGACGATGAGCTCTGCGCCCTGCGCCGCCGCCTGCGCGATCTTTTCGCAGACCTTACTGGTCGTTCCTTCCCGGCTGAACAGCACCGGGCTGAGCTGCACGGCGGCGGCGCGGACCTGGCGCGACATTTCAAACGGTCCAGGTATCGAGGATGAAAGCGTTGTCCTTGCGGTGGAGCAAGATCAGGTCGAGCACGTCCAGCGGGTTGATGGGCTTGATGCCCTCGATCAACGCCTTCTCGCCGTGCCCGTAGAGCGCCTGCAGCGCGAAGCGGCATGCGTAGACCTTGCCGCCTTCGGCCATGAACTTGCCGATTTGACCATTGAAGTTGAGGTGACCGGGGAAGGCTTCGTCGCCTAGTTTGGGGAAGCCGCGCTGCACGCCGAGCGTGACGCCGGGACCGTACAGCAGCACCGAGGTCTCGAAGCCCTTGCGCTGGAGCCTGATCGCCTGCAAGAGGTTCACGAGGCCGATCGAGCCTTCGAACGCCACCGTATGAAAGGTGACGAGGGCCTTCTCGCCAGGGCTCGCCTTGACGTCTTCGAAGACCTTCTCTTCGTAGTCGACCAAGAAATCCCCGGCCTTGTTCATCGGTGCTTGGACTTTGGGCATGCTGATTCTCCGAAGTGGGAGGCGCCGAAGCGAGTGTCGGTGCGCTCGCGAATGCCTTTGCGAGCGCCGTGCCGCCGCGCTCGCAGCCTCCGAGCCCGCAAAAAACCGAAGAAATCAGCGAACCGGTCCACCTACGGAAACGCACAACAAGCTGCGACTCACCAATCTTCGCGAGTAGCCTCACGATTTTCGTGGACGCGAGCCCTTCGACTGTTTCCGCCGCGGATCGTGGTCGCCCGCGGCCGCGTGCCGCCATCAGCTCACCTCACGATGTTTCGGCGCTGCGGCGGATGCGTCAGCGCGGCTTCTCGAGTCCGAGCTGCTTCATGCGGTAGGCGAGCGTGCTCGGGCTCAAGCCGAGCAGCTTCGCGGCGCCTCGCTCGCCAGCGACGCGGTAGTCGCAGCGTCGCAGGGCCGCGAGCACGTTACGCCGCTCGAGCTCACGAAACACAGGCTCGCTCATCACCTCGCCAGGGTCAGGCACGTCAGCCGGCGAATGCGGGGGCGGAGGCGCGCTCGTTCGCCCGAGCGCGAGCCCCAGGCCGAGCTCGGTTCGGTGACTGAGCACGACCGCCCGCTCAATCAGGTTCTGGAGCTCTCTCACGTTGCCGGGAAAGTCGTAGCCGAGCAAGGCTCGTTCATCGGCCAGAGACAGCTCGCGCTCCGCCAAATGCAGGCGGTGGGCGGTGGTGCGCAGGAAACGCCGCGCCATCGGCAAGATGTCATCACGGCGCTGCCGCAGCGGCGGCACCTCGATGGGCAGCACGTTGAGTCGATAGAACAAGTCGCGCCGAAAGCGGCCGCTTTCGACCTCGACGTCGAGGGGACGGTTGGTGGCGGCGATGACGCGGACGTCCACTTCGCGCGTTCGGTCGTCCCCGACGGCCTCGAAGGTGCGCTCCTGCAAGACCCTCAGCAGCTTGCCTTGCAGCTCGAGCGGGATCTCGCCAACCTCGTCCAAGAACAGCGAGCCACCGTCGGCGAGCAAGAAGCGCCCCTGACGGTCGCGAGCGGCGCCGCTGAAGGCGCCGCGCACGTGGCCGAAGAACTCGCTCTCGAACAGGTCACGGGGAACGCTCGCGCAGTTGACTTTGACGAGCGGTCCGTCGCGGCGCGCGCTGGAGTCGTGCACGGCGGCCGCGATCAGCTCCTTGCCGACGCCGCTCTCGCCCAGAATCAGCACCGACGAGTCGGTGCGGGCCACCGCCTGCACTTGCTCTAGCACGCGCTTCATCTCGCGGCTCTCCGCCACGATCTCGCCGTGCTGCAGCGCCGTGCGCACGGCTTCGCGCAGGTAGTCGCGCTCACGCTCCGCGCTCTCTTTTAGGCGCGCTATTTCCTCGAAGGCCCGCGCGTTGGCGATGGCCACCGCGGCGTGGTCGGCGAAGACGCGCAGCCAATCGAGGTCGGCCTTCAGCAGCCGGCGTCGGCTGAAGAACGCCACCACCCCGAGCACCTGGCCTTTGAAGCACAGCGGCTGGCCCGCGAAGCTCTGGATGCCTTCGGCTTCGGCCCAATCCGGCTGCACCAGCCAATCGCGCGGACCGCACTGCAACAAGAGCGGCTGGTTATTGGTCGCGATGTAGCCAATTTTACCGAACGACACCGGCACCCGCTGGTGGGCGCCGTCGGTGCGGTTCCAGCGCTGGCTCGGCTCGACGACGGAAGCGCCGATGCTGGCCTTCAGCTCGAGGTACGGCTGCTCGTGCTCTGGCTGACGCAAGAGCCAGACCCGAGCCAGCGCCACGCCGTCCCACATGCCCAGCCCCTGCACCATCTGCGTGAGCACCGAGTCCGGCGAGCGAGCTTGCGCCACGGACAGCGCGAGCGACTGGAGCGCGTCGAGCTGCATGCCGGCCGAGCGTCGCCGCTCAGCGCCACGGCTCGGTATCCGTCATGTTTCAGCCTCGCGAAACCTCGCGCGGCCCCTCCCACGCGCGCCCCTCCGCTCAATCCCCCGAATCATCGGCACGATCTCGCCCCGCTCAGACCAGGCTCAGTCTAGGAGTCGGGCGCGGACGAAGGGACCATGCCCCTGCAACCACTCGTCCCCGAAGCCGCCGTCGCGCGGGGCGCCTTCCTTGAGCAGGCAGCTCGCGTCTTCACAACCGTCGAGCTTCCACGACGTCCACGAGATTTTGTTCGCGTTGAGCAGGTTGTGCCACGTGGTCGCCTCCGCCTCGCACACCACGCCGTCGAGCCCGCCATCGGCGTGGGTTGCGCCCCACTCCGTCACGAACATCGGCAGGTTCTTGTCGAGCGCCGCCTGCACCTTGTCGAGCAACCACTCGTCGTGCGTGCAGGCGTAAAAGTGCAGTGTATAGAGCAGGTTGCTGCCTGCCACCGGATCAGCGGCCGCCGCGTCCACGTCTTGCGACCAGTGGGGAGTGCCGAGCACGATCAGGTTGTCCGGATCCTTGGCGCGGATCTTCGAGATGATGGCCTGATGGTACGTCTTGAGCTGCGGCCACGGCACCTCGAGCGGTTCATTGAACGTCTCGTAGATCACGTTCGGCAGGTGGCCGTATTTGCCTGCCACCTCGTCGAAGAAGGCCTCCGCTTCCGACTGGTGAGCGATCGCTTCGTGATCGTGCCAGTCGATGATCACGTAGAGGCCGAGCTCTACCGCGTTCTGCACGATGCGATCGACCTGGTCCTTGGCGCGCCCTTTGTCTTCCAGGTACGCGCCCTTCGGTTCGATGCCCATGGCGGCGCGCACCACCTCCACCTTCCAGTTGTCGCGCATCCACTGCAGCGCTTGCCGGCTCTCCGCGTAGCCATCCTCCTCCCAATGCAGCCACATGCTGGAAACGCCCTCCAGCTGCACCGGCACCCCCGCCTGGTTGACGAGGTTTCGCCCGCTCACGGCGAGCTTGCCGTTGATGTACACTGGGCTGCCCTGCGGAGCCGTCGGGTCGCCAATCGCGCTTCCGGAGCCGCCGGCACCACCACCACCGGAGCTGGCCCCGCCCGGGCTAGCTCCCCCCGAGCCGGCCACGCCCACCACTCCGCCGGAGCTGCCTCCGTTGCTGGGGTTCCCCGCGCCCGTGGTGCCGGCCGCGCTCATGCCACCCTGCGCGCTGCTACCACCCAGCGGTCCGCAGGTGGGGGAACAAGTTTCGCTGCCTCCGCATCCCATCGAGCTGAGGGAAGCGACCAACATCCACGGGAGTACACGGCGCATCATCTAGCCGCATGGGCTAGCATCGCGTCTCCATCACTCAACTGGTTTACGCTCGAACATTGCGCGAAACAGCTCACGCGAGTCGAGAATTCCACGCGCAACGAAGCTTTCGCGCGCGAGCAGTAGGTTCGGCCGGCTTACCAAGTGCTGCCTGAGCGACCGCGCTCATCTCGTCATCGTCGGCTGCGACGGCCGCGCGTCCACCTTCCGGGCCCTTCGCGTGCCTAGAGCGAGCTGCGCGTCAGCACGAACTGCCGATTGACGCCGTACCGGTGGGGGGTGCCGTCAACGTCGTCGTAGAACGACACCGGGTAGGGCTCGCCGTCGATGGTGAAGAGGAAGAGGTCGCGAGCGACCGCCACGGGCTCGCGCTCGTAGGGGATGCCTAGCTCAGCCAAGCCAGGGATATCCACCCTGAGCGAGCCGTCTTCCCAAGTCAGAGTCACCTCCCCCACCGTCGGCTCGAAGTAGGTGCCGGCGTAGGTTTCGAGCCCGCGCGGCTCGGGCGGCATTGGAGGCGGCGACGGCGCGGGGAGTCGCCCCTCCGCCGCGACCTCGAGCGCGATCGCCGTGAGCGCTTGCAGATTTTCCGCGGCGCCATTGGCCAAGATCGAGACGGCGACACGCTGCTCGGGCAGCGCCGCCGAGCTCGAGGTCATGGTCAGCGTCGCGCCGCCGTGGGCGTAGCTCGGGATCGCGTAGAATCGATTTCCGGATCCCTGGTACAGACGGTCGACCATCATGCCGTAGCCGTAGCTGCGCAGATCGACGTGGTTGTACCAAGGCGCGTGCGGCGTCAGCAGCTCTTCACGTAGCTCGTTCGGCAAGACCTTCGGGTCACCGTCGAGCAAGAAGCCGAGCAAGCGCGCTTGATCGGCGGCGGTCGACCACACCAGACCGGCTGGGCGCGTGAACGCATCGTCGGGCTGCGCGGCGGGCTCTACCCAGGTCAGGCTGGCCTCACTTTCGCTGTCGTCTTCGCGCGGCTCGAACGGATCCCAATCACCCGGGAGGATCGCGCCGTGCCCGCTTGCGACGTCGGCTTCCGCAGCCAGCATGTCGTCGCGACGGGCGTAGCTGTGGCGCATGTCGAGCTTCTCGAAGACGTTCGCTTGGATCGCGTCCGCCCATGGCTCGCCAACCGCTACCTCGTAAGCGAGGCCCGCTAGCGCGTAGTTCGGGTTGCTGTAATTGAAGGCGATGCCAGCTGGCATCATCACGGGCTCGTTCTCTGCGAACCTGCCGAACGCCACCTCCGCCAGGTAGGAGTCTCGTGGTCGCTCCACCCAGGGCGTGTAGTCATAGAGCCCGCTGCGCTGGCACAGCAAGTCGTGCAGCGTGAGTGATTCGAAGTGCGCAGGGCTCGACGCCAGCGCCAGACCCGGCAGCACCCTATCGAGTGTTTGAGAGAGTGTGAGCACGCCCGCGTGGACCTGCTGCAGCACGCCGATGGCGGTGATCTTCTTCGTGTCGGAGCCAATCTGGAACAGCGTCTCCGCCGTCACCGGATTGCCCTGCTCGTCCCGCGTGCCCCACGCACCGGTGTAGATGACCGCTCCGTCTCGCCACACCGCCAGGCTGTAGCCTGTCGCCAGGCCCTGGCCTAAGCTCGCGTCGACCGCCTCCTTGATGACCTTCACCTGCGCGTCCGATAGCGGCTCGAACGGCGTCTGTGGCGTTGCGTCCACGTCCGAGCCGCAGCCGGGGAGGAACGCCAGAACGAATACCCCCACGCCGAATCGCCGGGGCGCCGCCCAACTCAACGTGCTGACTTGGTTCATCCCATCTCCTCGCGCAGCTAACTTTCCTGAGCGGCCCGCGACAAGCAAGCACGTACACGGCGTCCGAGCCCGCACCGGTATCAGGCCCACCATCAGATGGTCGATGGTGGACCCACGTTCGCCGCGCTTTGGCCGCGCGCGGCGGTACCGAGCCCGCGACGATGCACGGCGCGGATGCGCGCACCGCTCACCGTCCGGTGCCTGCCGATGACTCGCAGCTGACTTACCGAAGATCGAGCCGTTCGACCGAGCGGCAGGCGCTGTGCACCCAGCGTTCTCGGTCCGACTCTCGGCGAGCAGCCCTCGAGGCGCTTGGTTCCCAGGCCATCAAGTTTGGCTCCCAACTGCGAGTGGATGCGCGCGCACGTGGAGGCGTCGTCATGGCACGCTCGCGGTCGGAGACCGCGCGGTTGCGGAGCGATCTACGGCTTCGCGCTCACGCCGTAGCCGCGACGCCGGCTGAGCGCCACCAGCGCGAGCACGAGCGCGCCGAGCGACGCGGTGGGGCGACGCATCGAAAAGCTGCAACCGCTCCCTTCGCTGCTGCCGCCGGCGCTGCTAACGCCGGCGCTGCTGCCACCGATGCTGCTATTGCCTGCGCTGCTGCCACCGATGCTGCTACCGCCTGCGCTGCTGCCGCCGGCGCTGCTGCCGCCTGCGCTACTGCCGCCGGCGCTACTACCGCCGGCACCGTCGCCACCGACACTGCTCGCGATACTGATGTTCGCGCAGGTGGTGTAAACGGAGCCAGGCGGAGGCGTCGGCGGCGGGCAGGCGTCGCCGTCGAGGTCCTCGTCGGCCATGATCTGCCGCAGTCGCAGCGTGCAATCTTGGCAGCTCACGTTGGGCAAGGTGACTGGCAGGCTCCAGCGTCGCGGCGCAGCCGAGGTTGGCCCCTCTGGTGGGGGCGGATCGGCGTGAGAAAGGCGGCCGAGGATCTGAAAGTCGAGATCGCCCTCGAGAGAGAGCTCGACCAAGAAGCAACCGGCGTGATCGACCGTCTCCAGCCAGTCGACGCTGAGCTGTTGGCCTGGCGCGTAGCTCGTATGAGGCTGGGTGCTGGCGCGCGTCACCCCGCAGGGCGTCGAGTCCTTGTAGCCATCTCGCTGATCGCGCGGCGCTGGCGTCTCGAGCAGCGCATGCGCGCTCAGGCTCGCGGCCCACGTTGCCCCGGCGAGGGCGATGAGCGAGGCAACTCCGGCGGCCCGAGCAGGCATGGGTCGGCGTTTTCTAGACTGTTCCACCCTCGAGATCCAGCGAGCAACCGGCGTCGCGCAGCTGGCCTACGCCGCCGACGGTGTCCTTGCTTCCACGACTCTACGCGGCTCCGCAGCTGGAATCGTGTAGTTGCGTGTCCGCCCGAGTGGTACCTTGGGCGCGTTGTTCAGGCGTTGGGCAATGGGATGGCTCACGAGCGCTAGCTTGCTGGCGTGCGAGCGCCTGCCCAGCGAAGGGCTGACGGGCGAGAGCGCGCCTCCGCTGCGCAGCGCGCGCGAGCCGGCTGTCGTCGCCCCCCCCGCCGTTGCGCCCGCGCCCCGCGCGGCACCCGTGGTCGCCGCGGAGGCCCATCGAGGAGTCACCGGTGCCGCGCTCGCGCCCGTTGCCGAGCCTGTCGCGCCTCCCGCGCCATCGCTCCAGCCGCCATCGCTCCAGCCGCCATCGCTGTGCAACGAGCAAGCGCCGCAAGCCTTTCTGGTGCAAGCGCACTTCGACACCTTCAACGCCACCGGAGGCTCCGCGCGAGAGTGGAGGCGAGTGCTGGCGCGCGCCGTTCGCTACCGCACGGAAGAGTACGGGTACGTCGAGGGCTTCGGCGACGAAGCCTGGAACGCGAGCTCACCCGCCGAGCAAGCGCGCGTCGTCAGCTTTTTCGGCGTAGCGGTGTCGGTGCATCGCCGCATCGCCCCGGCGCTGTCGTGCGTGGAGACGGCGATTCGCGCGCGATGTTCAGCCCACCCGTATCAACCCTACGTGCTATCTGGGCTGCGCAAGCGCAATACCTACGTGAACGGAGAGATCTCCAACCATGTTTACGGTATCGCGATCGACGTCGATCCGACGCGAAACCCCTGCTGCGGATGCATCGGGCCGTGGGGCGCGAGCGAGCGTTGCCAGAACGAGAAAACCAAGTTCGAGCGCATGGATATGCCGCGCTGCTGGGTGACCGAGTTCGAGCGATTCGGCTTCTATTGGCTCGGGCACGAAAAGATCGAAGACACCATGCACTTCGAGTTCTTGGCCGAACCGAGCCGCATCGCGCGCCAAGCACCGCAGCTCAGGTAACGTCCACAGCGCTCGGAGTGCGCTCCCGACGGACCAACCGCGCCTGCGTTCAGAGGGGCCGGTAGTGACTGGCGATCGCCGCCGCGATGGTGCCGAGCAAAACGATGAGCGCCACGCCAATGACGAACAGCAAAGCCCGTCGGCCACGCGCGCGGCCATCGAAGAGGTCGAGATCGTCGGGCAGTCGGACCCGCACCGGCGGCGGCTCGAGCGTCGTGACCATCACCGCAGGCGCCGCGACTTGTCGCGCGTTCACGTGCGGCGACGCCGTGAGTGCCCGGGGAGCGGCCGCCGAGAATGTCATCGGCGCTGCAGGCATCGCGATGGCGGTCGGCAATGCAAAGCTCGGCGAGGGGCCGCTGGGCGCAGGCGGAACATCCGGCACCGCAAACGGATTCGGCGCTGGCTCCGGAGCCGCTACAGCCACGGAAGCCGCCGATGCCGCTAGGGGCTCCCAAGCGGACGCAGTCGCCAGCGGCGGAGCAGCCGTCACCGACGAAGGGGCAACCGGCTCAGCTCGAGGGGTAACCGGCGCTGCCGTTGCCGCGACTGGAAGTGGCGGCGGGCTCTTCGGAGCGGCCGACCGCACAAGCGCGCTCGCCGGCAGCGGTGGAGGGCCGCCCCGCGCGGGCGCGGGCGCCGGTTTCGTCGCGAGCGGCGCCGGTTTCGTCACGAGCGGCGCCGGTTTCGTCGCGAGCGGCGCCGGTTTCGTCGCCATCGGACGGGGCGCGGGAGGGCTCGCGGGCTTCGTGGCCGGGACGATCGCAGGGCGAGGACGCTCCGCAGGCGTGGCCACCGGCGCGCGAGCGCGCACGGACGACTCCGAGGCGAAGGAGGGCCGCGGCGCGGCCGGACGAGGCGCATTGGCAGGACGCGGAGGCGGGCTCATTAGCCATAAAATAACACGCCAGCTGCAAGCGTCCGCCTATTGGAGACCACCAGTCGAAAACAAGTGGGAGCACGTGCGTCGTTGTCGTGCTCGCTCGCTCCGCACAAAACTCCCCAAAAAAACCGGAAATTTGCGGCATTAAGAAACACTCTTGGCAGCGCGCCGGGAATTCGCGAGGGCCCGCTGAGAAAAACCGTTCATCCAGCGGACGCTGCTTCACCTAAGCGAATGTGAAGTTGCCCAGCGGTGCGGTCCCGGCCACCCGATCGGCGCGTGACACGTCTGGGCCGGAAGCCAGGCTCGCCGACGCGGAGCTGGCCCAGGCCTTGATCGCGGACGAGCCGTGGGCACATCGGGCCGCGCTCGAGCGGTTCTCACCGATGGTCCGTGGCGTATTGCGCCGAGGCCTGCGCCGAACGAGCGACATCGACGACGCGCTGCAAGACGTCTTCATCTGCCTGTTCCGCCGCGTGCCCAGCCTGCGCGACCCTGGCTCGCTCCGGGCCTTCGTCCTCTCGATCGCGTTCAATACGCTGCGGCGCGAGCGGCGCAGCGGGCAAAGGCGCTCCCAGCTCACTTGCGACGACGAGTCGATCGACGTCTCCGTGGCCAGCTCATCGCACGAGCCCGCCGCCAGCTACGCCCTGTTGCGGCTCGGGAAGCTGCTCGGTCGCCTCGGAGAGCGAGAGCGAAGCAGCTTCGTGCTCAGCGTGACCGAGGGCTACACGGCGGGCGAAGCCGCGGAGACGCTGGGAGTGAGCGAGACGACCATCAGGCGGGCCACCGCTTACGCGAGAGCTCGCATTCGCTCGTGGGCCGAGCGAGACCCGTTCTTGCTCGACTACTTCCCGGCGCGCGACCCTGCCGCGAATGCTTCCATGGAGCCCCTCAACCGCGCCTAGCCGAGAGCAGGCGAGCGTAGAGCGGTCACGCCGCCGTCGCACCCCTGGCGCTCGCGTAGCTCGGGGGCTCGGCGAACGGTCACGGGTGGACGAGCAGGCAGCGCTGCCCTATCCGTAACGCGGTGCAGTACTTCGGTCGAGCCCCAGCGCCTCCGCTCGACGTGTTCGTCGAACGGCTTTGGCACTGCGCGCTCGACGGCAGCGCCGCGCTGCCAGAGCTCGAGCGAGTCGCTCCGGGCGGCGGCAGTATGGATTTGATCTTCAACCTCGCCGCCGACGAGCTGCAAACCTTCGAATCAACCGATCTCACCACGCCGCGACGTCACTCCGCCGCCTTGGCGGTGGGCGCGCAAACGCGAAGCTACCTCGCGGATCCGCGGCAGCGCGTGTCGGTGATCGGCGCGCATTTCCGGCCCGGGGCCGCCTTTCGGTTCCTGGGCGTGTCCGCGGCCGAGGTCGTCGACAGCCACGTCGCGCTGCACGACATCTGGGGCTCATCAGCCCGCAGCCTGCGCGATCGGTTGCTCGAGTGCCCGTCGCCGCGCCAGCGCCTCACCATCTTGGAGTCGGCGCTCCGCGAGCGCTGGCAGCGCAGCAAGCCGAGCCACCCGGCCGTGCCGGTTGCGGTCGCGACGCTAGGCGCCGGCGGCGCCCGCATCGCCGACGTGGCATCGCAGGTCGGGCTCAGTCATCGCCGCTTCGTGGAGGTGTTCGAGCGCGAGGTCGGGCTGACACCGAAGCTCTTCGGTCGGCTGCAGCGCTTTCATCGCGTGAAGCAGCGGCTAGCGACGCTGCGCCAGGCGCCAGGGTGGGCAGCCTTCGCGCTGGAGCAGGGCTACTTCGATCAATCGCACCTGATCCGTGACTTCGTCGAGTTTTCTGGCCACACGCCCGCCAGCTACCTGCGCGCCGCCGAAACGCGGCTCGATCAGCTCATTCACGCCTACCCGAAGCCGCTCGCCCGTTAGCGACGAGCGCCGACCATACAGGGGTCATTTTCGTCCAATACGGCTCGGGCCAAGGCCCTTACGCCTTGGCGAGATGCTGCGAACGCGACTCCAGCTGGTGGCCCCTCTAGCCCTGTCGATCACCGTCGCCGGTGCCACCGTCGGTTGCCAACCGTACCGGCGCTGTGACCCCGTCGATGAGGCGGCCACCGATGCGCTACCGGAGCGCCTGTCGCTCACGGGCTTGTACGCGCCGGGCAGCACGAGCGTGCTCGCGAACGGCGTGCTCGGTTTCCGTCCCCGCTTCGAGCTGTGGAGCGATGGTGCCGTCAAACAGCGATGGATTTGGCTCCCACCCGGCGCCGCTATCGACAGCCGCGACATGGACGCTTGGCAATTTCCGATCGGCACGAAAGTCTGGAAAGAGTTCGTGCAGGGCGGCGTGCGCGTCGAAACGCGCCTCCTCGCGCGGCAATCGAGCGGCTGGACCGGCGTCGCCTACCTTTGGAAGAGCTCGGGCGACGACGCGATGGCCGCTCCTTACGGCGCCATCGACGCGCTGGACACCTCCCACGACGTGCCGGCCGCCAACGAATGCGCCGCGTGCCACGGTGGGCGCAGTAGTCACGTGCTCGGATTTTCGGCGCTTCAGCTCGCGCAACCAGCGGCCCCCCCGGCGGTCGATCTCGACCAGCTAGCGAGCCTCGGCCTGCTGACTCACGCCCCTACCGAAGAGCCGCAGGTGCCAGGAAGCGAGACGGATCAGGCGGCGCTAGGCTACTTGCACGCCAACTGCAGCCACTGTCACAACGCCGCGCGACCGCCGCGGAGCGGTGCGCGCTGCTTCGATCCCGACAGCGACATCGACTTCACGCTCTCCGCCGCCCCCGCCGCCGCCGTCACGGACACCGCTGCGCTGCGCACCGGTCGCGGGGCGAGCTTCGAAGCGGGTGACCCGGACGGCAGCCGCCTGCTCGAGCTCATGTCGAAGCGCGGCCGCTTCGAGCAAATGCCGCCGCTCGCCAGCGAGCAGGTCGACACCGACGCCGTCGCGCTTCTTCGACGCTGGATCGAGACGCTATGAAGCGACTAGCCGTCGCGCTCCTCATCGCGCTCGCCACCAAAACCCCCGCTCTACGCGCGGCCGAGTCACCACCCCACCGACGCTCGGCGGAGCTTTCGCTGAGCAATCGCGCGGGCCTGGTCACGGCACCGTTCGTCACGGCGGCGCTGCCCAAGGTATCCGGCTTCGCAGATTTGCTGGTCGCCAGGGCTGCGCTGCGGCTCTCGAACGTCGGCTGGCTCCACCTCGAAGCACCGCTGGCGATCGTCGCGCTCGACTTTCCGGCGGGCGCGCAAGTATCCGAGCTCGCGCTGGGCAACGTCGAGCTGGGCTTCACGCAGCACTTCCAGCTGGGCGACCAAGCCCGCTTCGAGCTGCTCGCGTCTCTGCTCGCTCCCACGGCCGAGCACGGCCCCGAGCGCTCTCTGCTGAAGCTGCGCGCGCTTGCGCTGGCCGCCGCTCTCAGTGGCGGGAAGCGCAGCGCGAGCCTGACGTCCGGAGCGATCGGCACGCGCTGGGAGGCCACCGTCAGCCACGAAGAGGGCCCGCTCGAGCTTCGCGGAACACTCGAGGCGGCGCTGCTGGCGCGCCTATCGAACGCGGGCTTGCCGATGACGCCGCCGCGCACGATGTTGGCGCGCTGCCGGTGCTCGAAGCCCGCGCCACCTACCAGCTCACGAGCTGGCTCGGCGCGTCGCTGGGCACCAGCCTCGTGACCGAGCCGTGGCGACTGGTCGACCCTTCGCGCGACCACGAGCGACGTTCGCGTCTGCAGCTCGTCGTCGAGCCGGCGCTATCGGCCGCTTGCGGCCGGCACTTCGACCTCGGCCTCGACGGCTCTATTCCCGTCGGCGGCAACCTGGGAGGCAACGCCTTCGCCGTCGGCCTGCGAGCGCGAGTCAGCTACTAACGGCCCGCGAATGGCGGACCCTCACACCTCCGCCGCTAGTCGCTACATTGCGCGAAACAGTGGCGCGAAGAGCCGACTGACTGCGAGCTGTTCCGGGCGCTCACGCAGCTGCAAACGCAAACGCCCGCGGTCGTCTCGGTGCACGGCTTCAATCGCGCTGGCGCGGACCACGATCGCGCGGTGCACCTGCCAAAAGTCCTGCCGATCCAGCTGCGGAAGCAGCTGCCGCAGCGGCGTACGGACCAAGTACTCGGCGTCGCTCGTCAGCACGCGGACGTACTTGTCCGCGGCCTCGAAGTACACGACATCGTCGACCGGTATCAACCGCACGGTCGCGCCGCCGCGTTCGGAAGCGGTGACGTATCGCAGCGGCGCAGCGGGGGCGTCTCGGCCCGCCTCCAGCATCGCGCGCCAATGCCCCATCATCCGCTCGACGGCGTCGGGTGAAGTCGCAGCCACGTCGGCGGCGTTCTGGCGCAAGCGCGCGACCGTCCGGCGCAAGCGCTCGGGCTGTACCGGCTTGAGCACGTAATCCAAGGCCTGAGCCTCGAAGGCGCTGACCGCGTACTCGTCATAGGCCGTCACGAACACCAGCTGTGGCAACCGCGCTTGTTCCACGGGCCAGACGTCGGCCAGCTCGGCGGCCGCGCTCAGCCCGTCCAAGCCTGGCATCCGTATATCGAAGAACAACACATCGGGGCGCAAGCGCAGCGCGGAGTCGACCGCGCTCCGACCGTCAGCCACGATCGCGGCGATTGTAAGCGCGGGCCATGCGCGCGCCAGCTCGCTGACCAAGGCCTGCGCGAGCAGCGGTTCGTCTTCGGCGATGAGGGCGGCGGGCATGGGCTGCTTCTCCGATTGAGCGCTAGCGTTTCAGCGCGGCAGGCGGAGGGTAGCGCGAGTGCCGCCTCCTGCGGCGGGAACGAGCGCCAGCGAAGCGTTCTCCCCGTAAAGCGTCGCCAGCCGCTGGCGCACTTGCGACAAGCCGAAGCCGCTGCCGAGCACGCGAGCGTCTTCACCCGGACCCGCGCCCGTATCGAGCACTTCGAGGACCAACAGCGCCCCTTCGCCACGCGCAGCGACGCTAATGCTGCCGCCCGCGACCTGCGGCTCCAAGCCATGACGAATCGCGTTCTCCACCAATGGCTGGAGCAGCAGCGGTGGCACGAGCACGTTGCTCAGCGATTCTGGCAAGCGGAGCTCGTAACGGAGGCGATCCCCCATGCGCACCGACATCAGCTCCAGGTAGTCGCTGAGCCGCGCGAATTCCGCCGCGAGCGGGTGAGTGTCGGCGCGTGAACCGGCCAAGACTGCCCGCAAGAATTGCTCGAGGTGATCGAGCATGCGAATGGCGCGACGCGAATCGACCGCGATCAGGGCGCGCAAGTTGGCAAGGGTGTTGAACAGCATGTGAGGCGCGAGCTGCGACTCGACGAGCTTGAGCTGCGCCTCGGTCGCGTCGCGCTGCACGGGCGCCAATTGGCCCTCGAGTAGCCGTGCGCGGCCTCTACTGTAATAGAAGTAACAAAGCACGACACTGGCCACCAACGTCAGCGCCAAAGTAGCCACGAAGTCGTGAGTCGTGCGGCGAAGGAACTGTAGCGGTGGTTTGCCCGTGAGCGCATCGCCGATGATGTTGCCGCCGCTGAAGCCTGCCAGAATTCCCGCCACGACCACCGCGAAGTCCCGGGGGCCGAGCGGCCACAGCGTCGCGCGGCTGAATAGCTGGCGGCCAATGTCCATGACTAGCCAGGCGATGATGCCGTTGGGCAGAGCGTAGGCCAGGTGAGAGCCGAACGAGCCTGCTCCGGAAGTCGCGAGCGCCGCCGCGATGAGCAGGCAGAGGGCGAAGGTCGACAGACCGTGGCGCAGCATCTGCGCTAGGTTACTGCCGTCGAGCGGCCGTGCCGGCAAGCTGTTTGGGGCTGAGGGGGTTGAGGCCCGCTGTTCGGCGATTACCCACGACACTTCCTCGGTTTGCTAAGCTAGGCAGCTCCGCCAACGCCCGCAACGCACGACCAGCAAGCGCTCCGCTGAAAGCGCCGAGCAGCGCCGACGCGCCGAGCGCGAGAGGTGTCAGCTCTCGGAGCGCCGGGTCGAAGAGCAGCGCCACGGTCAGCGCGTACTTGGTGAAGAAGATGCCCATCATGGCCGCGAGCGGTGCGATGCTGCCGGCCACGTGAACGGTGCCGCTGTCGGCGTCGTAGCCCCCCAGCGCTGGTCGTCCGCGGAGCGAAAGGCCCACCGCGGCGGCTGCCCCGATCAGCCAAGCACAGCTGGACCAGAGGCTCAGGCCAAACGTCGAAATGACACCATACAAGGAGAGGGTGCTGGTCGCGAGCGGCATGAGCGCGAGCCGCAACGGGTGAGCTCGGCTGTCGCGCAGGCGACGTGCGCCGAGCACGAGCAGGCCGAAGAACAGCACGAATACCCAGGTGGGGGTGTCACTCAGATGTGTTGCCACCCTGCTGGTCTGCCGACCCCGCGTGCTTGATGCCAGCCACACGCGACGAAGCGCCGGCTTGGCGCCGCCAACGCCCATCAGGCGGCGCCAGCCGCTGGCCGCATCCCGGCTCAAAGCCAGACTGCCCGCACCGTTCCCGTGGGGACGTTGCTAGACGGACCTAGCGCCCGGCAGCGTTCGCGCGTCGGGGTGTCGACGACGCTGTATCGGCGAAAGGTTAGGGAGTGTCCCTGAATTGGGATTGCTCGCGCGTGCCCGTAAACGTGCCCGTGCCCGTGCCCGACGGTCCGTGAGGGGTCGTTGGGCCCGTTTGTTGGTAGGCCCAGGTTTGTGGCGCGGGCCAGGC
>JAEYWK010000095.1 GCA_023431345.1 Pseudomonadota bacterium
GAGCAGAACAACAGGAAGGGTGGAAGGGTGGAAGGGGAGAGAGAGAGAGAGAGAGAGAGAGAGAGAGAGAGAGGTGGCCGAAATGGCCAGGGAGGTGGCGGGGGGTGGCCGAAATGGCCGTGGGAGATTGTCGCTATTGCGGCTTTTTGGGTGATTCCGCGTTGGCGCGAGAGTTGCGAAGGAGCAGAGCGCCGGTGACGGTGGCCGCGCTTGGCCCATCGCGGAGCCAGGGCAAACTCGAAGAAAGGAAGGCACGCGGATGTCGAACATCAAGGAATCTCTCGGCAAAATCATGAACCTCGACGGGGCGCTCGGCACCTGCGTCGTCGACAGCAACAGCGGCATGATGCTGGGCTCGGACGGCATGAACTGCCCCATCAACCTCGAGGTGGCGGCGGCCGGCAACACCGAGGTGGTGCGCGCCAAGCGGAAGACGATGAAGGCGCTCAACCTGCGCGACAACATCGAAGACATCTTGATCACCTTGCACGGGCAGTATCACCTCATCCGCCCGCTCGCGTCGAACGACGCCCTCTTCGTCTACGTGGTGCTCGACAAACAGCGGGGCAACTTAGCCATGGCTCGCCACCAGCTGGCGACGGTTGAAAAGAGCCTGGTGCTGTGAGCCGAGGTGCTCGCTCTTGACCCTAACGCGAGCCCACGACGACGACGAGACGACGAGCGAGCTGCATGAGCTAGCGGCGGCGCTGCTAGCTCGCGGCTTCCGCCTCAACGCCACGCTGGTGGAGATGCTGGGTGAGCACTACTCGCACCGCACGGAGCGGAGGGGCTGCGGCTTCACGCAAGCGAGCCGCCACCTGGCCGTGCTGGTCAATGGCGCGCGTGAGGGCAGGCGCGACGCCGTGCATCGCTTGTTTCCCACGGCGGGCAGCGCCGAAGAGCGGCTGAAGCAGGCGCTTTCCACGTTGCCCGGCGCCCTCGAGCGCGAGGAGAGCCGCCTCTTGGCCGCGCTGATCCACGACTTGGTGCAGCCGGCGGACGCAGCGGGCGGCCACGTGCTGTCACCGTTCGACGGTGAGCTGAAGGTCGGCACCTGTCCGCTCGCCGAGAAATACTTCCTCGAGATCAGCGACGGCTTCGTGCGCGCCAAGGGGCGCGTCAACGTGCTCGTCACCGAGCAGGGAGCGCCGCTCTTGCTCGAGAAGCTGAACCTCGGCGACAACCACTCGTGCATCAGCGTGGCCGAGCTCTGCCTGAACGGCGTGCGGCTGCCTCCGGGCTGCTTGTTCGGAGTCGAACGCAGCGATGGCATCGAGGTCGCCAAGAACCGCAAGCTGCCCGGCGGCGTCATCCCCGTCTCGCGCTGCACGGGCTTTCGTTTCTTGCGGCTCACGACGCTCGCCGTTTCACCGCAAAACCGGCGCCGCGCCTTCACGACGCACTTCCAAGCCCAGCTCGACGCAGGCTTGTTCGCACCCGGCGAGGCGACCATCGCGCAGCTCCAGCGCATCGCCGAGGACCAGCTCCGGTGACGCCTTCGTCATCGCCGCGGCGGACGTTGAAGGTCTTCTACTCGGAAGACATGGTCTCGGACTCCGGGGTGCGCGTCTCACCCAGCGATCGCAAGCCCAAGGTCGTATCGGAGGCGCTGCTGGCGGCAGGCTGGCCGATCGAGCTGATCGCGCCGGAGCCCTCCGCCGTGAGCGACGTGTGCCGCGTGCACGATCCCGATTTCGTCGACGACGTGCTCTTGCTGCGCCGCCCCAACGGGTTTGGCTCGCTCTCCGAGTCCGTCGCGCGCTCGGTGCTCTACACGTGCGGCGCCTGCTACGGCTCCGCGCTGGTCGCGCTCGAAGAGGGCGTCGCCGCGTCGCTCACCTCCGGCTTTCACCACGCCGGGCCGCGAGCGGTGCGCGGCTTCTGCACCTTCAACGGCTTGATGGTGACGACCGCCCAAGTCTTGGCAGAAGGGCGCGCAGAGCGGGTCGCGATCATCGACTGCGACTACCACTACGGCAACGGGACGCAGGCCATCATCGACGCGCAGTCCCTCGCCGGCCGCGTGCTCCACTTCAGCTTCGGCGAGACGTATCGCAAGCCCGAGCAAGCGGCGGATTACCTCGCGGCCGTGGCCGGTCTGCGCTCGCGCTTGGAGGCATTTCGCCCGCAGCTCATCCTCTATCAAGCCGGGGCGGACCCGCACATCGACGATCCGTTCGGGGGGCTGCTCACGACCGAACAGATGCGAACGCGCGATCGGATGCTGCTCACGATCGCGCGCGACCTCGCCATCCCGCTCGCCTGGAACCTCGCGGGGGGCTATCAAATCGAGAGCGACGGCTCGATACCGCGCGTGGTGCAGCTCCACCTGAACACCTTCGAAGAAGCGCTGCACATCTGGCGCTTTCTGTGACAGCGGCTGCGTCGCAGGGCCGCCGTCGCCCTGTCGCGGCTGGGCAATACGCTTTTCTAACCGCGAGCAGTTGCGTCAAAACCGCGCGAATTTGGCCCCCTCTTCCGAGCTGGTTTCAGCTTTACGGAACGTTTTCACCGCCGGACCGAAAATTCGACCGGTGGGCCCCCGATCTGGAACCGTTTCCAGTTTCTCGTGCAAAGCTCGAGTGAGCCATGAGCAAGTCACTCGCATCGCTAGTCCTCTTGGGAGGCGTCGTCGCGCTCTCGGGAGCATGTTCTTCGGACCCCGACAACAGCAACGGCCCGAACGGCGGCAGCGGCCCCTTCGGCAGCAGCGGCAGCGGTAACCCCGGCGTCGCCGGGACGCCCGGCGTGCCCACGGCGGGCTCGACCAGCGTCGCGGGCATGACGGGCCAACCGACCGCCGGCACCACCGGAGCGGGTGGCGCGGGCAACACGGGCGGCGTCAGCAACGCGGCCGGCACGAGCAGCACGGGCGGCACCACGAGCACCGCGGGCGCCACCGGCACGGGCGGCGCCGTCAACCCCGGCGACGGCGGTCCTGGCTACTGGGTCGAGAAAGACTGGCACGGCTGCGCGTGGACGGGCGTTGGCAAAGACGGCGCCTCGACCATCACCCCGATGGACTTCGTGGCCAAGCCGCCGGCCGACGCGTTCTGCGTCAAGGGCACCGTAGGCGCTGAGCCCGAGTACAAGAGCGTGGCGCTGCTCGGCTTCAACGTGGCTCAGCCGACGTCGGCGAGCTGCGCCTACAAGGCGCTCGATTCCAGCGCCCCCGGTGAGCCCACGGTCACCCCCATGGGCGATGGCCTCGCCGTCAACTTCGTGAAGCAGGGCACCGACACCGCGTTCACCCTGCGCGTCCAAATCCAGGGCCCCAACGGCCACAAAGATGGCGCGGCCGGCGAAGCCGATCGCTGGTGCGCGACCATCACCGAAGTCCAGGGCAAGATCTTCGTGCCCTACAGCAGCTTCACCCCGAAGTGCTGGGAAACCGTGGCGGCCATGCGCGGCACGCCCTACGCGAAGCAGCCGATCTCGGCCGTCGCCTTCACGGTGCCCGGCAAGCCCACCGCTACTCCGTATGACTTCTGCGTCAACGGCTTCACCTACGGCTCGAGCGCGGCAGAAGCGCCCGATGGCCCCGCCGTGCCGAGCGCGCAGACCGGCACCGTCGGCTCTGCCACCAATCCCGACGGTGACTTCGAGCGCGCCAAGGTGGTCGTCGGCGGCCAGCAGTACATCATCCAGAACAACAACTGGGGCAACCCCGGTGGCGAGCTGATCCTCACGTACAAGGACAACAGCTTCAAGATCACGGGCGGCAGCGGCAACGGGGGCGATGCGCCCGCTTCGTTCCCCTCGATCTACATCGGGAACAACGGCAACACGGCCAACGGCCTGTACAGCACGAAGATGACCGATAAGCTGCCGATCAAGATCAAGGACATCGTCAGCCTGCCTTCCACGTTCCGCTACAGCGGGACGACGGCGGTCTGGAACGCCGCCTACGACATTTGGTTCTCCGAGAACATCCCGACCGCGGAGTACAAAGATGCCATCAGCGGCTTCGTCATGATCTGGCTGCGCGATCCGATAGGCAAGCAGCCGATCGGCGGAGCGACGCCCCAGTTTACCAACGTCATGGTTGCTGATCAGCAATGGAATGTGCACGTGGGCAAGCGGGGCGGCGGCGGCCCGAACGCCAACGCGGACGTCGTAAACTTCGTAATCCCGCAGGAGAGCTCGAAGGCGGAGGAGCTCGGACGCAACCAGTCGTTCAAAAACGTCGACATCAAAGCCTTCATCGTGAAGGCCGCGGAATACGGCAACATCAACCCCGAGATGTACCTGACCGACGTGTTCGGCGGCTTCGAGATCTGGAGCGGAGGCTCCGGCGGCAACCTCAGCGTCGACGAGTTCACGGCGGTCGTGAACCCGTAAGTCGCTGACCAGCTGCCCTGGCAGCAGCACAGCCCAAGACGGGGCGGCCCAGTGCCGCCCCGTCTTTTTTCATTTTGTCGCTCTGCGGAGGCGTCTTCCTCACTGGAGGACGACGCGCCAAAAGCTCGACGTCGGTGCGGGCTCGGCACCCACGATGGTCTTGCCGTCGTCCGAGACGAAGTGCGCCTCGGTAAGCTTCAGGTCAACCGGCGGCTCGAACCCTCTTGCCACCAGCTCGTCGACGACCGAACGAAGCTTCTTCTGGTCCGTCCAGATGAAGGCCTGGTGGAAGTCGCTGGTGCCAGTCAAGCCGACCACGGTGCCTCCATCGAACGACACGGCCTTGGGCCACGTGTACTTGCCTCCGCTCAAGACACCCAGCTCGGTTAGCGTGCCGTTCTTCCAACGGAAACCGACCTGCGTATCGGTGGCCTCGATGTAGGCCAGTCCGACGACGGCGGGAGTTGTGCCATTGACGCCGCCGATGGTGGCGCTCGACCACGTCGTCGGCCCGATCTTGGTGATCGCTCGTGTCTGGACCTCCCAAAGGTGAACTTGCGTGGACGGTGGTGATAGGCCGACCACGTACTTGCCATCCGGGGTGACTCCAGCCACTTGGTCGAGCTCGGGGATGTTTGCCCGAGAGCTGCCGTGGATGATGTACCCCTGGTACCCAGCGTTCGTGTCGTAGTAGTCTCCGACGATGACGCTGCCGCTGCTCGAAGCGCCCCGTACGTTTGACGAGTTGTAGTTGGTCCCCACGATGGTCGGCTCTCCTGAGCCAGTCCATTTGGCCACGCCGGTGGCGCTCTCGCTGCAACTCGGCGGATTCGCGCAACCAATCACCCCGATCAGAACGTTGCTGTCGGCGGTAGCGACGTCGGCCGAACCCCAAGTCCCGTAGGAAGGCAGCTCAGTGACGGATCCATCCATTGCCACCGCCGCTGGGTAGGTCGTTCGCCCGCGCGCAACGCGGCCAGCAAGCAGCTTCCCATCACGGCTCATGGCCTTGAGCCCTGCCCACGTCATGTCCGATGCTAGACCCTTGATCGTCACCACTTCGAACGTCGCGCGGCAGCCGCATTCGCCGCCGCAGTCGACGCTGGTTTCGGTGCTGTCTTTCTTGTCGTTGTTGCAGTGGTTGGCGAGGCAGGTGTTGCCGGTTCGACCGACCTTTTTGCCGCTGCCGGCGACGCAGCTCGCGCCGCTGACGCACTGCTCGTCTTTGGTGCAAACGCCTTCGGTGCTCGCGCAGGGGCAATCGACGCTGCACGCGCGATCCGCCGCGGTGCTGCACACCGGCTTGTCGACGCAGACTGCGTCTTTGGTCGGCGTGCCCGCCATGCTCTCCTTTTGATTCGCGCCGCACACCGTCCACGTCTTGCAATTCGTGGCGTTGGACGCGCTGCTGAAGGTGCCGGACGCGCACGCCGCGCATTGGCGATCGCTGGTGTCGGTCGGCGCAGCCGTCTGCTTGCTACCGGGCTCGCACGTCGTGAGCGCGCTGCATTCGCGGTCGGATTTGGCCGTCGGCGCCGTCGACTCGTACTGTTCGGCGCTGCAGGCAGTGAGCGGCTGGCATTCCCCGCTCTTCTAGTATTTGCCCGCTCCGCACGTCGAGCAGACTCGGTCAGAAGTGGGGCTGGGCGGGACGCTCTCGCTCTCGTCCGCGCTGCAGGTGGACCAGCTGGTGCACTCCGAAGCGTTCAGGTCACGGTTGAAACTGCCGTCGTCGCAAGGGCTGCACTGCCGATCGCTCGTCGCGGTCGGCTCCGTCGACACGTAAGCTCCCGCGCCGCAATCCGTCAGCGGCTCACAGCCGCCGTCGCCCCGGAACTCACCCTCGTCACAAGCTTCGTCGACGGGCGGCGCTCCTGCATCGCCCGTCGCGGGCGCTCCTGCATCGCTGCCTGCCCCACCCTGCACCGCGTCGTTACCAGCGACCGCGCCTTTCCCGGCGCTGGCCCCCGTGCCGGCAGCGCCGCCCGCTCCCGCCGTTCCGCCAGCGTTCCCGGAAAACTGTCGATCGTCCGAGCAAGCCGCCACACACACGGCGACGGCCGCCCCGATAGCCCATGATTGCTTGAGTCCCACGCGCGAGAGCTAGCCGCGTGTCGCCTCCGCGTCCAGTCTTCTGAGGCGTCTAGCCTCGCGCATCGAACGAATAGAATAGGGTAATGGCAAGCTCGTCCATCAGGCGGCAGCGCGGCCCGCCCGTGTTAGCCGCTCGTACGCCGCGGCCGTGAATGGTAAGGGTTCCGCCGGATGGACGTGCCGCAAGCTGTGCTCGAGTGGGATCGCGGAGCACTGGAAGCGGAGTGTGATCGTTCTGCCAAGGTGCAGGCAGGCGTCGAGACGTACCTGGGGCGCCGCGTCTTTTCGCGCGACGGCGACGTCGTCATACGGGTCACGCTGTCGCGCACCGAGAAGGGCGCCGAGAACCGCGCGGAGCGTCACGTCGTCGCCAACGTGACGCAGCACGACGCGAGCGGCAAAGTCTGGGGCGAGCGCACCGTGAGCGGTGACAACAGCTGCGAGTCGCTGGATGAGCCGTTGACGCTGGTCGTGGCGCTGCTCGTCGACTCGCCCGAGCAGCCCACGGAAGAGCGGCCCCCGGAAACGCCAGCGAAAAAGCCCGAGCCGAGCGCGCCGGCCCCTCCTGCGCCGACGCCCACCGTCTACGAAACGGGCGAAATTCAAACGGTGCCGAGCCTCGAGCAACTGCCGAGCAGCCCGGGGCACCACAGTTATCTCGCCCTCGGCGTGGTCTCCATGGGGGCCCTGCCGAACGTGGGCCTCGGCGCGCGCGTGCTCGCCAGCGTGAAACCACGAGGCTTCATCGGCCTAGGCGTCGACGTGCTCGCGCTCACGCCTCAAAGCAAGCCGCTCGGCGCCGGCGCCATCAACGTGTCGTTCCTGGCGGCGTCGGCGAGCTTGTGCCCGTTGCAAGGTATCGATGGCCGCGCCTGGTACAGCGCGTGCGCCAGCTTCGGCGCGGCGCGACTGCGCGTCGAGGGCCGCGAGCTGCTCGACGCGCGCTCGCAAACGAAGTGGCTCGCGCTGCCAAGCTTGTCCGCGCGAGGGGCGTGGCTGCCCGCGGGTGCGCTCATGCTCGCCGCTGGCATCGATGCTGGTTTTCCATTGTCAGCGGATCGGTACGTGTACCGTTCCCTGGACGGCACCGTGCTTCCCGCCCACGAGCTCAGCTCGCTGGTCGTCAGCGCAAGCGTCGGTCTGGGCGTGCTCATAGACTAAAAAGATCCGCCTTGGATCAGAAAAGCCCCTCCCCATCTCCATTTCCCGAGGTGGCCGAAACCGAGGCTCAGCGCTCAGCCCTGCCTCGCCCAGGTATCGAGAGCTTTCCCGAAATTTTTCAGCAGCACACCCGCTTCCTATGGCGAACCCTCATGAATCTGGGCGTGCCGAGCCACGAAGCGCAGGACCTATGCCAGGAAGTCATGCTCACCGTGCATCGCCGCCTCCCCGAGTTCGATGGCCGATCGCTGCGCGGCTGGCTGTACGGCATCTGCGTCCGCTACGCCTCGGACTACCGGCGGAGCGCGCGCGTGCGCCGCGAGGTGCCGCACCGCGAGCCGCCGGACGCGGGGTTCGAGGCCGAGCAGCCGGAGCGGATCGAGCGAGCTCGGAGGCTCGAGCAGGTGCTGTCGGCCCTCGACCGCCTGAGCGAAGAGAAGCGCACGGCGTTCGTTCTGTACGAGGTCGAGGAGCTCACGCTCGCGGAAATCTCGGAGGCGCTCGGCGTCCCTCTTCAAACGGTGTACTCACGTATCAAGTCCGCTCGCGACGCGCTGCGAGGAGAGCTCGCGCATTCGGAAGGAGCTGCTCTTGAAGCCGGCTGACGAAGAGCTCGAGCTGACGCGGTTGCTGGCGGAAGAAGGCTCACCGCTGGGCGCGAGCGTGACGGCGCTGCGCGAACGAGGGCCCGACGCTTCGGAGCTAGCGTCGCTAGCCTCGCGTCTCTCGCTGCGCGGCGTCGACGTGACAGAGCCACCGCCAGCGGCCGTGAAGGAGCCTCAGCTGTGGAAGAAGTGGGCGCTGCTGGGCGGAGGCGGAGCGCTCGCGGGCGCGCTGTGGCTGGCGCTGCGCGCTCCCGCGCCGCCGGTGGTTGTGCCGACTGACACCGCCGAGCGCGCTCGCGCCCTCGAAACCGGTCGCGCGGAGCGCGCAGTAAGGCCCGCGCCGGGCCAGCGCCCTGCACCAGCATTGGCGTCCGACGCTCGCAAAGACGCCGCGATGCCGTCCGCGCCTGCTGCTGACGCCGCGCCTGCGCCCGCTGCCGCGGAGCCCGTGGCCGGCGCAGCTCGCCTGGCCGTCTCCGCGCCCCCCGAGCGCCCATCCGCAGCCGTTGAGGCCGCTCCGCGCTCGCCAGCACAGGAGCGCGCCAAGCCGAGCTCCGAGCGCCCGGCTTCAGCGCTTCCGCCTCAGGCGCCGCTTGCCAGCGAGTCGGGCCCCGAAGGCGAAGGCGCCCTGCCCAGCGAGATCGAGCTGCTCCGCGACGCGCGCCTTTCACTGCGTCAATCGCCGGCGGCCGCGCTCGCGTTCACCGAGCAGCACGCCCGGCTCTACCCGCAAGGTAAGCTGACTCAAGAGCGAGAGCTGATCGCGATTTCGGCGCTGGTCGCGACCGGGCGCCGCACCGCCGCGCTCTCGCGGGGCGCGCGCTTCGAGCAAAGCTTTCCCACCTCGCCCTACCGCAAGCAAGTCAGTGAGCTGCTGAAATAGCCAGAAAACGCGCTCATGGCTGCCCGAGCGCACGGAGACCCGTCGATGCACCGAACCATCTCAAGCTCGATCTCGCAAGCGCTGCTGGCCGCAAGCTTGCTCACCGCCATCGCCGCGGGCTGCGGCGGTCAGTCCGACGTCGACGTCGGGCAAGACCCTGGCCCGGGCGCGACCGGCGGCTCCTCCGGAAGCGCCGGTGGCAGCAAGGCGACCGGCGGCGGCTCGGGCTCCCTCGACGCTTTCCCGTGTGGGCAAGCGCCCTGCGCCGATCACCAAGGCGACAAAACCTTCGTCGAAGCGGGGACGCCCGAGAACGCCGACGACATCTTGAGCGGGGCGACCCCGCACCCGACGGGCACGAACCCCGAGCGAGAGCCCGCGATCGTGTATCCGTCCCACGAGACGATGTTTCCGATCAACGTCTCGCGCATCCGGCACGACTTCACGGCGGCGGGCAATGACCTGTTCGAGCTGCGCTTCGTGGGGCCGAACACCAGCGTGAGCGTGCTCACCCAAGACGCGACCTGGACGCCAAGCGAAGAGCAATGGGATTGGATCGCGGAGTCCAACCGCGGCGCCTCCGTCGAGCTGGTGGTGAGCGGCGTGGATACGCAAGACCCGAGCGACGCTTGGTCCTCGGCGCCGATCACGCTGCATTTCAGCGAAGCTGCCGTCGAAGGGGCGATCTATTACTGGTCGACGGGCACGAAGGGGATCATGCGCGCCACCGTGGGCAGCCCCTTGCCGGAGAAATTCTACACGGATCCGGCGGGCGCCGACTCCGAGCAGTGCGCGGCGTGCCACACGCTATCGCGCGACGGCAAGCGCCTCGCGGTGGGCTACAACGGCGAGCGGCTGCGCGAAGTCTCGGTGCCGGAGCGGGAAACGATCATCGGCGGCGAGACGACGGGGCCGGGCCCCACGCCCGATCCGATGATGCCAGAGCCGAAGCCGGGCATGATGCCCAAGCCTCCCAAAGACATGATGGGTGAAGGCATGGCGTCCGCTTGGACGACGTTCTCGCCCGACGGCGAGATGCTGCTCGTCGCCGCCAACGGCATCTTGACGCTGATCGACTCCGATACGGGCGCCACCATCGGTGACAACGCGGGCGTCGTGCCGATCCCAGCCGGCACGGTCGCGACTCACCCCGACTGGGCCGCCACGGGCGACCGCGTCGCGATCGCGCTCGGCACCAAGGGCGGCAACAAGGAGGTCGAGGCCGGCTCGATCGCCATCTTGAGCTACGACGACGGCGCGTGGGGCGAGGCCCAAGTCGTGATCGAAAGCAGTGGCGCCAGCGACAACAACTTCTTCCCCGTGTGGAGCCCCGACAGCAAATACCTGGCGTACGTGAACGCGGAGGGCAAGTCGAAGGACGCCGTGAGCGCGGAGCTGCGCTTGTTCGAGGTCGCGAGCGGCAAGATCACGCCGATGGTGCGCCTCAACCAGCGCGTGAACAACGTCGACGGAGTGCTGGGCAGCGCCAACTCGATGCCCACCTGGGCGCCGTCCACCAAGCAAGGCACCTTCTGGCTCGCCTTCTCGAGCATCCGCGCCTACTCGGTCGTGCGCCCCACCGACAAAGACAAAGATCAGATCTGGATCGCGGCCGTGGATCCCCAGGCGAAGGACCCGGGGTACTCCGCTTTCTGGGCTCCTTTCCAGTCGATCGACGAAGGGAACCACCGCGCCTTCTGGACGCACGCCTCCGAAGACACGCAGTGTCGCTGCGTCGACGTGTGCGGTGACGCCCTCGACAACGACTGCGACGGCACCGCCGACGGCCCCAGCTGCGTCGAATGCCAGGCCGAAGAGATCTGCGGCGACGGCATCGACAACGACTGCGACTGCGTCATCGACGACTGCAACGACGAGATCTGCGACGACGGCATCGACAACGATGGCGACGGCAACGTCGACCGCGAAGATATCGAATGCCAAGAGCCCAAATGAAGGCAACCTTGCGGGGCGCGGCCGCCAGCCCGCCGCGCGTGAGCCGTTCATTCCAGCGCTAGAAAGGGCGTCGCCGCCCGTCCGCTTGCTAGCCATTGCCGAGCAGCGCACACTGGGCTCTCGATGAGCGCGGGGCAGCGAGGAGACGGGGCCGGCAAGCGACGGCTGCGCGCTGGTCAGGGCTTGGCGCTGGTGCTCGCGGCTTCGGCGTTCGGGTGCGAGCAGGGCTCGTCCTCGCTCGTACCCGACTCGAGCGCAGGCGCCGGCGGCGCGGGCAGCGGCAGCAGCGGCGGCTCCGGCTCGAGCGGGGGACCGGGAGGAGCGAGCCTCGCGGGAGCGCTGGGCTTCGCGGGGGGCATCGCGCTGCCGCCCGCGCCTTGCAGCATCGCGCAGCCCGACGTGGCCGTCTTTGCCGACCGGGCCTTGTCCCACGACGCGCCGGCCCGTCGCGAGCTGTTCACGTGGACGACGGCCGAGCAGGTCGCCGAAATCCGCGCTGGCTCGGTGCTGCTGACTCGGACCGAGCGTGAAGGTCTCGGCCCTGGCCACGCCATGGTAGCGCTCGCGGCCCTGGCCGCACTCACCGCGTCGACGCCGCTGGCGCTCGAGTCGAAGGCGCTGGCGGAGCTGCTGCTCGGCCCTGACTTCAGCAAGGCTCGCTACACCTGGCCCGATGCTTGGGCCACGCGCGCCGGCTGGCCCGGAGAGGACTATGGTGATCGCCTGGTGCGCATCCTGCTGCGCGAAGAGGCGTGGCTGGTGCGCTTCCGCGGGACCGTGCTCGACGTCGTCGACATGAACAACCAAGCGGTTCCGAGCGCCGACGCGCTCGCCCATCCCGAGCGCATCGCGGGCTTCTACTTCGTGCAAAGCGGCTACTCGGGCGGCCCTACCTGTGGCGGTAGCTTCCTCGGCGACAGCCACGGCTACCGCGAGCTCGTCATCGGTAACGAAGCGATGATCGAGGAGTGGTCGATAGGCACGGCCGAGATTCGCGCCCGGCTCGAAGCCGACATCGCGCGCGTGCAAGAGTTCTTCGCTCGCGTGCGCCCCTGCCCGACCATGGACGACGCTTTGAGATGGAACCAGCGCGTCGTGTGCAGCTGGGACCATCCGCCGGGAGCGGCGGAGCTCGGCGCCTACGAGAGCGCGCTCGCCATCCCCAGCGCCAACTACCTGCCCGTCGCGAGCGCCCTCGCCTCGCTGATCGAGGCGCTGCAAGCGAGCCTGTTCGAGCCCGATCCGTTCATCGTTCGCCCTGCCAGCGACTGACGGCTCTGCGCCGTCTTCCTGGCCAAGCCTGGCCTCAGGAGGCGGGGGCGCGCGCCTCGGCGGCGCTCACGAGGTCCGCCAGCAGCTCCGCCGGCGATCGACCTCGAGAGAGCGGCGCGGTTTCGCCCAGGAACGGCCAGACCACGTCGCGCACTTCGCCGGGCAGCACGGTGTCGAGGTATTCGAGCGCGGTGCCGCGGTAGGTTTCATCGTCGTGGTGCAGAGCCTTGAAGGCCATGCGCAACGGCTGCCGCTCGAGCACGAGCGACAAGATCGAGAACATGTGCTCGAGGCTGCGGTTGGCGCGGTCGCGCAGCAGCTCGTCGAACACGTCGCTCGGCTCGTCCCGCTCGGGCTCGTCGAACTGTGAGCTGGACCGCTCCGCCAGGAGCTCGGTGCTCTCGGCCTGTCGGATGATCGCCTCGAGCACCTTCTCCCTCGACACCACGAGCGCCGGATTGGCGTCGGTAACTCTGACCAGCGCCCGGCCGCACTCGTAGCGCACCTCGAAGCGCTGATCCGCGATGCCGAGCAGCAGCCCATCCGCGGCGCGCTGGGTCGGGCAATCTCGGAGGGTGCGCGGGATGCGCCGCCGCACCACGAAGTCCATGTCGGGGTCGAGCAGGGCGTCCAGCAGTTGGCCGGTGATCTGCGGAGCGATCGCGCGTAGACCTTGCACGGCGTCTTCGTGATACTGGCGGTCGGCCAAGAGCAGGATGGCGCACGCGACCGCCGGGCGATGCGGCGCCAGCGAACGCAGCGCGCCGCGCACCACCGCAGGCTGCCCCGATGACAGCGCGCGCGTCGCGGCGAGGGCCGCCTCGCGATGGGACAGCCAGTCCGCGGCGGGGCCCGTTTGGGGCTCAGCGCGCTCCGCCCCGTTGGCCTCCACCAACGCCGTCAGCCCGCCTGGCTGCAGCCGCTCGACGTGATCGATCAGCTGCTCGCGCTTCAGCTCCGTCGTAGGCCGCGTGAGTCGCCCGATCGAGACGGGCGGCTGGTCGGGGTCGGCGACCTGCTCGAGCCGCGCCGCCTGCTCCCGGAGCCCCTGCTGGAGGGCTTGCACGTAGCCGACGTGCAGCTGGCGCGTGAGCGGGAGCGTGGCGACCGCGAGCACGATCACCGCGCACAGCAGCACCTGCCCTTGGCCATCGGCGAGGCCATGCAGAACGAGCAGCGCGAGCCCGCTGCCCAGCACCGTGCCGGCACGGTCACACCCCACGTCGATGAGCGCCTTGGTCGCGCGCTTGCTGGCGGCCGGCACCGGCGTGTACAGCAGCTCATAAGCAGAGCGAAAGAGCGTGTTGCGCTGCACCGCCTCGGCGCCGCGCAGCAGCGAGGTGCTGGCCAACCCCGGAACAGCGAGACCCAAGCTGCCGCCGAGCACGATGATGCCCGGCAAGATGGCGATGTTGACGGCCAGCCCGAGCTTCTCGAGCGCGACCTTTCCGAGCGCTAGCTGCAGCACGAAGGACAGGACGCTGACGCCGAGCCAAAACAGCGCGAAGAACGACAGGAGCGGCTGGCCCTCGGCGAACGCGGCAGCCGCGTGGATGCCGAACAGGTAGTCGAGGATGGCGGAGATGGCCGCGCCGAGTCCGACGAGCAAGGCCAGGTTGCGCAGGAACGGCTCGGTTCGCAGCGTGCGCACGGGAAGCATGATCCCCGCTTCGGTCGCGCCTTCCTCCACCGCGGCTACCTCGGCGGGTGCGGCTTGGCGGCGCGCGCGAGTGACGAGCGTCCCCACCACGGCCAGCCCATTCACGAGCGCGAGCACGAGCAGCACGGTGATGGGCTCGATGTGCGCCGACGCGCGCCAAGCTCCCAGGCCACCGAGCACGCCCCCCAGAGTACCGCCCGTCGCGATCAGTGACACCGCTCGCTTGGCCGTGTGCGGATCGAAGCGCTCGTTGATGAGCGACCAAAACGTCGAGATCAGCACCGGGCCGAGGACGGCGGTTTGGAAGTACACGAGCAGCACGGCGCCTCGCGACGCGTGGCCTGCCATCGCCCACTCCCCGGCGTAGCCGCAAGCGCTCACACCGAACAAGACGGGCATGACCGCCGCCGGTGTGTACTTGACGACGAGGCGAGACAGCCAAGCGATCGACGCCAGCGACAAAATAGCGCCCAGCGCCATCGCGAGCGGCAGGCTGGAGGTATGAAACTCCGACAGAAACAGCGCGTCGCGCGCTGCCTTGCCTGCGACTTGCTGCGCGATGAGCAGCATCGAGGTCAGCGCCGCAGCCTGCGCGCCGCGCACCTTGACGCCGTCAGAGCCGCGCATGCCGATCTTCAAGCCGTCTTCTTGGACTTCGCCGGCTCCTCGTCATGGCTCCTCGTGAGAGGGCGCTTAGCGATGACCGGCGACGACTTCTTGGGCGCCGTTTGCAGGGCGCCCTCCAGCACCTGTCGGAGGTTCTCGTAGAGCGGCTCCCTGAAGTCGCCGGCGACGGCCTCAGCGAACGCGGCTTCCATCTCGCGCCCCAGAAGCGACAGGCTGTCGTCACCGAGCGCCTTTTCCGCCCTCGGAAACAGCACCTTCTCCTCTTCTTCGACGTGGTGCTCCACCAGCTCCTTCAAGACCGCCACCTTGAAGGCGAAGTCCTCTTCGCCGAGCGCCTCGTTGGCCTGGAAGAGGCCCAGCTCGATGATGCCGTGCTCGACGAGCGCCGCGCCCAGCACGTCGCTCATGCCCAGGGCGTCTTCGCAGCTGGGGTAGAAGATCTCTCGCTCGATACGGTCGTGAGCGGTGAGCTTGGACGCCAGCTCCAGAAACAGCTGCTCCTTGTCCGTGTCGCTCGCCGCCTCGAGGGCTTTGAACAACTGCGCGACCTCTTCATGTTGTGCTTTGAGCAGCTGGGTTGCTTTCATGCTCGGATCGAGAGCAACCAGCGTGCCACTGTCGAGCGACGTTCCGAGGCGGGAAAGCACACTCCAAGAGCTGGAGTGTGCGGCAAGTTCGTCTCGGTGAACGCATTACTGCCGCAGCTGCCGAGCCGTTCCGCCCCCGAAGAGCGCAGATCGCCGTGCTCGCTCGCGGAAGACCGCCCACGAGCGCACGTTGGTCTGGCCTTTGCAAACCCCCGAGTAACGAGCAGCAAAGACGCTGCCATCAGGAGATTGTCATGAGCATCGTACTATTCCTCGTGTTCGGTTTGGTCGTCGGTTTCATCGCGCGCGCCGTGATGCCGGGACGTCAGAAGATGAGCATGCTGGCCACCATGCTGCTGGGAGTGGTCGGCTCGTTCATCGGCGGCTTCCTCGGCGCTCTCATCACCGACAGCCGCGTGCTGGACTTCAACACCGCTGGCTTGATCGGCAGCGTCTTGGGCGCGCTGATCGCCCTGGCTATTGCTGGCGGCACCAGCCGCAGCCGCGCGCTGGTTTGAGTAACCGGCGGGAGCTCGCGGGCGGCCCTCGCGCCCGCGCTCGCTCACTCGCGCTCGCTGCCTGCTCGGGCGCCAGGCGCGCCCAGCGCAGGCCGCACCCGCCGAGGCCCCCATCGAAGCTTCCCCCGCAGACACGGTATTTCTGCTGTCCCCCGCGCGCCTCGACGGGCAGCGCGGTAAAGCTCTGCTCTCGGGCGGCTCGACCCTAGCCGCGAGGCTCGACAGCGCAGCTGGCGTCTCGGTCGAAGAGGCGTTCAGCTTCGTGAGCAGCCTGTATTTCCGCGGCAAAGCGCGCTATGCGGGCGCCTTCGGCCGCGCTGCCTCCGGCGTGAAGACGGCTTACGTCATGACCGCGGGCGGGGGCCTGTTGCCGCTGGAAGAGCGGGTAACGCTCTCGCGGTTGCGCGGCTGGGCCAGCATCGCGGTGCACGAAGACAACCCGCACTTCGCGGCTCCGCTCGTGCGCAGCGCAGCCATCCTGCGCCACGCCCACGACGCCCACACCCGCTTCGTGCTGCTCGGCAGCGTCGCGAGCCAGAAATACACCTCGCCGCTCCTCGAAGTCTTCGGCGCCGGCCTGCTCTATCCGACAGATTTCGAAGGCCGGGGAGACATGAGCCGAGGCGCGTTGCTGCTGGCCGCGGTGCGGCAGGCTCGCGAGCTCGAGTACACTCCCGTGTCGGGCCGCGCCGAACGCTCGGTTACGCCACCGCGCGGCGTTCGGACGCTCGCTCGTCGGAGTTAGCACCCACGGCGGAGAGCGCGCGCTGCGAGAGCGTCGAGAGGTCGAACGGCTTCGGCAAGAAGTCGAAAGCGCCGAGAGCTCGCGCCGCACGCGGGCTCCCTACCTCGTCCGAGCCCGAGACGAGGATCACGGGGAGCTCGGGCGCCATCTCCTGCAGGTGGCTCATCAAGTCGAGCCCATCCATGACTGGCATGCGGATGTCGCTGATGACCGCGCCAAACTCCTGCTCTCGACACAGCGCGAGAGCTTCGGCGCCGTTCGCGGCCTCGACGACCGACAGGCCGGCGGCGTTGAGCGTGCGCTTCATCAGGCGCCTGAGCGTGGGCTCGTCATCGACGATGAGGATGGGCGGAACGGATTCAGCGCGCATGGGCGCTCGCCTTTATGCACGCGACGTGCCGCCTGATCAGCCGTTCTCCCGCCTCGGAATTACTCAGGTTCTTGGAGGCGGCGCGAGGGATCAGCGCACCAATTAGCCACACCCGAGGTATAGCGTCACGACGCGATGACGGCAGGGCCGCGAGAGCTTCACCCACGAACGGATTGGGCGCCGATGTGGGTACTTCGGTGCGACGCTCGCCAGAGCCGTTCAAAACACGAGCTCGAGCGAGTTCTTGAGCTCCCAGTCGCTCGACTTCACGTCGGCCGGCGTGACGCTGGCGTAGCGGACGTTGAGGTCGATGCGACTGCGCAGCCGCTGCGTCACGACGAGCTCCGCGGAGCTCACGCTGAGCAGGTTGATGTCGGAGGGAGCGTCGAAGCGCGGCTGAGCGTAGGTGACGTGACTCAGCGCGACGCGCTCATCCGCCCGCAGCGTGAGCGCGAGGTAGTTGCTCGAGCGATGGGCGATACCCTCCGCGCGCCCGCCCGCTTGCGCGGTGTCCAAGTTGGTGTGCTCGAGCAGGTACGAAGCGCCGAGGAAAATCTCGATCTCCTCACGCAGCAGCAAACCGACACGAGGCCCGGTTCCCACGAGCTGGCGCAGGTTCACGCGCCGAAATCGGTCGCTCTCGATCTGCCCGTACTCTTCCCACCACCAGGCTCTAGACAGCTGATAGTTGTGCCGCACGTGCGCGAACCATTTCGCGACGCTGACGACGCCGTCTAGCTTCGTGTAGTCGCCCGTCAGCGAAGTGTACGCAAAGTGACGAGCCCCGCGCACGCCGAGGAAGCCAGCGCTGCCGAAGATGACGCCCTGCGTGTTGCCTGCATAAGCCGACGCCGACGCCTGCAGCCTCGCGCCGAAGCCTTGCTCGACGACCTGCCGCCGCAATGGCTCCACGTTGACCTGCGCGCGCACGCTGCTGCCAACCAGTAAAATACTCACGAACAACGAGCCACGCCACATCGGCGCGAGCTTGTCAGCAAGAGCGATGCCGCGCCACCCAGCGCGGACGTAGGCCTTGTGATCCGACGACAAACGTCTCGCCCCGGCAGCGACGCCCCGTCGGGCGCGTCCGCGCATCTTCACGGAGCGCAGCACGACGCTCGGCGCGCCTGGAACGATTGCTGCACTCGCGCACGCCGCGTCGACGAACCCGGAGGTCTCGAGATGATCCGATACGCACGTCCGATAGTGATGGCAAGTTGCTTGTTGGCATGGGGATGCGGCAGCGAAGGCGAGAAGGGCGCCGGCCGCGCGAGCTCAGCGCTGCCCGGAAGCCCGGCGGAGCTCGGCCCGGTCGATCCGCCTCCGAACGCACCGCCGCCGCCGGCGATGTGTGGCGACATGAATGGCGGAGGCGATCAGCACGTCGACTTCGCGGCCTTGCGCGAAACCAAGATCGCCGAAAAGGACGCCGCGATGACGCAGCAGCAGGAGTTGCTCGAGTTGCGCTACGACCTCGCCAGTCGCTCCGGCGCCGCGCGCATGTCGCGGGGCAAGCCCGTTCAAACCGGCGTGCGCACGCGCTTGCCAGCAGGAATCAGCTGGAACGACCTCGCCGCGATGACGCCCGAGGAGATCAAAGCAAATGGCCTATTTCCGTCGGGTTTTCGCGCGCTCCCGCACCCGAAGCAGCCCGAAGGCGGCATGCTCTTCCCCCAGTCGACCATCGACGAAGTGCTCGCACAAACCTCGCGCAACCTCGCGCGCTTCGACCTCGACTTCGATCTACCGGAGCATTTCTTGGCCGAGTTCCCGCCGGCCATCTTTCTGACCACGCGACCCGATCTGGGTGACGTCTCGCAAGGCCAGCTCGTCACCACCGACAACTTCTTCGAGCTGTTCAAATGCCTGCTGAACCCCAAGCAGCTCGATGGCTTGAGGCTGCTGCTGACACCGTTTCCGCAGCAGCAGTTCAACGCAACCGACGACCGTCGCTCTGACCGTCCGAGCCTGGGCGTTGCGTGCTTCGACTGTCACGTCAATGGCCACACCAACGGAGCGACGCACCTGGTCGGCGACATTCGCCCGCAGGAGCACCGCAACCGCATCGATACGACGTCGCTGCGGGGCGTGAACGTGCAGCACGTGTTCGGCTCGCAGCGCGCGCTCATGACCGTCGAAGACTTCACCGAGTTCGAGCAGCGCGCGGCCTACTTCGACGGCGACCCGGTGCTCGCTACCAAGAAGGGGCTGAACCCGCTCGAGCGCGGCTCTCAGGTCCAAAATATGTCCGAATTTCAGAAGATCTTGGGCTTCCCGCCCGCCCCGAAGCTAGGACCGGACGGTCGGCTGAAGCCAGAGCTGGCTACGGCCCGCGAGCTGCGAGGGGAAGCGCTGTTCTTCGGCAAGGCTCGCTGCGGCGAGTGTCACTCGGGCGCTCACTACACGGACGGCACCTTGCACGACCTCCAGCTCGAGCGCTTCTTCGAGCCGGCCACCATCAACGGCATCGTTTCGGACGCGGAGGGCCCGATCAAGACGTTCACGCTGCGCGGCCTCAAAGATTCGCCGCCCTACCTGCACGACGGGCGCTTGCTCACGATCGACGACACGATCGAGTTCTTCAACTTGGTGCTCGGCACGCGGCTCAGCGACAGCGAGAAGCGCGACCTGCGCGCGTTCTTGTACGTCCTCTGACGTGCGCCCACGTGGGCCTGCATGACGCCGCCAAGCCGCGCGCTCGGCGGCGTCATCGCCTGACCGCACTTGCAGGAGCGGGGGCCTGCTAGCGCGGGCTGGCTAGAGCGGGCGCTTGCTAGGGAGTGAGCGCGAAGCAATAGATGCCGCCGTAACCGCCGCCGTCGCCGACCGACTTGGTGCCGTTTTGGCCGGGGGGCCCCATCTCGACGATGAATACACCGGGCGCGCAGCCCGCTTCGTTGAGGGCCGACATCCAGTTGTTCAGGTTGCCGAAGGCGCCATCGCCGCCGCCGCCGCCGCCGCCGCCCGGAAATCCGCCGCCGCCCCCAGGCCCTCCTTTACGCGGCCACGAGTGGCCGCAGCGAGGCGAGCCGCTCTCTTCCTTGCTCGTCCAGTCGTTGCAGGTGGCGTCGGGGTTCGTGCTGTACACTTTGCCTTGGTCGTTCGTGCCCGTCAGGATGTCGTGGTTGTCGACCTCGCCCGCGCCGACGTCGGGGGCGTGGTTGGGTACACCCTCTTCGTTGGGCAAATCATCGATGATGGCGGGGTCCGCACCCTGCGGTCGCACTTGACCGAGATCGCTCTTGTTCATGGCGACGAGGCGGCCGGCGCGGTCGTACCAAGGGCCTTCGCCGATGCGATCGATGGCGTTGACGGCGTTGCCGTCGGGCCCCTTCACGGCGCTCAGGAAGGCGCGCCAAGTCTTGTTGTTGCCGGGCATGCTCGTCTCGGCGGCGGCCGCGCAAATCTTGTCAGCGCCGCGCAGACCGGCGCCCTCGCCCGTTTCGCCGAAGCGCAGGTCACCGCCGAAGCCGTGCTCGCTCTGCGACAGCTGGCGCATGACCTTCAGGCTCGTGACGAAGAAGCTGAACTTCTCGGTGCTGGGAGTGCCGCCGCCGGTGCCTGCCCCGCCGCCGGCGCCGCCCGAGCTCGCTCCGCCCGAGCTCGCGCCGCCGGAGCCGCCGCCCGCATCGCCGGAGCTCGCGCCACCGGTCGTGCCGGCGC
>JAEYWK010000159.1 GCA_023431345.1 Pseudomonadota bacterium
GCCACAAACCCCGGCCTACCAGCCCCGATACCGCCGACGGCAACTTACGGACCGTCGGGCACGGGCACGGGCACGGGCACGTTTACGCCGAGACCAGCAATTAGGGACACTCCCTAGAGGGCAGCGCGCGCGTGCTACAAGCTCGGCGAACCATGACGGACGCGCCCGGACCCAACCAGACCCCATTCGACCTGATGGGCGGACAAGAGGCCGGTGAAGAGACCGTACGCGCGCTCGTCGAGCGCTTCTACGACGCGATGGACGCCAACGAGCCCGCCCTGGCGGCCCTGCACCCGCTCGAAGGCGGCAAGGTGAGCCGCGCCTCTCGCGATCGCTTCGCTCTGTTCCTGATCGGCTGGCTCGGTGGCCCTCAAGACTACGTGCGTCTGCACGGTCACCCGCGGCTGCGCATGCGTCATGCTCACGTGGCGGTGGACACCGCCATGCGTGACGCCTGGACGCGCAGCATGGCCCGCGCGCTCGAGGATCCGAGCATCGCACCCGGCGTGCGCAACTTCCTCACGCAAAAATTCGCCGACCTGGCGGATTTCCTGCGCAATCGCGCCGAGTAGCCGAGCGCAGCGCGAGCGCGGCTGCGCGGACCCGAAATGTCTCAAATCGTCGGATCGATGTCCTTTGAGACATCGAGCTCTTGCCGCAAGATGACGGCATGCAACGACGTCTTCGCATCGGCATGGTGGTCTTCGATGGTGTCACGGCGCTCGATTTGGTCGGCCCCGCCGAAGCCTTCGCCGCCGCCAAGCTGAGCCACGAATCGGGCGAACGGCCTGCCTACGAAGTGGTCGTACTGGGCCTCACCCTGAGGCCGTGCACCTCCGAGTCCGGCGTCAAGCTCAGCGCCGACTGCCGCTTGAGCGAGGCGCCGCCGCTCGACACCCTGCTCGTGCCCGGCGGCTGCGGCTTGCGCGAGCCTTCGACCTGCGCCGTCGTCTCCGCGTTCGTGCGACGTCGTGCGCCGCGCGTGCGACGATTGGCCGCCGTCTGTACGGGCATCTACGGGGTGGCCCCCAGCGGCGTGCTCGACGGCCGGCGCGCGACGACGCACTGGGCGTTCGCGGACGACGTCGCGCGCCGCTTCCCCAAGCTCCGTTTGTCGCCGAACGAGCTCTTCGTCAAAGACGGGCGCTACTACACGGCCGCCGGCGTCACCTCCGGCATCGATCTGTCGCTGTCGTTGATCGAAGAGGACCTCGGCCCCGCGCGCGCTCTCTCGGTGGCGCGGGAGATGGTGGTGTACATGAAGCGACCGGGCGGGCAGGAACAATTCTCGGAGCCGCTGCGCTTTCAGCTGGAGAGCCGCGACCGCCTACGCGAGCTGAGCGACTACGTCGCGACCCACCTATCGCGAGACTTGTCCGTGCCCGCGCTGGCCAAGCACCTGGGCTACTCGACGCGCCAGCTCGGTCGGCTCTGCCGGAGTGAGCTCGGGCAATCGCCGGCGGCGCTGGTGCAGCGCTTGCGCCTCGACGCGGCCCGCACGCGCTTGCTCGAGCGCTCCGCGCGCGTGGAGCAAGTCAGCGCCGCCGTCGGCTTCCGCAGCGCGGACGTGTTCCGGCGCGCCTTCGAGCGACGCTTCGGCGTCGGTCCCGGCGCTTACCGCGAGCGCTTTCGCGGAAGCGGCGGCGCGCGAAGCGCCGCATCGTGGCGCGCGTGACGACGCTCGGCTATGCAGCGCCATGCCCGAGATCGCCCGCGACTACGGCCCCTTCACGCTGAGGCCCATCGGCTGGGTCGTGTCGCCGTACCAGCGTCGTTTCGGCACCCCCCAGCAAGCGACCGCCGTCGACTCGGATCGCGACGCGATCCTAGCGCTCGACCCGGCGCTCATCTCCGCGGAGTCGCTGCGCGATCTGGCCGGCATCGAACGCGTTTGGGTGCTCAGCTTCCTGCACCGAAGCGGGACGTGGGGGCCCCTGGTTCGCCCACCGCGCGGCCCGCGCGTCAAGCGCGGCTTGTTCGCGACGCGCTCGCCGGACCGCCCGAACCCGCTGGGGCTCTCCGCCGTGCAGCTGCTGCGCGTCGAGGGCACTGACTTGCACGTGCGAGGGATCGACCTCCTGGATGGCACGCCCATCGTCGACATCAAGCCCTACGTCCCCTACGCCGACGCCTTCCCGAGCTCGAGAGCCGGCTGGATCGACGAGCTGAAGAGCGACGAGCTACAGCACCGCAAGCGCTAGGGCCCGCGGCGCTACCCCGCCGGCCGCTCGCCGAGCGCGCACGTGGCTGAGCCGTGAGCGAGTAGGCGACCGTCGGCGTCGTTGATGCGGCCCTCGGCCGTGACGAGGCGGCTGCCGCGGTGCACGACCCAGCCCTCCGCCAGCACCTTCGAGGTGCGGAGTGTGATCGCGCGCGTCGAATGCACGGTGAGGGTGGCGGTGGTCGGACTCGTGAGCGCGTCGAGCGTGGTCATCACCGCCGCGCTCATCGCGGCCTCCAGCAGCGCAGCGACGACGCCGCCGTGCACGGCGTTCATCGCACCGTAGTGGTGCTCGGCCGGCGTGAGCTCGAAACGCGCGAAGCCATCTTGAACCTCGAGCAAGCGCAGGCCCAGGGTCGCTTGGAGCGGCGCCTCGGGAAGCTTGCCGGCCGCCACGTCGCCCAAGAACTCCAGGCCCGTTCTCCCAACGGAGCCCGCGGCCGTGAGAGCCGGATCTTCAAAATTGAAGGTTCGCGTGCGGGTAGCGCTCATCGCCGGCCTCCGTTGCCCGATCGAGGCGTGGAAGCATTGCCGACCGCGGAGCACTCCGTCAAGGTGCGTCCGAGCCGATGCCGCGCCCCAACTGGTTCTTCGCCTTCCCGCTCGACGGCGGCTTCGTGACCGCGCTGCCCGCGCTACCGCCGCTTCTCCGCAGGTTTCACCCCGAAGACGTTCACCTCACGCTGTCGTTCTTGGGCGCCTGCGGAGACGCGGCGGCAGCGCGCGCTCTACAGGCGCTCGACGCTGAGTTGTCGTCGGCGCCCCGCGCGAGCGTCGCCGTCTCGCTCGCCGAAGTCGTGCCCATGGGCGCGAAGCCGTACTCGGCGCTGTCGGCCTTGCTCGCGCACGGACGCGACGAGACGGTCAGCCTCATCGCCGGCTTGCGCGACACCTTGAGCGAGGCCGCCCTCGGTCGCCGCGAGAAGCGCGCGCCCAAACCTCACGTCACCATCGCTCGTCCCTCACGGCGAGCCTCCGCGTCCGCGCTCGAAGCAGGGCTAGCGTGGGGCAACGCGCTCGACTTGCGCCACGTCAGCGCCACCCTCGATCGGATCGCGCTCTACACGTGGAGCGAAGGCGCTCGCCGTGAGCGCCTATTTCGCGTGGTCGCCGAGCGCCGCCTCGGGCCGCAGCTGCCACCTCCGTGAGCGGCCGAGCCGGCAACGCCGATTTACTCTGACGCGGAGCTGATGGGTTCCCATCAGCCGCAGGCCAGCTAGCATCGATAACTAGCGCATTTGTCGCGCGAACGTGCAGGAATGCCACTGGCAGTCTGCCACACGCGAGCAATTTTGCGTCAGCGCTGGCGCGCGCGGCGGCAAGGACTGGTCGGACGCGCTTGCAGTGCCCGAAAATCAGGCCCTAGATAGCTGCGTCATTCGGCAATCCAGGAGCCTGGAATGAGCCTCAAGAAGCTAGCTAGCGCCGACGATCTCATGACCGCGTCCGACGCGGGCCGAATCCTCGGCGTCTCGGTGGACATGGTGCGAGTGCTCGCGCGAAACGGCGACCTGCCGTATCAAACCACCACCGGCGGTGTTCGCCTCTTCACACGCGGCGACGTCGACGCGCTCGCTCGGCGCCGCGAACGCGCCAAGTCGAACGCTCGCTTGAAGAGGACGCGCTGATGGCCGAGCCGTCGCGTTCCGGGACCCATCGCCTGGGAGTCGAAGCTGACTCGCCCGCGCCGGGCGCCGAGCGTGAGCAGCGCGACGCGCGATGCTGGGAGGCGTTGCTCGAAGCCGTCGTCGCGAGCAGCTCGCCCGAGACGCTGGCTGAGCGCGCGCTCGTGGTGCTGCAGCGCGCGGCGGGCGCGAAGAGCGGCGCGCTCTGGCACCGAGACGACGAAGGCCTGAGGCAGCTGGCCGCGACCGGGCTCACCGAAGATTCGCTGCTCGACCCGCCCGTCGGGGATCGCTTGCTGACGGACCGCGAGCCGCGGCAGCTCGACGCCGAAAGCCTGCCCGCGTGGTGCGCGCCGCTCTGCGCAAAGACGCTACTTTCGCTGCCCTTGGAGCGCGACGCAGCGGTGGCGGGAGCCGTGCTGCTCGGCTTCGACGACCAAGCGCTGCCGACGGACGAGCACCGCTCTCTGCTCCAGCGCGCAGCGGGCTATGTCGCCTCCGCCCTACAGCAACAGGTGGAGCGCGTCGCGCTGCAGCGTGGCATCCGCTCGCGCGACGAGGTGCTGGGCGTCGTCGCGCACGACCTACGCAACCCGCTCAACGTGATCGCGGCCGCCTCGGCGAGCTTGCACCAGCGCTTGCCGGATCCGCTGTCCCGCCGTCCCGTCGAGCGCATCATGCGCGCCGCGCAGCGCGCGGAGCACCTGATTCGGGACCTGCTCGACATCAGCGCCATCGAGACGGGCCAGTTCTCCATCGAGAAGCGCCGGCTCGACACCACCAACGTCATCTTGCAAGCGCTCGAGTCCCAGCAGGGGCTCGCCGCCAGCTCCTCCGTGATCTTGGCGAGCGATCTGTCGCCCGAGCTGCCCTGGCTCGAAGCCGATGAAGAGCGCTTGCTCGAGGTGCTGGAGAACTTGATGGGCAACGCCGTCAAATTCACGATGGCGGGGGGCACCGTCACCGTCGGCGCCGCGCCGCGCGAAGGTGAGCTGCTATTGTGGGTCAAAGACAACGGGCCCGGTGTCGCCCAAGAGCACCTGCCCCACCTCTTCGATCGCTTCTGGCAGGCAACCAAGGCCGACCGCCGTGGCACCGGTCTCGGCCTCACCATCTGCCGCGCGATCGTGGAGGCGCACGGCGGCCGGATTTGGGCCGAGAGCGAGCTCGGAGGAGGCACGACCGTCTTCTTCACGATCCCCTCCCACGCCCCCGCCCCCAAGCTCGGCGGGACCGCGCTCGCGAACATCCTGCTCGTCGACGACAGACCGGAGAACTTGCTGTCGTTGCGCGTGATCTTGGAGCGACCGGACTATCGCTTGGTAACCGCGACGAGCGGTGAGGAGGCCTTGAGCCTCGCGCTGCGCGAGACCTTCGCGGTAGCGCTGCTCGACGTCGCGATGCCGGGCATGGACGGCTTGGAGGTGGCGATTCACATGAAAGAGCTCGAGCGGAGCCGCGACATCCCCATCATCTTCATCACCGCCTTCGGTGACGATCCGCAAGAAGTGCACCGCGCCTACTCGGCGGGCGGCGCGGACTATTTGGTCAAGCCGCTCGACGCCGAGATCGTCCGCAAGAAAGTGGCGGTGTTCGTCGAGCTGAGCCGACGCCGCGACGAAGACGCCCGCCGTTCACAGGCCGCTGCTCGAGAGTAAATCATGGCGACAACCCCCATCATCGGTAGCAACGGCGCGGACGGTCTCCCCCCGCCCGACTTGAACCACGAAGCCGAGCTGCGCGAGCTGCTCGCGGTGCTGACGGCCGTGCGCGAGGGCGATTTCTCGGTGCGTCTGCCCGGTCACTGGACGGGGTTGGTCGGCAAAATCGCGGACACCCTCAACGACGTGGTGTCCGCGAATCAGACCATGGCGACGCAGCTCGAGCGGGTGGGTCAAGTCGTCGGTAAGGAGGGCAAGGTTCGGCAGCGCGTGCGCTTCACGCGCCACGCCGGCGCTTGGGCCGAGATGGAGGCGTCCGTCAACACGTTGATGGAGGACTTGATTTGGCCGACCACGGAGGTGACGCGCGCGCTCGCCGGGGTGGCGCAAGGCGACCTGTCGCAGACGATGCGCCTCGATGTCGAAGGGCGCCCGCTGCAAGGCGAGTTCCTGCGCTCGGCGACCATCGTCAACTCGATGATCAAGCAGCTCGGCGTGTTCGCTTCCGAGGTGACGCGCGTCGCGCGCGAGGTCGGCACCGACGGCAAGCTCGGCGGGCAAGCCGAGGTGCCCGACGTGAGCGGCGTGTGGAAGGACTTGACCGAGTCCGTGAACTCGATGGCCAGCAACCTGACGGGACAGGTGCGCAACATCACGGAGGTGACGATCGCGGTCGCCAGCGGCGATTTGTCGAAGAAAATCACGGTCGACGTGCGCGGCGAGATCTTGCAGCTGAAGGAGGCCATCAACACCATGGTCGACCAGCTGCGCGGCTTCGCCTCCGAGGTGACCCGCGTCGCGCGCGAGGTCGGCACCGACGGCAAGCTCGGCGGCCAAGCGATCGTGCCCGGCGTGGCAGGCACGTGGAAGGATCTCACCGACTCCGTGAACGCCATGTGCGGTAACCTGACCGATCAGGTGCGCAACATCGCGCAGGTGACGACGGCGGTCGCCCGCGGCGACCTGTCGCGCAAGATCACCGTCGACGTGCGGGGTGAGATCTTGGAGCTGAAGGACACCATGAACACCATGGTCGATCAGCTGAACGCCTTCGCCTCCGAGGTGACGCGCGTCGCGCGCGAGGTCGGCACCGACGGCAAGCTCGGCGGGCAGGCGCAGGTGCCCGGCGTCGCCGGCACCTGGAAGGATTTGACCGACAACGTCAACTTCATGGCCAGCAACCTCACGGGCCAGGTGCGCAACATCGCCGAGGTCGCGACCGCCATCGCAGGCGGGGATTTGTCGCGAAAAATCACGGTCAACGTCAGCGGCGAGATCTTGCAGCTGAAAGACACCATGAACACCATGGTCGATCAGCTCAACGCCTTCGCGGGTGAGGTGACGCGCGTCGCGCGCGAGGTCGGCACCGAAGGCCGCCTCGGCGGTCAAGCGCAGGTACCCGGCGTCGCCGGCACCTGGAAGGACTTGACCGACTCCGTCAACTCGATGGCCAACAACCTCACGGCCCAGGTGCGCAACATCGCCGAGGTGTCGACCGCCATCGCCAACGGCGACTTGTCCAAGAAGATCACCGTCGACGTGAGCGGCGAGATCTTGCAGCTGAAGCAGACCATCAACACCACCGTCGATCAGCTGAACGCTTTCGCGGGCGAGGTGACGCGCGTCGCGCGCGAGGTCGGCACCGAAGGCAAGCTCGGCGGACAGGCCGTCGTGCGCGGCGTCGCCGGCACTTGGAAAGACTTGACCGACTCCGTGAACTCGATGGCCAGCAACCTGACCGGCCAAGTGCGCAACATCGCGGAGGTCGCCACGGCCGTGGCTTTGGGCGATCTTTCCCGCAAAATCACGGTCGACGTGCAAGGCGAGATCTTGCAGCTGAAAGAGACCATCAACACCATGGTCGATCAGCTCAACGCCTTCGCGGCGGAGGTGACGCGCGTCGCGCGTGAGGTCGGCACCGAGGGCAAGCTCGGCGGCCAGGCCGAGGTGGGCGGCGTGGCCGGCACCTGGAAGGATTTGACCGACTCCGTGAACTCGATGGCCGGCAACCTCACCGGCCAGGTGCGCAACATCGCCGAGGTCGCGACCGCCATCGCCGGCGGCGACTTGTCGCGCAAGATCACCGTCGACGTGCGCGGCGAGATCTTGCAGCTGAAAGAGACCATCAACACCATGGTCGATCAGCTCAACGCCTTCGCGGGCGAGGTGACGCGCGTCGCGCGCGAAGTCGGCACCGAGGGCCGCCTCGGCGGCCAGGCGCAGGTGCCCGGCGTCGCTGGCACCTGGAAGTCGTTGACCGACAGCGTCAACTTCATGGCCGGCAACCTGACGGCGCAGGTGCGCAACATCGCCGAGGTGACCACCGCCGTCGCCAAGGGCGATCTTTCCCGCAAAATCACGGTCGACGTGAAGGGCGAGATCCTCGAGCTGAAGATCACCATCAACACCATGGTCGATCAGCTGAACGCCTTCGCGAGCGAAGTGACGCGCGTCGCGCGCGACGTCGGCACCGAAGGCAAGCTCGGCGGCCAGGCCGAAGTGCCGGGCGTCGCCGGCACCTGGAAGGACCTGACCGACAACGTCAACTCGATGGCGACGAACCTGACCAACCAGGTGCGCAACATCGCCGAGGTCGCGACCTCGATCGCGAGCGGCGACTTGTCGAAGAAGATCACCGTCGACGTGCGCGGCGAGCTCTTGGTCTTGAAGGAGACGCTGAACACGATGGTGGAGCAGCTGCGCTCCTTCGCCGGCGAAGTGACCCGCGTCGCGCGCGAGGTCGGCACCGAGGGACGCCTCGGCGGTCAGGCCAACGTGCCCGGCGCCGCCGGCACCTGGAAGGACTTGACCGACAACGTGAACCTGCTCGCGGGCAACCTGACGACGCAGGTGCGCAACATCGCCGAGGTCACCACCGCGGTGGCCTCCGGCGACCTGTCGCGCAAGATCTCGGTCGACGCGCGCGGCGAGATCTTGGAGCTGAAAAACACCGTAAATACCATGGTGGATCAGCTGAACGCGTTCGCGAGCGAGGTGACGCGCGTGGCGCGCGAGGTCGGCACCGACGGCAAGCTCGGCGGGCAGGCGCAGGTGCCTGGCGTGGGCGGCACCTGGAAAGACTTGACCGATACCGTCAACGTGATGGCAGCCAACCTCACCGAGCAGGTGCGCGGCATCGCCAAGGTCGTGACCTCCGTGGCGAGCGGCGACCTGAAGCAAAACTTCACGATCCGCTCCAAGGGTGAGGTCGCGGCGCTGGCCGACACCATCAACAACATGACGAGCACGCTCGCTACCTTCGCGGAGCAGGTGACCACGGTCGCGCGCGAGGTCGGCGTGGAGGGGCGCTTGGGCGGGCAAGCCAACGTGCCCGGCGCCGCCGGCACGTGGAAGGATCTCACCGGCAACGTCAACATGCTGGCCGCCAACTTGACGGGCCAGGTGCGCGCGATCGCGGAGGTGGCGACGGCGGTGACGAAGGGCGATCTGACCCGCTCCGTACAGGTCGAGGCGCGCGGCGAGGTGGCAGAGCTGAAGGACAACATCAACACGATGATTGACAACCTTCGCCTCACCACCGAGCGCAACACGGAGCAGGATTGGCTGAAGACCAACCTCGCCCGCTTCACCAGCATGCTCCAGGGCCAGCGAGATCTCGTGCGCGTCGGCCAGATGCTGCTGAGTGAGCTGGCGCCCCTGGTGGGCGCGCATCAGGGCGTGCTCTACCAGCGGCACGACGACGGCGGCGTACCCTCGTTGCGCTTGCTCGCCGCCTACGCCGACGACGTCGCGAGCGGTCACCCCTCGCAGCTGCGCTTCGGACACGGCTTGGTCGGGCAATGCGCGACCGAGCGGCGGCGCATGCTGATCACGCAGCTACCGGACGACACGATCCGCATCGGCTCCGGCCTGTTCAGCGCGCTCCCGCGCAACGTGATCGTTCTGCCCGTGCTGTTCGAGGAGCAGGTGAAGGCCGTGATCGAGCTGGCCACGCTCGGCAGCTACACGCCTTCGCACCTGGCGTTCCTCGACCAGCTGACCAGCAGCATCGGCATCGTGCTCAACAGCATCGAGGCCACCATGCAGACCGAGAGCCTGCTCGAGCAGTCGCAGAAGCTGGCTACGGAGCTGCAGTTCCAGCAGAAGGAGCTGCAGCAGACCAACGATCAGCTGGGGCAAAAGGCGCAGCAGCTGGCGGAGCAGAACGCCGAGGTCGAGCGCAAGAACCAGCAGATCGAGCAAGCCCGACGCGCGCTCGAAGACAAGGCCGAGGAGCTCGCGCTCACGTCCAAGTACAAGTCCGAGTTCTTGGCCAACATGTCACACGAGCTGCGCACGCCGCTCAACAGCATCCTGATCTTGGGCCAGCAGCTGAGCGACAACCCGGAGGCGAACCTCTCGCCCAAACAGGTCGAGTTCGCGCGCACCATCCACAGCGCCGGCACCGACTTGCTCAACCTCATCACCGACATCCTCGACCTATCGAAGATCGAGTCGGGCACCGTCGCGGTCGAGCCGGCCGAAGTGTACTTCAGCACGATGCTCGAGAGCGTCGGGCGACCGTTCCGTCACGACGCCGAAGCGCGCAACCTGAGCTTCGATATCCAGCTCGACGGACGCCTCGGCCGCAGCCTGATCACCGACTCGAAGCGCCTGCAGCAGGTGCTCAAGAACCTGCTATCGAACGCCTTCAAGTTCACGGAGCACGGCGGGGTGCGCCTGAACGTCTCTGCCGTCGCCGCGGGCTGGAGCCCCGATCACCCGGTGCTGGCTCAGGCCGCGACGGTGGTGGCCTTCGAGGTGTCCGATACCGGCATCGGCATCGCGCCGGAGAAGCAGAAGATCATCTTCGAGGCTTTCCAGCAGGCCGACGCCGGCACCAGCCGCAAATACGGCGGCACCGGCTTGGGCTTGGCCATCAGCCGCGAGCTGGCCACGCTGCTCGGCGGCGAAATCCAGCTGCGCAGCCAGCCGGGCACCGGCAGCACGTTCACGCTGTACCTGCCGCTGCGCTATCAAGGGCCGTCGTCCACGCAGCGCGAATCACCCAAGCCGCAATCGACGCCGACGGCGCTACCCGCGTCGCTCCGCGTGGCGGACGCGACGCCCGAGCACATTCCCGACGATCGCGCCGACCTACACCCCGGCGACTCCAGCCTGCTCATCGTCGAAGACGACCCCCACTACGCGCGCGTGCTGGCTGATCTGGCGCGCGATCGTGGCTTCAAGGTGCTCGTCGCCTCACGCGGGGCCGAGGCGCTGGAGCTAGCCCGTGAGTTCACGCCCACGGCCGTGTCGCTCGACGTGTTCTTGCCCGACATGCTCGGCTGGGGGGTGCTGAGCCAGTTCAAGCAGGACGCGAAGCTGCGCCACATTCCCGTGCAAATCGTCACGCTCGACGACAACCGCCAGCACGGGCTTTCGCGCGGGGCGTTCTCGTTCATCACCAAACCCGCGACGACGGAGGGGCTCGAAGCCGCCTTCACGCGGATCAAAGACTACTCCGAGCAGCGCCGCCGCCGCCTGCTGATCGTGGAGGACAACAGCGCCGAGCTGATGAGCATCAAGGAGCTGCTCGGCCACGACGACATCGAGGTGGTGTCGGCGCGCACCGGGCAGGAGGCGCTCGAGATCCTCAAGAGCGAGTCGATCGACTGCATGGTGCTCGATCTGCGCCTGCCCGACATCTCTGGGCTCGATGTCCTCAACCGCGTCCAGGGCGAGCTCGAGCTGCCGGATTTGCCGGTCGTGGTCTTCACGGGCAAGGAGCTGACGCCAGGGCAAGAGAAGCAGCTCCAAGAGCTGGCGCGGCGCGTCGTGATCAAGGGCGTCGAGTCACCGGAGCGGCTGCTGGACGAGACCGCGCTCTTCTTGCATCGCGTGATCGCGCAGCTTCCGCCGCACAAGCAGCAAATGCTGGAGCGGCTGCACCGCTCCGACGAGGACTTGAAGGGGCGTCAGGTGTTGGTGGTCGACGATGACGTGCGCAACATCTTCGCGCTCGGCAGCGTGCTGGAGCGCCACGGCATGAAGGTGATCACGGCCCAAACTGGGCGCGAGGCCATCACGACGCTCGAAAAGACGCCTGACATCTCGATCGTCTTGATGGACATCATGATGCCGGAGATGGACGGCTACCAGACGATGGGGCTCATTCGAAAGCAGCAACAATTCCGGCGCTTGCCGATCGTGGCGCTCACCGCCAAGGCGATGAAGGGCGACCGCGAGAAGTGCCTCGACGCAGGCGCCTCCGACTATTTGGCGAAGCCCGTGAACACCGAGCAGCTCCTCGCCACCCTGCGCTTGTGGCTGCACCGCTAGCGCCAGCGATCGCGAAGGCTGCGAGAGACCGCTGACCGCTAAAACGACCCCGTGAGCGACAGCCCGCCGAAGGCCCCCCTCGCTGAGGTCGAAGGCAAGACCAGCAGCTGCGGCGCGAGGGTGCACGCAAGGCTGCAGCTCGTGGGTAGCCCAGTCGGCTGAGTCCAGAGCTGCAGCTCGGCGATCGCAGTTCCACCCACGGTCGTCATCAACCCGCTCAAGTAGTGATCGTAACCGAACGCGATGATGCCGCCAGTGACGGCCGCCAGCCCGAAGTTGGCGACGTGCCAAGGCCAGGTCACGCGGCTTCGCTGATCGGCGGCGCTCGCGGCCAAGAGCTGAGGCAGCCGCTCCGCGCAGCGCGATGAGGGTAGCGCGCGGAGCTCGTCGGAAGCCGCCTCCACGTCCAAGGGCCACAGCCACGTCGCCGCCGCAGTCAGCGCGGAGCCGGCGCCACCGATGATCCAGTCCGGACGCGAGCGAGGGTCGTCGAGCGGCGCGGCGATGAAGCTGCCCAGCGCCAGCGTCGCGTTCACCCCCGTCCACGTGTAGCGCCACTCGCGCGCGCGGCGGGCCTCAGCGTGAATCACTGCCGCGTCGCAGACGAACTGCTGCGCCCCGGCGGGCGTCGCCGCAGCCAAAACCACCGCCGTGAAACCGACCGCAACGAAGCGCACGATCCCCCAAATCTAGGGTAGACACGGCGCCGGGGCTAGTCGCGACCGACGCCCCGCGGTAACAACCGCGCATGCGCTTCATCGTCATGCACAAGGTCGACGCGAACATGGAAGCAGGCGGGCCGCCCCGCCAAGACATCATCCAGCAGATGGGCGAGCTCGTCCAAAGCAGCATCCGGAGCGGTGTGCTGCTGAACGGCGCCGGGCTCCACCGCAGCGCTCGGCGCGCGCGCCTGGAAACGAGCGGCCAGGTGACGACGGGCCCCTACGCCGGACAGAACGAGCTGGTCGCGTCGTTCGTGATGATCAGCGCCAGGTCCATCGATGCGGCCATCGGTCACGCGCGCACGCTCTCGAAAGAGCTGGGCGGGGTCGAGATCGAGGTCGGCCCCGTCGTCGAGCCCTGGGACCTCGGCATGATGGAAAAGCCGGCCACGCCCGTCGAGCGCTTCCTGCTTTTGTGCAAGTCGACGCCGGCCGATGAAGCGTCCGACACCGCGCAGAAGCACGCCGACGCGGTCCGGAGCCTGTCCGCTTCCCTGCAGAACGACGGCGCCGTGCTCGCGGCCGAAGCACTCGCCCCCAGCCACGGCGGCGCACGACTCGCGGCGCCCGGTTCGGGCAAGCGAGCTTGGGTAGACGGGCCCTTTGCCGAGTCCAAAGAGCTGATCGCCGGCTTCTCGCTGCTGCAGCTCCCTTCCTTGCGCGACGCCCTAGCCTGGGCCGACCGCTACGCGGCCATCCTGACCGTGAACGAGGTGGACGTACGCCCGGTCTACGAGCTGCAACCGACGGCGCCCTGAGAGAAAAACGTCCGGAGCGCGAGGGCTCGAACGTCTGTACTAAATCATGAGTAGCACCGTCCGCGCCGCCCTGCGCCGCGCCCGCAGCGACGTGGAGACCCGATTCCTGGCGCGACGCTTGAAGGCAGCTAGCTCATAGGTAGCGGCAATCTCTCGCCGCGAGTACGCCACCAGCGGATGAGCAGGCTGTTTCAGCGTCGCGGGGCGGGCTTGCGGCCAGCAGCCACGAAGGCCGCCAAATGCTGACCCGTCAAGGTCGAGCGCGCCGCCACGAGCTGCGCCGGCGTCCCCTCGAACACGACCTTGCCGCCGTCGTGGCCCGCGCCTGGCCCGAGATCGATGATCCAGTCCGCGTGGGCCATGACCGCTTGGTGGTGCTCGATGACGATCACCGACTTGCCGGCCTCCACCAGCCGATCCAGCAGGCCTAGCAGCTGCTGCAGGTCAGCGAGGTGAAGGCCGGTCGTCGGCTCGTCGAGCACGTAAATGCCGCCCTCTTCCCCCATGTGGGTGGCCAGCTTGAGGCGCTGCCGTTCACCCCCCGACAGCGTGGTGAGCGGTTGTCCGAGCCGCACGTAGCCCAGCCCCACGTCGGACAGGCGCTGCAAGACCGCGTGCGCGGCCGCGAGTTGTCCTTTGCCGGCCCCGAAGAACTGGACCGCCTCCGCCACCGGCAGCTCCAGCACCTGAGCGATGTTCAAGCCTCCGAAGCGGTACTCGAGCACGGCAGCTTGAAACCGCTTACCCTCACAGTCTTCGCAGACGGACGTCACCCCGGCCATCATCCCCAGATCGGTGTAGATCACGCCCGCGCCGTTGCAGGTGGGACACGCTCCCTCGGAGTTGGCGCTGAAGAGCCCGGGCTTGACGTTGTTCGCTTTGGCGAACGCCTTTCGAATCGGCTCGAGCAGCTCGGTGTAAGTCGCGGGGTTACTGCGCCGTGAGCCTTTGATGGGCGCTTGGTCGACCGCCACCACACCCTCGCGCCCCGCCACCGAGCCGTGAATCAGCGAGCTCTTGCCGGACCCAGCCACGCCCGTCACCACGACCAGGACGCCGAGCGGGATGTCGACGCTGACGTTCTGCAAGTTGTGCGTCTTGGCGCCGCGCACCTTCAGCGCGCCGGAGGGCTTGCGCACCGAAGCCTTCAGCGAGGCACCATCGCTCAGGTGGCGCCCCGTGAGCGTACCGCTCTGACGCAGGCCATCGACGCTGCCTTCGAACACGACCTGCCCCCCCGCGCTGCCCGCGCCTGGCCCCAGATCGATGACGTGATCGGCGATCGCGATCGCTTCGGGCTTGTGCTCGACCACCAGCACGGTGTTGCCCTTGTCGCGCAGGCGCAAGAGCAGCTCGTTCATGCGTTGGATGTCGTGCGGATGTAGGCCCACCGTCGGCTCGTCGAAGACGTACGTCACGTCCGTCAAGGAGGAGCCGAGGTGACGAACCATCTTCGTGCGCTGCGCCTCGCCACCGGACAGCGTGCCGCTCGCGCGGTCGAGGCTGAGGTAGCCCAAGCCGATTTCGACGAACGAGTCGAGCGTGTGCGCGAGCGTCGCCAACAGCGGCGCCACCGTGGGCTCCTTCAAGGACCGCACCCACGCGGCAAGATCGCTGATTTGCATCGCGCAGGCCTCGGCGATGTTGATCTTTGCGATCTTGGAGGAGCGCGCGGCCTCGTTCAGCCTCGTTCCCGCGCACTCCGGGCACGTCGTGAACGTGACCGCGCGCTCGACGAACGCGCGGATGTGCGGCTGCATCGCCTCGACGTCTTTGGACAAGAACGACTTCTGGATCTGAGGGATCAAGCCCGAATACGTCAGGTTGATGCCGTCGATCTTGATTTTCGTCGGCTCCTTGTAGAGCAGATCATTCAGCTCTTTTTTGGTAAACTTCTTGATCGGCTTGTCGGCGTCGAAGAAGCCGCAGCCGTTGAAGATGCGACCGTACCAGCCTTCCATCGAGTAGCCGGGGATGGTGAGCGCGCCTCCGTTCAGGGATTTGCTGTCGTCGTACAGCTGGCTGAGGTCGATGTCGCTCACCTGCCCCATGCCCTCGCATTTCGGGCACATCCCGCCGTTGATGGAGAACGAGCGCTTCTCCGTCTTCTTGCCGTCCGCCTTCTCGACCGTCATCGAGCCCGCCCCGCGCACCGTCGGCACGTTGAACGAGAACGCGTTCGACGTGCCAATGTGGGGCTTACCGATGCGGCTCCAGAGCACGCGCAACAGCGCGTTGGCGTCAGTCGCGGTACCGACGGTCGAGCGCGAGCTTTGGCCCATGCGCTCCTGATCGACGATGATCGCGGTCGTGAGCCCCTCGAGCACGTCGACCTCGGGCCGGTCGAGCGTGGGCATGAAGCCCTGGACGAACGCGCTGTACGTCTCGTTGATCATGCGCTGCGACTCGGCCGCGATCGTCCCGAACACCAGCGAGCTCTTGCCGGAGCCGGAGACGCCCGTAAACACCGTCAAGCGGCGCTTGGGGATCTGAACGCTCACGTCTTTGAGGTTGTTCTGACGGGCGCCTTGCACGCGGATCAGGTCGTGACAATCAGCAGGGTGCGGCGTCGCTGGCGTGCGGGGCTGGCTCTTGCTCATCGGCTTTGCTTCAAGCACCACTGCGCGATTTGTTCAAGTAGGGCAGCACGAAGAGATAGAGCCCGCTCAGCATCAGTAAGAACAGCGGCAGCAGCGGCGCATAGGTCACGGCCTCCGGCGGCGGCTCGCCGGGCCGCACGCCCATGAACACGAAGTTCGTGATCACGGTGAGGGTGAATAGGATTGAAACCCAGCGGTGAAACTGTCGAGTCAACTTGCTCATACGCCGCTCTCTTCCTGTTTTTTGTCGAATAGCTCGAGCACGACGTGCAGGCCATGCTCCGAGGCCGCCTGCTCCTTCACGGAGTAGCCGAGGCTCGCCAGATCGATGCCCGTGAGCAGCGGCTCGCCGCGCCCGAGGATGGCAGGCGCAACCACCAGATGAAGCTGATCGATCAGGCCCGCCGTGAGATACTGACGAATGGTCGCCGCGCCGCCGCCGATGCGGATGTCCCGGCCGCGCGCGGCGTCTTTCGCTCGCTCCAGGGCGACTTGGATGCCCTCCGTCACGAAGTGAAACGTCGTGCCACCTTCCATCGTGATTGAAGGCCGAGCGTGGTGGGTCAAGACGAATACGGGCACGTGATAAGGCGGGTTCTTGCCCCACCATCCCTTCCATTCGTCGTTGAGCCACGGGCCGCGCGTGGGCGCGAACATGTTGCGCCCCATGATCCACGCGCCTAAATTTTCGAAGCTGCGAGCCGCGTAGTCGTCGTCGACGCCGGTTCGGCCCGTCGGTGACGTGATGAGGTCGGCCGCGAAGTCTGCGTGCATCTTGATGAACGTCTTCGTGTCGAGCACCCAGCGGTGCAGCCCCATGCCGCCCACGCCGAGCGGGTTGGCTAGGCTTTGTTCAGGCCCTGCCCCGAAGCCGTCCAACGAAACACTGAACGCATCGACTCGAACTTTGGATTTAGTCATCGCTCTCGGCTCGTGGGGACAGGAGCCGCTCCGAATGAGAGACGAACGGCGCCCCGCGATTTCGACAGGCGCCCCGCATTTTCTGGCTTGAACAAAAACGCTTTCAATCCGCGGACTTGCAGAGTTAGCGGCACGAACCCCGGCCCGTGGACGCAGGTCGACCGGCCGCGGCGATACTCTACCCGCCCCGCGCTGCTCACGGACGGCGCGACCCCAACCGATGACCTACGACCGCACCTTTTGGGAACAGCTCTGGGAAAAAACGCTGCGAGAGCACGGCGACAAAGTCGCCCAGCGCCCGCCGAGCCCGCACCTACTGGCGGAGGCGTCGAGCCTCACCCCTGGGCGAGCGCTCGACGCGGGCTGCGGTCACGGCGCCGAGACGCTTTGGCTCGCGGGACACGGCTGGAGGGTGACAGCTGTCGACTTCTCTGCGAGCGCGCTCGAGCACCTTCGAACGACGGCGCGCGCGCTGGGGAACGAGCTCGCGGCGCGCATCACCCTCATCGAGGCCGATTTGAGTGGGTGGAGCCCGGAGCCAAGCGCCTTCGATTTGGTGGTGAGCCTCTACGTGCACGTCGCGACCACGGTCGAGGAGGCGCTCGGTCGCCTCGCGAGCGGCGTTGCGCCCGGCGGCACCCTGCTCGCCATCGGACATCGTCCCATCGATCCTGCTACGGGGGCACCCACGCGCGCCGCGTCGCAGACCCAAGTCTCGCTCGAGGCCGCTCGCGCCGTGCTCGATCCGCAGCAGTGGCAAATCGTCGTGGCTGAAGAGCGCCCCCGCTCCGTGGCAGGTACGGGCGTCGACGCGGTCGTCGTCGCAAAAAGACGCTTTTGAGCGACTCCTCAGCGCTTGCCCACGTCAGGGCTTGACGAATGCGCCCTGTTCCAATATTCAACCATAAGGTTGAACGTATCGAACCAGCTCGACGACACCCTGCTCGCCCTCGCTGACCCGACCCGGCGCAAGCTCTTGGCTCGCCTCGCGCAAGGCGAAGCGCGCGTGACGGAGCTGGCCGCTCCTCTGCCCATTTCGCTCAACGCGGTCTCCAAGCACATCAAGCTGCTCGAGCGAGCCAGGCTGGTGCAGAGGCGGGTCAGCGGCCGCGAGCATTACCTATCGCTCGATCCTCGCCCGCTCGATCGCGCCGCTCATTGGCTCGAAACCCAGCGCGCGCAGTGGACCGCGCGGCTGCAAAAGCTGGATGAGATCTTGCAAGAGGAGGACTCGAAGTGACGACAGTAACCGTGAAACACCGCTTCGCCGCCAGCGCCGAGCGCGTCTTCGACGCTTGGCTCGATCCGAGTAAGGTGAAGCGCTTTCTGTACACCACGGCCACGAGCGAGATCGTGCGCTGTGATGTCGACGCCCGCGTCGGCGGCAGGTACGCCATCGTCGATCGCCGTCATGGTGAAGACGTGCTGCACGAGGGCACCTACTTGGAGCTCGAGCGCCCGCGGCGCCTGGTGTTCACGCTGCGCGTGCCCAAGTATTCGCCCGAAGAAGATCGGATCAGCATCGAAATCGTCCCGCTCGAGCACGGTTGTGAGCTCACGCTCACCACCGAAACACCCGACGCTTGGGCCGACGACTCGCGGCGCGGTTGGGCGATGATCCTCGACGTCTTGGACGAGGCGCTGCCGACGGAAGCGGCCACCTGCGGAGGCGGGCTGGCCCAGCACGCCGTCGTCCCGCGCCGCTTCGCCATCTACCTCTCGGAGCTCGCGCAAACTCTGGAGCTGCACCGAGCGATGCTGGTCATCGGCGACGCCGCCTCTCGCGCTGAAGACGACGTCTACCGCGAGCTCGGCGAGACGTATCGGCACATCGCCGCGCAGCTCGACCAGGCGGCGGAGCGCATGTCGGCGCAGCGCGAGCTGGCGATGGGCGCGCACGACGAGTCGAAGTGGACGGACGACCACTTGAAAGCGTTTGGTCGCTTCGTGCACGAGCAGGGCGCGCTGCTGTCGGTGCTCCGCGCAGCAGCCGAGCGAGATGAGGCGATGCTGCGCTCGATGCAACCGCAGCCAGACTGACGCGCCCTGCCTCGTGTGGCGCGCATGCTCCGGAGCCAGCGCGGGCGCGGTCGCAGATGGAGGGAAATCGCTGCGGTCGCGGCTGGCACGTCGATTGCTGGTCCTGCAGGCGTGCTCAAGAACCTGCTCATACCACTTGCGATGACGACCGCCTGCGCAGCGAGCGGCACGCCCGTCGCCCCGGGAGGAGGCGCGATGTCCGCGAAGCCTGAAGCGACCGCCGGCTCGAGCTTTGCGACGTCGAAAGACGGGACGAAGCTGGCCTTCGAGAAGCTGGGCAAAGGGCCGGCTTTGATCGTCGTGAGCGGCGCGTTGTCGCACCGCGACGGCGGCAAGCCGCTCGCCGCCGAGCTCAAGGATTCGTTCACCGTCTACACCTACGACCGCCGCGGCCGCGGAGACAGCGGCGACACGAGGCCCTACACGGTGGCTCGCGAGATCGAGGATCTGGGCGCGATCATCGAAGAGTCCGGCGGACAGGCGTACGTCTACGGGGTGTCGTCAGGCGCGGCGCTTTCCCTGCAAGCGGCCGTCGCGCTCGGCCCGGAGAAGATCACGAAGCTTGCCATTTATGAGCCGCCCTACGGGCAGGACCCATCCGCATTCGAGCAGCAGAAACAAGGCGTCGCCGAGCGGCTCCAGAACGGCAAGCCGGGCGACGCAGCCGAGTTCTTCCTATCGGCCATCGGCATGTCACCGGAGGCGCTCGAAGCAATGAAGCGCTCGCCCGAGTGGGCGCGCATCCAGAAGATCGACTTCACGCTCGCCTACGACTACGCCATCCTCGGTACTGGCGACGTCCCGGACCAAGTGCGGCAGATCCGCGTACCCACGCTGGTCATGGTCGGCGAGAAGGCCGCGCCCTTCATGCCGCCCGCTGCAGATCGCATCGCCGAGCTCGTGCCGAAGGCGCAGCGCACGACGCTCGGGGGACAAGCGCATCGAGCAGCCCCCGACGTCGTCGCGCCCGTGCTCGTCGAGTTCTACGGCGCGCCCGGCGTCCCCTGACCTGCGTCCGCCCCGGTCAGGCTGGCTTGCGGCGGTAGTGCAGCGCGACCTGACCGGCTTTCAGGCGCCTCGTTGAGACGAGCTCGAGGCTCCGCGAAGGTTGGAGGCCCTGAAACAGCGCTGGCCCGTGACCGGCGACGACGGGGTGAATGACCAGACGGTACTCGTCGATCAGGCCCATCTGCTCCAGCGCCGCCGAGAGCGTGGGGCTGCCTACCAGCACGCCTTGGGGCGTATTTTCCTTCAGACGCGTCACCGCCTCGCGCAAGTCGCCGTCGATGAGGGAGGTGTTGTTCCACGGAAAATCGCGGCGCGTGGACGAGACCACGTACTTGGGCTTGGCCTCCAGCTTGCGCGCCCACTCCCGCATCGCGAGCGGGGCGCTGTCGTCGCGCGCCACCGCCGGCCAAGCGCTCTCCATGAGCTCATAGGTGACCCGCCCCCACAGCATCGCGCCAGCCTCGTCCATCAGCCGCGTGAAATAGTCGTGCAGCTCATCGTCCGCGATGCCCTCGCGATGGTCGCAGCACCCGTCCAGCGTCACGTTGAGTCCGAAGGTCAAGAGGCCCATCGCGCTGATGTACCACCGCCGCGAGCGAGCGCGAAGCCGCCCTCGGCCGCCGCGTGGCTCGTGCGGGCGCCTGCGTCGTCGTGGGGACCGGCCCGCAGGTCTCGAGCCCGTCGACCTCCTACCGCTTCTGCGGATGGATCGTCTGGCCCTGCTTGAGCATCTCGACGAAGGTCGCGATCTTCTTCGCCCGACCCGCGGCAGTTTTCATGGCGAGCGTGCGAAAGCTCAAAGCGAAGCGATTCTGCGCTGAAAGCGTCTCGTACATCGCGAGGGCCCGGGGGTCCACGCGGATAGCCGCGAGCAGATCGGCCGGCGGCTCATCCGTCGTGCGGTACGCCTTCTGCCAGCGCCCGTCGGCTTTCGCAGCCTCGACCTGGGCGAGCCCGGAGGGTTGCATCTTTCCCGCCTCGATCAGCCGCGCGACGTTCGCGACGTTGATCTGACTCCACGGGCTCTTCTTGGTGCGCGGCGTGTAGCGCTGGAGGAAGCTCACTTCGTCGAGGCCCTTGCGGATGCCATCGATCCAGCCCCAACACAGCACGGCGTCGATGGCCTGCGCGGGCGTGATGGACGCGACGCCCGAGCGAACCTTGTAGATGCGGATCCAGACCTCCTGCTCCTTGTCGCGATGCTTTCGCAGCCACTGGTAGAAGGCCCGCTCGTCTTTGCACTCGATCACCTTCCGAGGATCGACCCTGACCGACGCCATGCGCGCAGGATCGACGCTCGTCCGAAGCGCGTCAAATGCGGGCGCTCGAGCCGCTCATTTGACATCGGCGCAGCTCAGGCGCGGGCCGCGGTCCACGTTGTTGGCGTCGTTGCACTCCGCGATGGCTCCTAGCGGATCGGCGACGCCCCACACCACGATGTCACGGGTGACCGCCCTATCGAGCTCCACGGTCACGCTCTCGCTCTCGCCGGGGGCGATGGGGCCGTCGATCGTCACTTCGCCGAGCAGCGTGCCGCCGGAGCTGGGATCACCGGCGTAGAGGCGAACGAGCAAGTCGGTGGCCGGGGCCGAGCCATCGTTGGTGATGGTGAGCTCCACCTGCGGACTTCGACAGCCGGTGGCCTTCGTCACTTCGAGCCGCAGATCCGCGAGCGCCTCGCCGCCTTCGACGGGGCTGCTGATGGAGTTGTTGTCCTCGATGCATTCCAGCTCTGCGTTGACCCCGTCGACCACGGCCCTCACCTCGAGCGGCAAGCCGTCGTGCAGGGCGTTGTCTCCCGCCGCAAAGCTGACCGTAACGAGCGTCGAGACGCCGGGCTCCAAGCTCTTGTCGAGCGTGAACGTCACCGGCTCACCCGCCCCGTCGAGCAGCGCTTCTTCGTCGCCGCCGTCCTCGAACACGCCGAAAAACTCGAGCACGACGCCCGGCCCCACCCTCAGGTCGCCCTGATTTTTCACCTGGACGACGATCTGAATCTCGTCCGAGAGCTGTCCGCACGCCTCGCCGGGCGACGAAACCTGAATCGCGAGCAGCGTCAGGTCGGGGGCGACGTTGTAGTTGCGCGGCTGCGAGCGATAGGTGTTGTACAGCCGGCCGTTGAGCGGCTTCCAGCTCTCCGGCTCGTGGAGCGGAATCCCCCCGCCTTCGGTGACGTTCGTCACGTGGTAGGCGTGCTGATTCCAGACGCGGCGGGCGGCGACCCATTGGTCGCTATCGTCGCCCCACACGTCGATGCCGTTGGGGAGGGACGTGATGGCCACGTCGCCTGCGCCGTCGGGCCAGCTATTCAACGTCACCGTCGTGGCTCCGCCGTGGCAGCGCAGCGGATCAGTGTTGTTGAGGAAGACGATCTCCGCGTTGCCGTCGTTGTCCACGTCCGCCACGATCGGGTTTTCGATGATCGTGCGGCTGAGCGAGGGCAAGGCGAGATAGACGCTGCCATCTTGGCCGTTATACACGCGGAAATAGCACTGATCGTTGTAGATGACCTCGGCAGCCCCGTCGCCGTTGAAGTCGAAGACGCTCGACGAGGTGACCTTGCTGGAGCTGTCGTCACTGGCGCGCCGCCAGCTGTTGTGAAAGCACGTGCAGGCGCCGGCTTTGCAGAAGGTGCCGCCTGCCGTCCCGCCGCCTACACAATCGGCGTCCTTCGTGCACGCGCCGCCGGGCGCGCGAGCCGGGTTTCCGCCGGGCGGTGGCGCGCCGCTTTCCGCCAGCACCGTATTCCATGCCGGACAGGCCACGCTGGGTGCCTGCAGATCCACCACGGTGAAGAAGTCCTCGAGGGCCGTGCCGATCTCGGGGAAACCGTCGCCATCGAAGTCGTCGACGTTCGGCGCTCCGCCCGCCTCGCCGCCGTTGAGCGCTAGCGGCGCGCGGACCAGCGTGCCCGTCGCGCCGTCCAAGATCAGCAGGTTGCCGTCGGCGACCACCAGCACCTCGGGCGAGCCGTCGAGCGGACTGGCGGGGCCGGGGGCGTCGGTGCCGGCTCCCCAAACGTCGGCGACGGCGCAAAACCCCTCGGGATAGGGAATTTTGCCCGGGTTCACCGTGGATGCGTTCCAAACCACGGTCAGCTTGCCGGTGCAGTAGTCGGCAGCGGCGTTCGCGGTGCAGTCGGCCACGTCCGGCAAGCGGTAGAGGGTCGTGCCCGCCACGATTTCGAGCCCGGGATGCGCGGTGAGGTCAGCGGGGCAAACGGTCGGGCCGTGATGAAACGTGTCGCCGCCGTTGTGCATCGTGCCGGTGGTGCCGCTGCCGATGAAGGTTTTGTCGAAGGCGAGGACGCCCGCCTCCAGCTTCAGGGTCAGCACGATCGAACCGACCACGATCTCCGGCAGGCCCTCGAAATCGAGGTTGGCGATCGCAGGCGCGGGGTATTTCCAATCTCCGCTGCCGAGCGCGACCGGCGTACCGGACTGGTTCGAAGGCGTGAGGCCGAACCACAGACCCGACGGGCTGGTGGCGATGATTTCGCCGGTGTTGCTCAGGATCTGAAGGCCCCCGTTTTCGAGCGGGAAGACGATTTCAGGGAAGCCGTCCCCATCCAAGTCGCCTGCGGCCAAACCACCGCTCGAGCGACCGGTGGCGGCGGCGCGGCTGTCGCCCGCGTTGCTCGGATCGCAGTCGGTGGCGATGGGGTCCCCTTCGAACCAGCGCGTCGTGCCGCATAGAGCGAACATGTCTTTGCCCTTGTTGGGCCCCCCGCCGTGGACGGCGCGCACGATGCCCTCGTCCTCGGGGTTATCGCCGTGGTAGGTCATGAAGACGATCTCAGGGAAATCGAGCTCATTGGCCACGCCGTCGCCGTTGTCGTCGTCCAGGTTGATGACGATCGGCGTGGTACCGGCCTGAGCCGACCACGGGAACGGCTTGCCCACAGCGTCCTTATTGGCCGAGTCCGTGCCGCCCCAATGAAACTCGAGCTTGGGGAGCACGTCCTCGAACGGCCTCACCGGCAATGAGCAGGTCGGGGCTACCCCCGTACCGGTGCAGACGCCCGCCTCGCAAGCCGTGTACTCCGGGCAGTCCCAATCGTCTTCGCACGAGCAGCCGATGCCCGCCGACGCCGTCTCCGTGCACTCGCTCTCGTAGTACCCCGCGCTGCCGCAGCTGTATGCGGGCGCGCTCTCGCCGCCATTCGAAGTGCAAACGAGCACGTCGTTGCCGTCGCAGGTCCGCGTCTCCGGCTCACACACGTCGTCGACGCATTTCGCACCGTCACAGTAGCGATTCTCGGGGCACTGCACGTCGGACGTGCACGCGATGCTCTTGCACTGGAACCCCCCGCCCGGCGCCGGTCGACACTCCTCGAGCTCTTCACACTCGAGGTCGCTGCACTCGTTATCTACGCACGTCGCTTCGTCTGCCTCCGCTTCGCAGCGCTGCCCCGGCCCGCACGGCGCCGCCGCGCACGGATCCGTATCGCTGCCGCTACCCCCATCGGCGCTATCTGGGGCGCCGCCCGTAGCTCCAACGCTGATAGAGCCGCCGCGGCCGCCGCTGCCACTGCTGCCGCCGCCGGCCCTGCCCCCTTGCTGATCACCGCTGCCCTGCGCGACCTCCGGATTGCCTCCGCAGCCCACCGCAACCAAGGTCCCCGCCACAACGCTCCAACCGACTCCGCCAAGACGCATCGCGGCAGTCTAGCCGACGTACCGCCAGCCGTGAGCCCACCGCCCACAACTTTATCGAGAAATTACGCGTGGCGCTCAACGGCGCGAGCTGCGGCGCTCGCGACCGTAGCGGGGACGCGGCCGGCGGAGACGGCGCTGGAGTGATTTGGCCTGTAAGGTGGGCCGGCGCTGCGGTACTAATGAGAGGTGCAGCGTGCACTCAGGGAGCTTCGACTGGTGCGACGGAAGCGGGCGCTGACGCGCGGCGTCGCGCTGTTCCTTCTGCTTGCGCTGACCGCCTGCAGTCAGGGTGACGCTCAGGGGCAAGGCGCGGACGCGGGCGCCGGAACCGCAGGCGCTGGGACCCCAGGCGCCGGAACCGCCGGTGGCGGAACCGCAGGCGCGGGAACCGCAGGCGCGGGAACCGCGGGTGGCGGAACCGCGGGTGGCGGAATTGGCCCCGTCTGCGACGGCCCCGCTCCAACACCGCGTTCAGCATCGGGCCAAATCACGCTGCCCATCGAGCTGACGATCGGGGGGCAGCCGGTCGTCATCGGCGAGGCCTCATCTCTCCCCAGCGGTCCCGTGTATCAGCTCAGCCTATTCAAGCTGTTCTTGACCCAGCCCGTCTTGGTCGACGCAGCCGGTCGCGAAGCCACCGGCCAGATCGTCGACGCCAACGGGTCACCGCTACCCTACGGCGTGCAGTTGATCGACGCTGAAGACGCCAGCTCGCGCTCTTGGCGCATCGCCGTCGCGAACGGCAGCTACAGCCGGCTGCGCTTCGGCGTCGGCGTGCCGCAGCCCTGCAATTCCCCCACCTATACCAATCTCGTCTACCCGCTCAACCCCGACGGAGAGATGTTTTGGACGTGGGGCTCTCAGTTCTTGTTCGTGCGTATCGAGGGTACCGTGCGCCCGAGCCCCAACGAGGGCTTTTCACCGCTCGTCTACCATCTGGGCTTCGACGCGGCGTTCGCCCACGTCACCCTCAAGGGCGACCTCACGGTGGCAGACAACAGCGCCGGGCCTACGCTCGAGCTCGACGTGGCGCGCATGCTGGCGACCGACGCAGGCGGCCTACCCGAGGCCAAGCACAACGTGCCCGAGGGCTGGATCGCCGACAACCTAGAAGACGGCGCCTTCAGGCTGCGATGAGCTGGCGGGCCTCCCTCGGGGTGATGCTCCTGATGGCTTGCTCGGCAGAGGGACCGAAGAGCGAGCCGGCGGCCCCCAACGAGCCCGGCATCCTCATTCCGGCCGGGTTTCCGGCGCTCGTCGTCCCCCCCGACAACGCTGTGACCGCGGAGCGAGTGGCGCTCGGCCGTCGCCTCTTCTACGACGAACGACTATCGCGCAGCGGCGAAGTATCCTGCGCGAGCTGCCACCAACAGGCCCACGCCTTCGCCGACCCCGAGCCGCTCAGCCGCGGGGTCGACGGGCAGCTCGGCACGCGCAACGCCTCGGCTCTGGTGAACGCGGGCTGGAGCACCAGCTTCTTCTGGCACGGCGGCGCGCCCTCGCTCGAGCTGCAGGCCGTAGCCCCGATCAAGAACCCCGTCGAAATGGACACGACGCTGGCGGCCGTTGCGGAGCGGCTGGCCGCCGACGCCGACGTGAGCGCCGAATTCGCGCGGGCGTACGCTGATGTACCGAGCGAATCCAGCATCACGCGCGCGCTCGCGTCGTTCGTGCGCAGCTTGGTCAGCGCGGACAGCGCCTACGATCGTTTCCTCGCCGGCGATGAGTCGGCCCTGTCCGAGTCGGCGCGGCGGGGCGAAGCCCTCTTCAATGGCGAACGCGGCGAGTGCTTTCATTGCCATGCCGGCTACAACTTCACCACCAACGCCTTCAAGAACAACGGCACCCGCGCCGATGATCCTGATCCGGGTCGCAGCGAGGTCACGCTGCGCGACTCCGACTTCGGCAAATTCAAGATCCCGACGCTGCGCAACGTCGCGGCGAGCGCCCCCTACATGCACGATGGCGCCCTCGCTACGCTCGCCGACGTGATCGACGCCTACGCCAGCGGCGGACGCGGCCACCCGCGCACCGATCCCACGATCCGACCACTTGAGCTCAGCGACGCCGACAAGGCCGATCTGCTCGCCTTCCTCGAAGCGCTCACCGATGAACGCTTCCTCTCGAACCCGGCGTTCGCCGATCCGCAGCTCTAGTTAAGCCGCAAGTCGAAGGCCTCCGCTCGAAGGCTGCTCGGGCAGCGCCCGCCGGGTGAGCCACGACGTGCTATGTCCGCCGAGATGAAGCCTTGGCAGCGACTCGCGGTGGTAGGCTCGCTGCTGGGAGCGCTCGCGGCCGTGGTCGCTTTCCTGACGCAGCGGCCGCAGCGCGTCGCGGTGTCGCCCGCGGTCAGCGCTGTCGCGCCCAGCTCCTCGGCCGCGACGCCCGAGCTCATCGATCCGCTCCGACCCGACGCTCCTCTCCGGCGCGATCCAGCGCGCGCGGCGCTTCCGCAGGACTGGGCGAGCGCTCGCCCCGGCTTTCAGCGTTCACTGAGCGCGGCGCAGCGGGGAGGCATCGAGCCCTGCTCGACGCAGCCCGTCGACGGCAGCTCGCTCGAAGACGCCGTGCCGCTCGGCACAGGCAAGCTCAGCATCCCCCAGAGCCTCGCCGAGAGCAGCGACGCTACCTTCGATCTCATCATTCATTTGCACGGTGAGGAGCCCGTACGCCGCGAGCTGATCGAAAGTGGGCAGCAGCTCGTGCTGTTCACGCTCACCTTGGGCCCGTCCGAGTCTTACGGGCCGCTGCTCACCGGCGCGGCCAGCTACCAAGCGATCCGAGCGCAGGTCGAGCAGGCTCTCAGCCAGCGGCTCGGTCGCGAGCTGCGAGCACGTAAGATTGCCCTCAGCGCCTGGAGCGCCGGCTTCGTCGGCGTCGCCGCGGCCGTGTCCAACGACGCCGGCAGGGGCGCGGACGCGGTCATCCTCATCGATGGCCTCCACGCACCGCGAAACGATCGCAACCTGTTCGAGGCGCAGCTGGCTCCATTCCTAGAGTACGCGCGCCTCGCCGCGTCGGGGCAGCGCTTCATGTTCATCAGTCACTCTTCGATCGATCCGCCTGGCTTCGCGTCCACGACCGAGTGCGCCCACTACTTGATCCAGCGCCTCGGTGGCCAGCCGGAGGCCGTCGAGCGCCGCGACCGCTTCGGGCTCGAGCTCGTCGAGCTGTTCAGCCGCTCCGAGCTCCACGTCCGCGGCTACGCCGGCAACGACAAGCCCGATCATTGCGCCCAGCTCGCGCTCCTGCGCGACGTCTACCGCACGCTCGGCTCGCGCTGGGCGACGCCCTGAGTTACCGCGGACCGAGCGCCCGTCTCGGCGTGAGCCCGCTGTCCCACGCTACGACAGCGGCGGGCTCGCCGGCTATTTGCTGTCGGCGCGGCGCTTCCTCAACCAGGTCATCAGCACCAGCAGCATCAACAGCGCCACGACGACGGCGAGGATCGTGTGGCTCGCCGTGCTCATCGCTTGGCGCAGCCAGCCTTCACCGTAAACTGACGCCAGCGCTCCGAGCGTGAACCAAATCGGAACGCTCACCGTGCAGCCCAGGACATCGAAAGCGATGAAGGTGGGCACCGGCATGCGCATCGCCCCGGCGGTGAAGAACGTGACGAAGCGTACGCCTGCCACCTGGCGACCCAGGAATACGGCGAACGACCCGTAGCGCGTGAACCAAGCCTGCACGCGCGCCAATCGAGGCGGGGTGATGACACGTCGAAAGAAAGCGATGCGGTGACCCAGCCCCAGCCCGAAGCGGCGCCCCAGCCAGTAAGCGATCAGATCGCCACCCAAGATGGGTGCCAGCACGACCAAGAACGCCATCAAGAAATGGCCTGGAACGAACTGCCCGTTGGTCTGTTGCGCGACGGTGAACCCAGTGAGGGTGAGCGGAATGTCTTCCGGAAGCGGCAGGCCGACTCCGGCGAGGAGCAAGAGCAGCACGATCGCCCCAAAGATGGTAGCGCGATGCTCGACGTTCCATGCCGGGTCGAACGCCGCCCCGATCCAGCGTTCCGCTACTCCAGGCTGCGCGACCTCGGAGCTCGCCAGGGCGGCGTCGGCCATCGCCGCCATCAGCATGTATGATGTTCCTCGGGCTCGAACACGGCGAGAACCTAGCAACGCTCTCGAGCAAACGCGATGGCTAGATCACTTCCTCCGAAACCACGCTACCGCGGGCTCTGCGACCGCGGCGAGAGTGAGCGCATCGCCGCGTCGCCCGGACCGCCGTCCGCGCGAGCGCCGGCCCTCGTGAACGGCTTTATTTGACGCCGACCCAGTTTCCGCGAAGCAATCCCGAGGAAAAGATGGCGAACACGCAGCCCCAGCCACGGAGTAAGCTCGCAGCGCGATGAGTCCCCGGCGATCGTTGGCGTCCGCCCCGCGAGCAGCCGTCCTGATTCGATTCGCCGTCGGCGTCGTCTTCGCCTCCGAGGGCATCCAGAAGTTCCTGTACGCCAGCGCTCGAGGCGCGGGACGGTTCGCCAAGATTGGGATCCCGGCGCCAGAGGTGATGGGCCCGTTCGTAGGGGTGGTGGAGGTCGTCTGTGGCTCGCTCGTGCTCTGCGGCCTCGCGACGCGTCTCGCCGCGTTGCCGCTGATCTTCACGATGCTCGTCGCCCTCGCCTCGACCAAGCTGCCCATCCTCCTCGGGCACGGTTACTGGATCTTCGCGCACACCTTCGCGCCCAAAGCCGGGTTCTGGGCCTTCCTCCACGAGTCGCGGACGGACCTCTCGATGCTGTGTGGGAGCATCTTCCTCGCGCTCGTCGGTGGGGACGGCTGGTCTCTCGACGCGCTCTTCTGGAAGAAGTCGGAGCGTCGCAGTCAGGAGGCCTCATGACTCAGTCGCCTCGCGTCGCTGGCCTTCCTCGTCCCCGTGAGTGACGCGATGTCGGGCCGCGGTCGAGAGCCCGAGGGCCTGGTCGAGCCGCACCGGCAGACCGCCCACGGCCTGGTCGAGGTGGCGCGCGTGTTCTTGCGGCTCGGCTGTGTCTCGTTCGGAGGCCCTATCGCGCACCTCGGCTACTTCCGCGCCGAGCTCGTCGAGAAGCGGAGGTGGCTCGACGACGCGCACTACGGTGACCTCGTCGCGCTGTGCCAGTTCCTCCCCGGTCCAGCGAGCAGTCAGGTCGTGTTCGCCCTCGGCATGCAGCGCGCGGGGCTGCTCGGCGCGCTCGTCGCCTCGGCCTGCTTCACGCTGCCATCGGCGCTCCTCATGATCGGGCTGGCGTACGGCGTCGCGCGCGCCTCGGACCTGAGCCGCGCAGGCTGGCTGCACGGCCTGAAGCTGGCGGCTGTCGCCGTCGTCGCGCAGGCCGTGTGGGGCATGGGCAAGAAGCTCTGCGCTGTCCGCGCCCGGATCTCGCTGTGCATCGGCGCCGCGGCCGCGCTGCTCACCATGCCTGGGGCCGTGGCGCAGCTCGGCGTCATCGCCCTCGGCGGTCTCGTCGGCTGGCGACTGTATCGCGACGCCATCGCTGTCGGCGCCGCTCCAGAACCAACGACGATGGCACGCGGGCAAGTCGCGGCGGCGACGGCGCTCGTCGCGTTCTTCGCGTTGCTCGTGGCGCTTCCAGCGCTCGCCTCAGCGACGAGCTCCCACCAGCTCGCCGTCTTCGACAGCTTCTACCGCTCGGGCTCGCTCGTGTTCGGTGGCGGGCACGTCGTGCTTCCGCTGCTCCGAGCCGAGATTGTGCCCCGCGGCTGGCTCACCGACGGCCAGTTTCTCGCGGGTTACGGCGCCGCTCAGGCGCTGCCAGGGCCGATGTTCGCATTCTCCGCGTACCTCGGGGCGGCGATGAGCCCCGGCCCCACGAGCTGGCTCAACGGGCTCTGGTGTCTGCTGGGCATCTTCCTGCCCGCGTGGCTGCTCATCGGCGGAGCGCTGCCGTTCTGGCAGCGGCTGCGCGCGAAGCGATGGGCGCAGGCAGCGCTCGCTGGCGCGAACGCGGCGGTCGTCGGCGTGCTGCTCGCGGCGCTCTACGACCCCGTGTTCACGCAGAGCGTGCGCGGTCCGCGCGACGTCGTCGCGGCGCTGGTCGCTTTCGCGCTCCTCGAGCAGTGGAAGGTGGCGCCGTGGCTCGTCGTCGCCGCCAGCGCGGCGGCAGGGCAGTGGCTGCTCGGGGCGTGATCGCGGACCTTCAAGGACACTTGCCGGTCGTCAGAGGCACGCCGCGCCCCCCACGCTCGCCTCTCGATGGTGAAGCTCGCGGGCTCGCCTCGTTGGAACGCCGCCGCAGCCGTGATACCTACTCTCGACTGCGTGTTCACTATTGCGCTTCGCCGCCGGTTGATCTGGGTCCTGCTGGTGCTCGTGGCCGTGGCGGTCTTCCTGCTTTGGCGCGCGCGCGGCCAGGCAGCGCGCACGGTGCTCGTCGAGCGCCGTGACCTCGAGCAGCACATCGTCGCCAGCGGGCGGGTGCGGGTTCCGACCCGGGTCAAGGTCGCGGCGCAGCTCTCCGGGCTCGTGGTGGCGGTGGGCGCCGTGGCCGGCCAGCGCGTGAAGCAGGGTGACCTGCTGGTCCAGCTGGACGACTCGGCGGAGCGCGCGGCCGTCGCGCAAGCCGAGGCGGCGGTCAAGCAAGCTCAGCGCGCGTCGAACAGCTGCGCCGGGTGGGCGCGATCGTGGCGACCGAGTCGCTGCGTCAGGCTGAGAGCAACCTGGCCAAGGCGGAGGGCGACCTCGCGCGGGCTACCCAGCTCGCGAGCTCGGGCGCGCTCACGACCGTGGAGCTAGACAACGCCGCGCGCGCGGTCGACATCGCGCGCGCACAGAAGAACGCGGCGCAGGCGCAGCAGGTCGCGGCGGCGCCCATGGGGGCGGACTCCCGGGTGGCGCTGACCGCACTCTTGCAGGTGCAAGCGCAGCTCGCGGGCGCGACCGCGCGGCTCGGGCAAACGCGCAACGTCGCCCTGCAGAGCGGGACGGTGCTGTCACGCAGCGTGGAGCCGGGAGACGTGGTGCAGCCGACGAGACCGCTGCTCGAGCTAGCTGCGGACGGCGAGGTCGAGCTCGTCTTCAACCCCGACGAGCGCAACCTCGCGTGGCTCCGCGTCGGCCATCGTGCAGGCCGCGGCCACCCCCACGCCGTGGGTGCAGCTCGCGGTGGACGACCGCGTCGTGCGCCGCAACGTCAAGCTCGGCATCCGCGGCGAGGGCGCGCTCGAGATCGTCAACGGCATCGCCGAGGGCAGCGAGGTCATCGTACCCGACGGGCGAAAGCTCGCGGAGGGCGCGCGCGTCCGCACGGAGCGAGACTGACATGCCGTTCGAGTGGTTCGTCGCGCTCCGTTACTTGCGCGACGGCCGCAGCCAGACGACCTTGATCCTGGCCGCGGTCGCGATCGGGGTCAGCGTGCTCGTGTTCCTTTCCGCGCTGATCGGCGGGCTCCAAAAGTCGCTCATCGAAAAGACCTTGGGCTCGCAGGCGCACGTCACGCTGCGCATGCCGCGCGAGGAAGCCCGCGAGCTCTCCGAGCCGACCCCCGAACGAGCGCTCGCCCGGCTGTACGAGAAGCGGCCGCAGCGCCTGCGCTCGATCGATCAATGGCCGGCGGCGATGGCCGAGGTCGAAACGTTGCCGGGGGTACTGGCCGTCTCCCCGGCCGTGACCGGCGCCGGGTTCGCCGTGCGCGCGGAGGCGAAGAACGCGGTGGTGGTGCGCGGGATAGAGCCGGAGCGCTTCCGAGCGATCATCGACGTGGAGAGCCGCATCGTCACCGGCCGCTTCGAGGTCAGCGGCGACAACGTCGTGCTCGGCGACAAGCTCGCCGCAGAGCTCGGCATCGCCGTCGGCGACAAGCTCCGAATCCGCTCCAGCGAAGGCGTCGAGATCGTCGCCACCGTGCGCGGCGTCTTCCGTCTCGGCAACGAGGGCGTGGACGGCACGTGGGTGCTGACCTCGCTGCGTCAAGCGCAGAGCTTGTACGGTCTGCCGGGCGGCGTGACGACGATCGAGCTCAAAGTGGCGGACGTGTTCGACGCGGAGCGCGTGGCCACTGACCTGCGGGAGCGCACGGGCCTGCGCGCGGACAGCTGGATGACCATCAACGCCGAGCTTTTGTCGGGTCCTACCGCGCAGTCGAGCTCCAAGACCATGATTCAGTTCTTCGTGATCATCGCGGTCGCGCTCGGCATCTCCAGCGTCTTGATCGTCTCGGTCGTGCAAAAATCACGGGAGATTGGCATCCTACGCGCCGTCGGCACGCCGCCAGGGCGCATTTTGCGCGTATTTTTGATCCAGGGTGGCGTGCTCGGCGTGCTCGGATCCTTGGTCGGGTCGGGGCTCGGCGCGATTTTCGCCAAGCTGTTCGAGTCACTCACCCTGGACGCGTCAGGCGCGCCGCGCTTCACGGTCCAGCTCGAGCCGTCGCTGTTCGTCGGCTCGTCGCTGCTCGCCACCGCGGTCGGGCTGCTCTCGGCCACGCTCCCCGCGCGTCGCGCCGCGCGCCTCGACCCTGCCACGGCGATCCGCAATGTCTGACCTGGTGCTGGAGGTCGACCGGGTCGTCAAAGAGTACGGCGAGCAGGTCAAGACGCGCGCCGTCGACGACGTATCCCTCACGCTCGAGGTCGGCGCGTTCGCCGCGCTCATCGGTCCCTCTGGCTCCGGCAAGAGCACCCTGCTCAACATCATCGGCTTGCTGGACCAGCCCACCTCCGGGCGGCTCGTGGTCGCTGGCAAGCCCGCCACCGGGCTGGACGAGCGCGCCCTGACGACCCTGCGCTCGCGCGCGCTAGGCTTCGTGTTCCAGTTCCATCACCTGCTGCCCGCGTTCACCGCGCTCGAGAACGTCATGCTCCCGGCCTGGGCGGACGGCGGCCTACCCACGCCGCAGATGCGAGCCGAGAGCGAGGAGATGCTGGTCGCAGTGGGGCTCGCAGACCGGCTGCACTACCGCGCCAATAACCTGTCCGGCGGGCAACAGCAGCGGGTCGCGATCGCGCGTGCCCTCGTCCGCCGCCCGCCGCTCGTGCTCGCGGACGAGCCGACCGGCAACCTCGACACCGAGTCGTCGAACGAGGTGTTCGCGCTGATGCGCCGCTTCAACCGCGAGCTCGGCACCACCTTCTTGATCGTGACGCACGACCCCCGCATCGCCGCGAGCTGCGATCGCGTCATCGAGCTGGTAGACGGCCGAATCCGCAGCGACCGCTAGAGTCGCCCCAGCAGTGCACGAACTGGGTGGCGCACAGGTCTCAGGTCGCTGAAGAGCTCGCACGTTGTCCTCGTCGTTGACGAGCTCAGCCGTCTCGTCAACGCCTGCAGCGCGGCCCGCCAACCAACCCTTAGCAGGGTGTTGAGAAAGTAGGCTTTGGAAGCAGCTCGGCGCAGTCAACGTCTAACCTAAGCTGCCCACCCCCGCCCGTCCTCGCCACCGCTGGTGGCTACGGGCGGTCGACCCCTCCCAAATCGCCGGCCTACGCCGGCTCAGGGAGGGGTAGAAGCCTGGCGAGCCGGACCAAGTTGTAAGCGGCCGCGACCATGAAGCC
>JAEYWK010000186.1 GCA_023431345.1 Pseudomonadota bacterium
GGCAACGGCGGCGCGGGCTTGGGTGCCGCTGGTCTCGCGACCGGCGCGGTGGGCTTGGCTACCGGCGGCGCCGGCCTCGCCCCGAGCGGGGCGGGCTTTGCAGCGGGAGGCTTCGCCGCGCGCTCGCCTGGATCCCAATCGCTCATGAAGTCCATGTCGAGATCGAGTGACTCGAACTTCGGCGCGGCCGGCTTCGGTGCGGCAGCGATCGCAGGCGCGGCGAGAGGCTTGGCGGCGATGGGAGCGGCGCCTGCAGGGGCGGGCGCGATGGCAGCCGCAGGGCTCGCGAGGGCAGGCGCCTCTGGCGACCGGCCTGGCATGGCAGGACGGCGCGGGGGCAGCGGCGGAGCTCCGGGCGGGCGTGCTCCAGGTAGCGGCGCCACCGGCTCGGGCGCAGCTGCGACGGCGCTCGGCGCGCTCGCGGCGGCGGCCTCGTGCGTGTCGGCGCCGGGCGGCTGACTCGGAGCCGCGGCTGCGGGGGGCTGGCTCGCCTGACGACCGAGGCGCTTGCGCGCGGCGATGGTGAGCAGCTGATTCGGGTTCTGTTTTTGCGCCCGCAGCAGGTGCCGCTTGTACGTTCCGTTCTCGATCTCGCGGCAAATGCGCTGCCAATACTGCTGGAACGTGTTGTAGCGCTGGATAATCGTCTGCAGCTTGAAGCGCTTGGCGGTGTTCCTGATCTTCTCGCGGCGCAGCACGTAGATGCGGCGGTCGACGTCTTTGCGGGCGATGGCGGGCTCGATCTTCTCGAGACCCATGAAGTACTGCTCGTAGAGCGCGCGCAGGCGCTCGAGCCGGGTCTCCAGCTCCTCCAGCGCTACGTCCAGCTCGGCCGCCTCCACCTCTGGCTCCCTTCAGCTCGGCAAAGGCTCGACGACCAGATGGTCGAAGCAGACGGAGGTTTCCCAGTTGTTGAACGCGAAGTGGTCGTGGCCTCCACCCGCGAGCGGCAACGGATCGGTGAAGCTCAGCATCTCCACGTCGTCGACCCAGAAGCGTACCGTGCGACCATCGGTGCGTTCCAGCTTCAAGCGATAGCGCTTACCGGAAACGACGGGCTGCTGGCGTGGGTCATCGCTACCCGGCTCGATCACTACCTCGGGGCGGTCGGGCGCGTGCTCGTCGAGCCGGGCCAAGACGTGGAAGCGGTTCTTCCAACCGCCGAAGATGGCGAGGTAGCTCGTGGCGTCGGTGTAGGAGACCCGCGTCGCGGCCGACTGGCCGTCGCCCCACGCCTCGAGCTTGATGTCGCCCGCGTCGCTCTTGGTCTCGGCTTCGAGCTGGATGCGCGCGTTGACCGGCAGCCGATGACGGAGCCAAAGCGGGTGATTGCGCGCGCCCTTCACGCACAGGCGCCCCTGCTCGATGCGGTAGGCCGCCGAAGTAGCGAAGTAGTCGTCGCCGATTTCACTGCGGTCGAACTCGTCTTTGAAGGTCGCTGAAAGCAGCGGCAAGACGGGCAAGCTCGTCGGCTCGTCGCCCGCGAGGCTCAGCGCGCCGCGCTCGAGCGGGCGACGCGATGGCGCAGCGCCGGGCGGGCCTTGGCGCTCGCCGGGCGGGCGCTCTGCAGGCACGCAAGCGCTCAGGGCGAGCAGGGCGAGGGCTGCGCGGCGAGTCACGGGAGCGCACAGCCTAGCACGCAGCCATGCAGCCCGAGCCTCGCGGCGCCCAGGCTGAGCGGGCAGGCCGCCGCGAGATAGGACCAGGGGATCAGTGCTATCCATGTGGCGTGTCCGAGCACTCCCCGACGCATCCGGTGAAGAGCCTCAGCGCCAAAGATGCCGCGCTCGTCGAGCGGCTGCGCAAGATTTGCCTCGCCTTGCCCGAGGCGAGCGAGAAAATGTCGCACGGCGAGCCGACGTGGTTCGCGGGCAAGGGCAAGGTGTTCGCGATGCTCGACAATCACCATCACGGCGCACCGCACTTGGGGGTGTGGCTGCCGCAGCCGCGTGGCGTGCAAGAGCAGCTGATCGCGGACGAACCCGCGCGCTTCTTCAGGCCGCCCTACGTGGGACCGAAGGGCTGGGTCGGCGTCGTTCTCGACAGCAAGCCGGACTGGAAGCGCGTCGCGCAGCTGGTGCGCGGCTCCTACGCGTTCGTGGCTACGGCCAAGCTCCGTAAGCTGCTCGGCTGATCAAGCCGTCCATTTCCCGATCGCGGTGAGATCGAGCTCACTGCCGCCCGCCTCGATCAGCCGCGTGAGCTTGGCCCGAACCTGCTCCGCCACCGGCAGCGGCGCCTCGACGCTCTTCGCGGCCGCGAGCGCGAGGTCCAAGTCCTTTCGAGCGAGCGGGAGCGTGAACGCGGCCGGCCCCTCGAAGCTCTGCGCGACCAGCATTCGACCGTAGTTTGCGTACAGCGGCGCGGTGAACACGCTGCTCGTGAGCGCGTGCAGCAGCGCCGCCGGATCGAGCTGCTTGGCTTGGGCGACGTTCAGCGCCTCCGCCAGCAGCTCGACCGACGAGATGAGCATGAAGTTGCCGAGGATCTTGCTGAGGTGAGCGGCGGCCGGATCTTTGCCGAGCGGAAGCACCTTCTGGCTGAGGCACGCGAACAGAGCCTCGCACGTCGTCAGTGCTCGCTCGTCGCCGGCAGCGAGCACGAACAACTTGCCGGCGGCGGCGGCGTCGGGACGGCCGAACACGGGCGCTCCCACGAAATGGACGCCGCGGCGGGCGTGCGCCTGCGTGAGCTCCGTCGCGAGCGCGTGGCTGATGGTGCTCATCGACACGTGAATCGCCCCCGCTTTCAGGCCTTGGAGCGCGCCGCCCATCTCGAGCACGTCGCGGAGCGCTTGGTCGTCGGCGAGCATGGTGACGAGCACGTCGCAAGCTGCCACTTCCGCGGGCGTATCCGCCCAGCGCGCGCCGAGGTCGAGCAAGCCTTGCGCCTTGTTGCGTGAGCGGTTCCAGAGCGTGAGCCGGTGTCCCGCTTCGAGCACGCGAGGCGCCATCGCGCTGCCCATGTTGCCGAGACCGATCCAGCCGACGTCCAAGCGTTGCGCGGTCATATCGCTCGATCTAGCAGGAGCGGCGCGAGCGCGGATAGCCAAGCCGTCGGCGGACGCTGCGGAGCGGCGCTGGCGCCTGCCCGCTGGCCGATGAGCGCGCCGAGAAAGGACCTGACAAGGCGAGCTTCTGCGGTAGAGCGAGGTCATGGGTGAGCTCTCGAGCGGCACTTTTCGGTCGCTTTCGGGCTTCAATTATCGACTGTGGGCGAGCGGCGCGCTCGTCTCCAACGTGGGCACCTGGATGCAGCGTACCGCCCAGGATTGGCTCGTCCTCACCGAGCTGACGCGTCACAGCGCGACCGCGCTCGGCACCGTGATGGCGCTTCAGTTCGGGCCCGCCACGTTGCTCCTTCCGCTGACGGGCTACGCAGCGGATCGCTTCGACCGGCGCAAGATCTTGCTCACGACTCAGACCCTCATGGCGCTACTCGCGCTGGGCCTCGGGCTCTTGACGCTGATGGGCTGGGTGAAGCTGTGGCACGTGTACGGCTTCGCGCTCTTGCAAGGCTGTACGGCTGCGTTCGACGCGCCGGCGCGCCAGACGTTCGTCTCCGAGCTCGTCCCGGAGGCGCGGCTCTCGAACGCGGTGGCGCTCAATTCGAGCTCGTTCAGCGCCGCCCGCATGGTCGGACCAGCCGTGGCTGGGTTGCTCATCGGAAGCGTCGGCTCGGGATGGGTTTTCCTGATCAACGCGGCTTCGTTCGTGGCCGTGATCGCCTCGCTGCTCTCGCTCCGCACGAGCGAGCTGCACCGGCGTGAGTCGGTGACGCAGGTGCCGCGGGGGCTTTCGCGAGGAGTCGCCTACGTGTGGCAGCGGCGTGAGCTGCGTGCCGTCATGCTGATGCTGTTCTTGATGGCGACGCTCGGCTTCAATTTGCCGATCTTCATCTCCACCATGTCGGTGCGGGCGTTCGGTCGAGGCCCGAGCGAGTACGGTTTGCTCTCGTCGATGCTCGCAGCCGGCGCCGTGATCGGCGCGCTGCTGTCGGCGCGGCGCTCGGCCCCGCGCGGGGTGCTGCTGGTGGTGGGGGCCGCGCTGTTCGGGAGCGGGCTCGCGCTCGCGATCGTCATGCCGAGCTTCTGGCTGTTCGGGCTGACGCTGACGGGCGTCGGCATCGCGGCCCAAACGTTCACGACCACCGCCAACGGCACCGTTCAGCTCGGCACCGAGCCGCACATGCGCGGGCGCGTGATGGCGATATTTCTGGCGATTCAGCTCGGCACCACGCTGATCGGCGCGCCGCTCGTGGGCCACATCGCCGATCGGCTCGGGCCGCGCTGGGCGCTGGGGGTCGGCGCGCTGGCAGGCCTATTGGCAGCGCTCGTGGGGCTCACGCAGCTCGAGCGGCGGGGCCCGAAGCCGACGCCGGCCGTCTAGCCGCGGCGCCCGCCCGGCGATAGGAGGAGGCATGGCGGGCTCGCGTCCGATTCTTCGAGGCGACATCTACTGGGTGACGGAGCCCGACTCGACGCTTTCGCACCCTCACCTGGTGCTGCAAGAAGACGTGCTGAATCAGTCGCGCGTGCACAGCGTCGTGGTTTGCGCGTTGACCTCGAACCTTTCGCGGGCACGCGAGCCGGGGAACGTGCTGCTCGAGATCGGTGAGGGCGAGCTGCCGCGGCAGAGCGTGCTCGTGGTGTCACAGGTGTCGGCGATCGACAAAGCGCGGCTCCGCGCGTACGTCGGCTCGCTCTCGAGCGCCCGGGTCGAGCAGGTCTTCGATGGTCTGCGCTTTCAGCAAGCCGCCTTCTTCGGCGGTCGCTGAGCCGTCCGCTCCCGCCAGTCGCCGAGCGGCCTCCCCCCGCCGGCCGAGGCGCTCCGAAAAAAGTCGGCGGCCGTTGAACGCTTCGCGCGAGCTGGGGCACGGACGGCTCGAAGCGTCGGTTCTCGGCGCTCGCTAACCTGGTTCGCGTCATGCCGTGCGCTCGCGTGCACGCAGCGCGCGCGACCCCGCTGCACCCGGTCGTCTCGCCGGGCAGGAGCATCGTGCGAAAACCGTCCTATCTCAGTAGTTTGTCGCTGGCCTGCGCCGCGCTCACCTTCGCGTCGAGGCTGGCGGCGCAGTCCGACGAGCCGAGGCCGGCCGAGCCCGACGAGAGCGCCCCCGTCGAAGCCGAAGCGAGCGCTCCCGCCGAGCCGCCACCGGCTCCGGCCGAGCCGCCGTCGAGCTCGCCGCCCCCCGAGCCCCCTGCCGCCGCGACGCCGACCGAGCCGGCCGCTCACGAGCCTGCGGCCGCGGCGACGCCCGCGCTCCCGCCCGAGGCGAGCGTCGACGCAGACGATGAGCTCGAGTTCGAGGGCACGGCCGAGGTCGAAGCTCCGCCACGCGAAGTGACCAAACGCAGCGTCGATGGCAATGTGGTGCGGCGCGTTCCCGGCACGCGCGGCGACGCCCTGCGCGCCATCGAAATCATGCCTGGCGTCTCGCGCACCTCGATGGGCCAAGGCGATCCGATCTTGCGCGGCGCGGCCGCGGGCGAGAGCCAAGTCTTCCTCGACGGCATCCCGGTGCCGTTCATGTTCCACTTCGGCGGCCTGACCAGCTTCATGAGCTCGCGCTTGGTCGAAAAGGTCGACGTGTACCCGAGCAATTTCTCGGCTCGCTACGGCCGCGCGGTGGGCGGGGTGATCGACATCACCGCGCGCGATCCGGCGGCCGATCGCCTGCACGCCGCGCTCGACATCAATTTGATCGACAGCTCCGCGTTCGTGGAGGCGCCCGTCACGAACGACTTCGGCTTTGCGGCGGCGGTCCGGCGCAGCAACATCGACTTCGTCTTCGAGAATTTCGTGCCCGACGACACGTACAACGTCGTCGCCGCGCCGACTTACTTCGATTACCAGGCCTTGGCCGCCTACCGCCTCAGCTCGGCTACGAAGCTGCGTCTGCTCGGCTACGGTAGCCGCGACGCGCTGGAGCTGTTCTTCTCCGACGCCAACGACGAGGATCCGGGCCTCGCCGGCGCGCTCAAGGGCAGAATCGAGTTTCATCGGCTGGGCCTCGAGCTGAGCCATCACGACACGCGCGGCGTGTCGGCGTCCGCGAACGTCACGGCGGGGCGCATCACGCTGCTGCAACGCATCGGCGAGGCCGAGCAGCGCTTCGACGCCACCGAGCTGTACGGGCGCGCCGAAGCCAGCTTCGAGCTCCACCCGTCGCTGCGGCTCACGGCGGGCGGCGACTTCTTCGGCTGGTTCTTGGCGGGCAGGTATCATGGCCCCCAACCAGGCTCGAACGAAGGCGATCCGACCGGCGGCGACCCGCTCGCCGCGCAGCGCGCGATCACGGTCGAGGACGACTCTGTCGTCGTGCCGCAGCCGGCCGTCTTCCTCGAGCTCGGCTTTCGCCCCGTGCCGCAGCTGCTGCTCTCGCCGGGCGTGCGCCTCGACTACTACGGAGAGATCAAGGACGTCAGCGTCGACCCCCGCGTCGCCGCCCGCTACGAGCTGTCCGCGTCGACCGCCTTCAAAGGCGGAGTCGGCTACTACAGCCAGCCGCCGCAGAGCTGGCAGTCGCTCCCGACTATCGGTAACCCCAAGCTCGGGCATTTTCGCGCGCTGCAGACCAGCGCCGGGCTGGAGCAGAAGCTGGGCGAAAGCGCCAAGCTCAGCGTAGAGGGCTTCTTCAAGCGCGTCGACGACATCGTCGTCGGCACCGAGAACCGCGAAGCTCCGCAGTTCGTCAACGCAGGCGAAGGCCGCATCTACGGCGCGGAGCTGTCGGGCGAGGCGCGCTGGCGCTCGGAGGGCTTCGCTTACTTGGGCTACACGCTCTCGCGCAGCGAGCGCCGCCGCGAGGCACAGAGCGCTTGGCGGCTGTTCGACAGCGATCAAACGCACGTGCTCACGTTGGCCGCGAGCCAAGGCCTCGGCCGCGGCTGGGACGTCGGGCTGCGTTTCCGCGTCGTGAGCGGTAACCCCACGACCCCCATCACGGGCGCCACCTACGACGCGCGCACGGGCGTGTACTTGCCGAGCTACGGCGCCATCAACAGCGAGCGCAACCCCACCTTCCACCAGCTGGACGCGCGCGTCGAGAAGGAGTGGCGCGTGGGGCCGGCGAAGGTGGCCGTCTACCTCGACGTGCAGAACGTGTACGTCGCCGAGAACGCCGAAGGTTACCGCTACAGCTTCGACTACTCGAAGAAAGAGGCGGTGACAGGGGTGCAACTGTTTCCGAATTTGGGACTGCGAGGTGAGCTGTGAAAGCGACTTACGGAATGCTGCTCGGTTTGCTGCTGCTCGGCTGCGACGACCCGTTGAAGTCGGTCGAGCTGGTGCGCGAGCCGCGCGTGCTCGGCGCGCGCGTGGAGGTCGAAGGTGACGCCGGTCGCGCCGCGCCCGCGCCCGGTGAGACCGCGACGGTCAGCTTCCTGCTCGCCGCCCCCGCGCTCGATACGCCGCTCGGCTTCGCGCTGGCGGCGTGCCCTGCCGAGCCGCGTCGAGGTGGGCGCTCGGGCTGCGCGGGCGAGCCCTTCGCGCAGGTGCTCGAAGCCAGCGGCGAGCTCGCGAGCCTCCAGTTCACGGTACCGGATTCACTCGACCCCGCCGGGCGCGTGCTGGTGCTCGGAATCGTCTGCCCCGAGGGCGCCCCCAGCGCCGACGGTCTGAGCTGCGACGGCCCGGATCCCGGCACGCCCGTGACGCTCGAGCTGGAGCTCGCGCGTGACGACGACGCCAATCAAAACCCCGAGCTCGAGCCGGAGACCATCGCGTTCGACGGCGAGCCGTGGCCGCACGTGGCCGCCATCGACGGTGACTGCAGGGGCCTCGGCCTGCCCGAGGTGGAGGCCGGCTCGACGCACCGCTTGGACGTCGCGCTCAGCGAGGCGGATCGCGATCCGTTGCTCCGCGCGTCGCGCCTCGACCCGGCTCGCGAATCCCTGCAGCTCTCGCGCTTCGCCACCGACGGCGACCTGTCGCGCGCGTTCGAGAGCATCGCCTGGGACAGCCGCGAGCTCCTGCGAAGCGTGACCTGGAAGGCGCCGAGTCGCTCTGGCTTCGTGAGGTTCTGGCTGATTTTGCGCGATTTTCGCGGTGGCGGCGCCTTCGCGGAGCGCTCCGTCTGCGTGCGCTGACACCCAAGAAAGCAGGAAATAGCAACATGGATATCATCGAACGAATGCTCGCCATCTCGCACTACGGCTCACGCTGGGTGCTGTGGCTCTTGATCGTCCTGTCGATCGCGGCGCTGGCGGTGGTGATCGAACGAGCGGTGCTCTTCGTCTCCTCGCGCGACGACACGACGCGGCTGCGGACGGAGCTGCGTCGCCTGCTGCGCGACAACGATCTGGAGCTGGCGCGGCGGCGGCTCGAAGAGTCGCCCAGCTTCGAGGCGCGCGTGGCGGCCGCGGGCCTTTCGGCCGACGGCGTCGCCTCCGCCGAAGAGCGCATGCAAGGCGAGAGCGAGCTGTGCCGGCTCAGCATGGAAAAGAACCTGGCCCTGCTCGGCACGCTGGGCAACAACGCGCCATTCATCGGCCTGCTCGGCACCGTGATCGGCATCGTGCGCTCGTTCCGCGCCTTGCAGAGCTCGAGCGGGCAGGTGTCGGCGACGTTGATGGCGGAGATTGGTGAGGCGCTCGTGGCGACCGCCATCGGCCTCTTGGTGGCGCTGCCGGCGGTGGCCGCCTTCAACCTGTTTCAGCGCGTGATCCGGGCGCGCATGGGGCGCGCGCTGGTGCTCTCCCACGAAGTCCTGGCGTTCATGAAAGCGACCTGAGCGATGCAAGCCTCCTCCGCTGGCTCGGATGAATCGATCACGGGCATCAACGTCACGCCGCTCGTCGACGTGGTGCTGGTGCTGCTCGTAGTGCTGATGGTGACCGCGACCTACCTCGCGTCGCGTGCGATTCCGGTCGACCTGCCCACGGGCAAGACCGGCGAAGCGTCGGCGGCGCCGCTCACCGTGAGCCTGACCAAGGCCGGCTCGCTCTACGTCGACGGCGTGCCGTACAGCGAAGCGCAGCTGCGCGAGAAGCTGAAGACGGCGCGCGACGCGGACCCGGAGCTGCGAGCGGTGATCGCCGCCGACGGAGCCGTTCCGCACCGCCGCGTCGTCGGCGTCATCGACCTCTTACGACAAGAGCGCGTGGAGCGCTTCGCCATCAACGTGGACGCCGATGATCTCGCGAAGCCTTGAGCGAGAGCCGGTGCTGAGTCGCCGCGTGCTGCCGTGGACGATCGCGCTGAGCGTGCTGCTGCACGGCGTGGCCTACGCTTCGCTCGATGCTCCTCCCGCGCCCGGCAAGGCGGAGCGCCAGAAGACCCAGCTGCGCTTCGACGTGGTCACGAAGCCGAAGCGGCCCGAGGCCGAGCCTCCGCCCGCGCCGCCTCCGCCGACCCCGACCAAGAAGGCGCCTGCGCCGGTGCCAGCAGCCACCGCCGCGCCCGCTCCGCCCGCAGCCGAGGCTGCCTCGCCCGAACCGCCAGGCGGCGTCACACTGGCCGGTGACGGCGCGGGCAACGCCTTCAGCATGCCGCTCGGTAGCGGCGGCTCCCTCGAACCGACTCGCCCGCGCGCTCCCGCTCCCGTCAACGCTCCGCCGCCCGAAAGGCCGGCCCCCACGGCGGCGGCGCCGAGCGGCCCCCCGGTCGTGGCAGTCAGCGATCTGTCCTCGAAGCCCTCGCCGCCGTCGCTCGGTAGCGCGCTCGAGCGCAACTACCCGGCCGACGCGCGTCGTCGCGGTCTGAGCGGGACGGCCAAGGTCCGCGCGCGCATCGACCCCGACGGCGTCGTACGACGGGTGACCTTGCTCGAAGAGAGCGCGGCCGGCTTCGGCGCGGCGTGCACCCGCACCCTGAACGGCTCGCGCTGGGCGGCGCCGAAAGACAAAGCAGGGCGTTCCGTCGCGACCGAGATCCGCTACACCTGCCGCTTCGTGGTCGACCCATGAGCTTGGCTTCGATTTCGGTCGCTTCTCGCGTGACGGCTGCGGCGCTGATCTGGGCGCTGACGCCGAGCGCCCGCGCGGCCGAGGTCGGAGCGAAGCCGAGCGCGGTCGCCAGCCAGGGCGCTCCGCTCGCGCTGTTCGTCGATGCGAGCGGGCAAGCCTTCGACGCGCAGAAGCTGCGCGTCGCCTTGAGTCGTGAGCTCGGTCGCGAGATCACGCTCACGAGCGACGCCTCTGCCGCCGCGGTGCGCGTGAAGCTGGAGAGCGCCTCGCGAGCGCAGGTGCGCTACACGACCCCCAGCGGGAAATTGCTGGACCGCGACGTCGAGCTACCACCCGATCGGGAACGCTCCGTCGAGGTCGTGAGCTGGCTGACCGTGAACCTGGTGCGTGACGAGGCGTCCGAGCTGATCGATGCCCTGCGCGCGCGGCGCAAGGAAGAGGAGCTGCGCGCGCTGGCGGAGCAGGAAGCAACGGAGAGAGCCGCCGAGCGAGCGGCAGCGGACCGCGCCGCCGCCGAGCAAGCCGCCAAGCGCGCTGCGGACGAGGCGGCCGTGGAGGCGGCGCGGCAGCGGGCGGAGCGAAGCCAGCTGAGCCTGCCGCCCACGCCGTCTCCTGCGCCGCCGCTGCTGCGCGATCTGCGAAAGAGCTTCGACCTCGCGCTCGCTACGCCGCTGTCGATCGTCCCCGACAGCCCGAAGCGCGAGCTGCGCCTGCAGCTGGCGCTCGGCTACGGCGACGCGGGCGGCTTGCGGGGCGCGGCGCTCACGCCTTCGGTGTTGAGAGTGCGGCGTGACGTGCAAGGAGCGGTCGTCGCCGCCGCGGCCGGCATCGTTTCCGGGAACGTGCGGGGCGCGCTCGTCAGCGCTGGTTACGCGCACGTCGAGGGCACGGTCGACGGCGTCCAAATCGGCGCCGGAGCGGCAGTGCAGCGCGGAAAACTCGTGCGCGGCGCGGTCGTGAGCGCCGGCGGAGTGATCGCGAGCGACGTGCAGGGCGCGGTCGTCGGCGTCGGCTTTGCTTCCGCACGCTCGCTCGTGGGCGCCGGTGTCGCGGGCGGCGTCACGTTCATCCGCGGCCCCGTCGATGGCGCGCTGGTGGCCGGCGGGGTCAATTTCTCGACCGATTTGCGCGGCGTCGAGCTGGCCGGCGGCGTGAACGTGGCCCGTGACATCAGCGGCGTCGCGCTGGCTCCCGTCAACGTGCACCGCAACGTCAAGGGGGTGCAGATCGGCGTCATCAACGTCGCCGAAGACGTGGACGGCCTACAAATCGGCGCCTTGAGCTTCTCGAAGAACGGCCGCTTCCAGCCCATGCTCTGGGGCAGTAGTGACGGCTCCGCGCACGTAGCGCTCAAGTCAATCAGCGGCTACGGCTTCACGCAGCTCGGCGCCGGTATCAACGTCGACGCGGCCCAGCTCAGCTATGACGGCGGCATCGGGGCACACCTTGCGCTGAGCCAGAGCATCTTCCTCGAGCCGGGCGTGCACTACTCCGGCGTGCACGCGACCGAGCGCGCGTCGGGCGGTCTGCAGCAGCACCGCCTGCACTTCCTCGCGCTATTCGGCTGGCGCGTGGGCGACAAACTCGACCTGCTCGCTGGCGGCGGCGTGCGTCAGACCATCGTGGGCAACAAGGGCTTCAAACCCGAGGTGAGGGCCGGGGTGGCATTCTTTTAAGTTCATGATTTGTATGAAGAATTGCGGGTTGAATAAAAGATGACGCACCGTTGAACAGTCCGGCCGGCCGCGGGCACTGACCCCCGTCATGACGAGGCCGAGCCAAGCTCCGACCCAGCCCGGGCCCGCTCAGGCTCGTGAGCCACGAGTTGGGGGAGGAGTCGCGATATGAATGTCGGCGGCCTCGTGCTCTCTCCTACGGCACCTCTCCAAGACGCATCGCCCGACGAGCAGGACTTGGTCGCTCGATTGGTGGCGGCCGATCCGGCGGCGGTGGGTGAGGTGTACGATCAACATCACCGCGCCGTGCGCGCGTTCGCGTCGCGCTTGGTGGGTGACCCCTCGGCCGCCGAGGACCTGGTCCATGAAGTGTTCGTGGCGCTGCCGCGCGCGATGCGAGGCTATCGGTTCGAGTCTTCTCTGCGCACCTTCCTGATCTCGATCGCCGTCAACCACGCGCGCCACCACGTGCGCGCTGCCTCCCGCCGCCGCGCGGCGATGAGCCGTTACGCGCTCGAGCCCGAAGGTAGCTCGGCCGATCCGGAGCAGCTGCAGCGCCGCAAGGAGCTGGCCTCGCTGCTCACGCAAGCGCTCGATACGCTGCCGCTCGAGCAGCGCGTCACGTTCGTGCTGTGCGAAGTGGAAGAGCGCTCGTCGCCGGAGGTGGCCGCGATCACGGGCGTGCCGGAGGGCACCGTGCGCACACGCCTGCATCACGCCAAAAGGAAGCTGCGGGAAGCGCTGTCGGAGGAGGTGCCCCGTGAGCGATGAGCTGTTGAAAGCGGCGACGCAAGCGCTGCGCGAGGAAACGCAGACCGAAGAGGCCGCCGCCGATGGTCGCTTCACTCGCGCGCGCGTGATGGCGAGCCTGCACCGAGGCAAGGTCAAGCGCCGCACACGCCTGGCGTTCGTCCTGCCGATGGCGGCTTGCTTGGCCGCCGGCACGGCGTGGGGGGCCGCGACCGGGCGCTTGCCCGCGATGTTCCACGCGCTCAGCCGAGCGGTGAGCTACACCCACGAAGCTCCGGCCCCCAGCGAGCCCCACAAAGCCCAAGGCCTGGCTCCCGCGCCGAAGCCGGCGCCCGAGCCGCCACCGGTCATCGCCACGCCGCCCGCCGTCGAAGATGAGCCGAAGCCCGAGCCGAAGCTCGCTCCCAGCTCGTCGAGCAAGGCGGCGCCGAGCGCAGTCTTCCAAGACCCCGATGGCGATCTGTATCGCCTCGCGCACGCCGCGCACTTCGGCAGTCACGACTACGCCCGCGCCTTGACGGGCTGGGAGGCGTACCTGCGAGCCGCGCCCCGGGGCCGGTTCGCGACGGAGGCGCGTTACAACCGCGCCATCTGTCTGCTCAGGCTCGGTCGCGACGCTGAGGCGCGCCAGGCGCTCGAGCCCTTCGCGAGCGGCAAGATGGGCTACCGCCAGAGCGAAGCGCGAGCGCTCGTCGACGAGCTTTCGCGCTGAGGGGGCTGATCGCCCGCGACCCGTGCTATCTCGCGAGGGCGGGCGTCGAGCTGCTCTTCGTGGCGTGGCACGTGCAGTCGCGGCACTGGTCGTCGGCGCAGCTGCCGCAGCATTTCTTGAGCTGGGCTCGCAGGGCCTCGCGCGCTCGGAACACCCGCACGGCGGCGTTGTTGCTCGAGATGCCCTCGGCCTCGGCGAAGGCCTTGACCTGCATGCCTTGCACCTCCACCGCGTCCAGCGCCGCTGCGTATTCTGGCTTCAGGGTTCGGGCGAGACCGCTGACACATCGACACACCGCGCGCTCGACCTCGGGCTCGGCGGGCTCCGAGAGCTCTCGCTGCAGCGCTTCGAGCTTGCCGGCGTGCGCGGCCGCGCGGCGCCGATAGTCCGTGATCGAGTTCCTCAGCACGCGGTAGAACCACGCCACCGCCGACTCTTGCTGCTCGATCTGCTCCGCTTTGTGCAGGCCGCGCGTGAACGCCTCTTGCAAGAGGTCCTCCGCCAGCGCGCGGTCGCCCAAGCGCCGCTGCAAGAAGCCGAGAAACTCGTGGCGGTGCTCGACGAGCTGCTCGATGACGGAGCTCACCGCGGGGGTCATACGGCGCAATTTGTAGCGCGACGCGGCGCCGCGCAAGCGCCCGGCGCTGCGCGAGCTCGTGGCCCCTCAGAAAACGGCGGAGGCGCCGGTGGTCACCCCGGGCATCACGTTCACGGTGAGCGACCGGCGGCCATGCAGCGGATGAATGAAGACGACGGTGTGGAGCCCGGCGGGCACGCGGATGAGACGCGGCGCCTTGCCTAAGGGACGACCATCGAGCACCACGTTCGCGGGCGGGCTCGAGGTCACGTTGATGGTGCCGATGCTGGCGTCGGGCCGGCTCGACTTGTCGAAGATCGGCGACGCGGGCAGGTCCGACAAGCTCACGGGCAGCGCCGCGAGCGACGCTCGCGCTCCCGCGGCGCCGTCGGTGCTCGACAGCCGCTCGTCGCCGGCCGCGCTCGCGTCGGTCGCGCCTTCGCTCTCGGTCGACTCGCTGGAGCTCTCGGCCGGGGGCGGCGAAGCCGCGGCGCGGCGCGCCACCTCGCTGATCCGTTGATTCACCTGACCGGTCGCGAGCGGCAACCCAGCGGCCGCGCGCGCGAGCTTGCTCGGCTGCGGTCCGCGCGTCAGAGCGAACGCGGCGGAGACGGCCACGAGCACGGCCGGTACCGCGAGCGCCCAGGCGCCCGGCTTCTTCCGGCGCAGCGCGGGAGCACGCTCGTCATCATCCGCGATGAACGGACCAGGTGACTCGGAGGCCGGCATCCGCTGGCTGTCCGGAACCTCGTTGTTCGCACGCGAGCGGCGCGCGCGCTCCACAGGGCCGAGGCCGACCAGGGTTTGGTCGTCGCTGTCGAAACCATAGACGGCGAGTTCACGCATGGCGCGCAACCTACCTGGTAAGACATGTCGTGAAAGTTACTTTTCGGCGCGGGGGGCGAAGAAAATGCCGAAAGTTACGCTTACAGCGTAAGGCTGACGCTGAGTGCGACAGAGTGTCTCATTGGGCCGATTCGCTGACCTGCGCACGGAGCCATCACTTCGTGGGGGTCGCGTCCACGATCGTGTTGAGCCGCCGCGCGCTTCGGCGAGCCGGCCCGCCGCTACGAAGCGAGCTTGGCGAGCAGATAGAAACCAGTTCCGGGGTTGTGGAGCGTCACGCTGCCGTTTTCGAGCTGCAGCGCGCGCCCGTCGACTTCCAGCGCTTGGACCGCGCCGTGCAGCACGAGGATGAGCCTCCTACGCCGATGCTCGGCGTAACCTTTGCCCGAGATGCTGGCGTGCAGTCGCACGCGAGTCGCTTCGCGTGTGAGGACGAAGCGGGTGCGCAAGAAGGAGCCCTGCTCGTGTGCCTTCGTCTTGCCGTCGTCTTCGTGCAGGAGTGAGGCGTACTCACCGTCGTGACTGGGGATGAAGACGTGCAGCTCGAGCTCTTCGGCCTGGTGCTCCGCCGTCGATTGCAGCGTGGCGCGGTGGCACGCGATCACCGAGCCCCCGCGTGCGAACAGCGGGATCCGGTCGAGCGGCGCGTCGACGCTGACATAGCTCTCACCGGCGTGGAGGGCGCCCGTGTGCCAGTCGTACCAGCTGCCCCGCGGCAGGTAGACGCTGCGCGTCGTCGCGCCCGCCTTCAGGATCGGCGCCACGAGCAGGGCGTCGCCCAGCAAGTACTGGTCGTCGATCTCCCGCGCGGCGCCGTCGTTCTGGAAGTCGAAGAGCAGCGGGCGCTGGATGGGGGCCCCGGTCTCATGAGCATCCCAAAATTTCGCGTACAAATAGGGTAAGAGTTTGTAACGAAGCTCGAGTGACTCGCGCGCGAGCTTCTCGACCGCGGCGCCGAACGACCAGGGATACTGGTCGGGCTCTCCCATCGCGGCGTGGCAGCGGCAGAACGGCGTGAGCGCGCCGTACTGGAACCAACGTACGGCGAGCTCCGGGGTCGGGGTACCCGCGAAGCCGGGAATATCGGCTCCGACGAAGGGCTGCCCCGACAAGCCCAGCCCCATCGCCATGGGCAGGCTCAGCTGCAGGTGCTCCCACTCCGAATGGTTGTCGCCGAGCCACTGCGCCGCCACGCGCTGGATGCCGGCGGAGCCGGCCCGGCTCAAGATGAAGGGGCGCGCGCTCGGGTCGAAGTGCGCGAAGCCCTGCAGCGTCGCCATCGCCATGAGCAGGCCGTACTGATTGTGGAAGCGCTCGTGCGAATGATTTTCGCCGTCGCGATCGAAGCGCATGCTGAAAGGTTCGACCTCACCGGTGGCGGGCTCGTTCATGTCGTTCCAAATCCCGGCGACGCCCTGGCGCAGGTGCTCGGCGCAAAGCTCGGCCCAGAAATCACGCGCCTTTTCCAACGAGAAATCGGGGAAGACCGCGCGCCCTGGCCAGACCTGCCCCACGTACGGCTTGCCCGCCTCGGTCTTGCAGAAGACGCCTCGGGCGCGCCCCGCCTCGTACACTGCGTAGCCGGGGTCGAGCTTCACGCCCGGATCCACGATGGTGACGAGCTTGAAGCTCGCGTCCTGGGCCGCCTTCAAGAAGCGCGGCACATCAGGGAAGCGCTGCTTGCTCCAAGTGTAGACGCGGTAGCCCTCCATGTAGCCGATGTCGAGCCACAGCGCATCGCACGGTAGCTTCCGCTGTCGATACTCGCGACCGACAGCGAGCAGCTCGTCTTGGTCGTAGTCTTTCCAGCGGCACTGGTGGTGCCCGAGCGCCCAGAGCGGCGGAGGCTGCATGCGACCGGTGAGCGCCGAGTAGGCTTCGAGGATGGCCGGCAGCTCGGGGCCGGCGAAGACGTACTCGGTGTATTGGCCACCGCCGAACGAGTAGCGATAGGCGTGGGGCTGCGTGAAGTCGAACGTCGCCTTGTAGCCGTTGTCGATGAAGAAGCCGGCCAGCTTCGCGTCGCCCGCGGCGTCGACCCGGGCGTGGTAGAAGAAGGGAATCGAGGTGTAGTAGGGGTCGAAGCTCGGATCTTTGCCGTGCAGGCTCAGGTCGGCCTCGAAGACGCGCTGCTGCTTCAGCACCTCGGGCGCGAGAATGTCGGTGTTCCAGAGCACGAGCTTGCGGCCGCGCCGGTTGCCGCGGCCCGTCTTCTGGCCGAGCCCGTAGACCGCGTCGCGTTCGCCCATGCGGCGACTGACCACGAACGAGTCGTTCAATTGCAACAAGCCTCGGCTCTGTCCGTGCTCGTCCGTCTCGTCCTCGAAGAGCACGCTGCCATCGGCGCGGTACGCGGCCAGGCCGAAGGGGCGCCTGGTGATGACGAGACGAAGCGCGCTCGTGCGCACGACCACGCAAGCGTCCCCTTCTTCGATCTCGAAGGGGTAACGTTCGGCCGGTTCTTGCGCGACCGCGAAGGTCGGCTGCTGCTCGAAGCGACCGGCTTGTGAGATGGCGAGCTTCAAGACGTCGGGACGGAGCACTTCCACGCGAAAGAGCTCTTCGCCCACGCTCAAGACCAGGCCGCGCTCGATGCGGATCAGCGCCGCGGCATCGCCGAGCGGCGCGTGGCATCGAAGCTCCGTTTCCGTCATCGACATGGTTCGCCCTTCGCTGCAGACGACGCTGAGCAAGAGTCAGCGAGGCTACGACGCCGAGGACAAAAACGCGAAAGGCGGGCGCCACTCGGGCACCCGCCTCTCGTCTTCGAGGCTAGCTCTTCGTCGCTAGCTCATCAGTGAGCGGCGACGGCCGCCGGCTCCTTCTTGCGCCGCGTCACGGCGATCGCGATGAAGACCACGCTGAGGATGGTGGGCAGGAGCGCCACCTTGCCGAGGGCCTCGAGACCCGCCGCCGCTTGGATGGCGGCGAGCGCCTCCCCCGTGGGGGCCGCGTCGGCACCGCTACGCGCCGCGATGCCCGAGTCGTACCAACCGCCGATCACCGGCAGCACGAAGCTGACGCTGAGCATGCCGGCGCCGCCCATGATGGCCAGGCCGAGCGCGCCCGTCTTCGGGTAGTTCTCGGCGACGAAGCCGAGCATCGTCGGCCAGAAGAAGCAGACACCGAACGCGAACAGCGTCGCGGAAGCGAACAGCATCGCGCCCGTGCTGTGCGACATCGCGTAGAGGCCGGCGGTGCTCATCAGCGCGCTGGCGACCAGCATGCCGATGGGCGAGAGCTTGTGTACGAAGGGCCCTGCGAACATGCGACCAACCGCCATCAAGCCGGTGATCCACACCAGCACCAAGATGCCGGAGACGCCGGCGTGCTCCAAAATCGACGGGATCCACTGGCCCGGTCCGAGCTCGGTGGCGGCGGTGAGCAGCATGCAGCCGACCATCAGCAAGAAGCCGGGCGACAGGCAGGCCGTGAACATCGAGCCCGTCGTTTCGCCGCGCTGCACGCGCTCGGTCTGCGGGAACTGCTGGCGCACGAACAGGAAGCCGTAGACAGCCAGCGGCACGAGCATGGTCACGAACTGGGCGCGCCAGCCGAGCCCGAGCTTGCCGAACACGAACGACAGCAAGCCGCCGATCACGATGCCGCCCGGAAACCAGACGTGGAAATGATTGAGCTTGGTCGTCTGATTGTTGGGAAACAGCGACGCGACCAGCGGGTTACACGCGGCTTCGACCGAGCCGTTGGCGATGCCGAAGATCAGCGTGCCGGCGAACAAGCTCCAAAAGTCCCAGGCGACCAGGGTGAGGAGGATGCCGAGCGCGTGGCCGACGAACGCGACGCCGATGATGCGCCCGAGGCCCAGCGCATCGACCAGCGGACCCCCGAACATCATCGCGAGCGTGAAGCCCCAAAACGCGGAGCCGTTGATCCAGCCCGCTTGCTCATTAGTGAGGTTGAGCTGAGCCACCCACTCGGCGGTGGCAGCGCCCCGCAACGCGAAGCTCATCGCCGTGACGATGAGCGCTACACAACTAGCCGTGAACAACCGGGATGAGTTCATGATCCGTCCTGGGTCGGTATGAGGTCGCGCACCCAACGAGCGACGACCCAGATAGTGAATCAGCAAGCTGTCCGGCTGAAAAGGGGATTTCTTAATTTCCCTTACTAATTGACGAAGCCTGTACTTTTCGGCTTTCGTGCGGGCAATTTTCCCTGATCGGTTCCTGCGGCGGCGCGACACCGACGCGGCACCGGGGGCGGCTGGTGCTGTGCGCGCCCGCCGGCTGACCCCCCAATGCAGTTCGCGCTGCCGCCTCCCGGGGGGCTGCGGCAGCGCGAACCTTTGACGTGCAGGACCAACCCGCGACGTTCGGTCGGAGCTCGCTGGCGTCGGACCCGCCCGCAGCCCGGGGTGGTGGGCTTCGGCGGGGCCTCTGCGGAGCGAGCGCTGGCTACTTGTTGGCCTGCTGGCGCGCTTCGCCCTTGAGCTCGCGCACCTTGCCCTCGGCCTGCATCTGCTCGTTGTCGATCACGTGACCGACGCGGTTCTTGAGAGCGCCCGTGGCCTCCTCGAGCTTGCCTTTGGCTCGCTCCGCGGCCTTGGCAGACTCTTCCTTGGTGCGGCCAGCGGCTTCTTTGGCTTCGCCCTCGGCTTCCATCTGCTCGTTGTCGATCAGCTTGCCGATCGTGCCCTTGATCTTGCCACCGAGCTTCTCGGCGGCGCCTTCACTGCGTTTCGAGGCGTTGCTCATGTCGAACTCCTTGAGGGCTAGGTGGAGCAACTCTCGTGCCGCCCAGAATTGCGCGAAAACCAGCAGGCAGGCGGCCATCAGGTCTCATTCGATCCCGCTGGGACGCCTCTGCGCGCGCGAATCAGGGCCGCTCGGCCAGCGTCGACGGTCGCATCGCCCCCGCCGACGAACCGACGTGAGGCGCGGACTTCGCTCGCAGCTGTCGCAGACTCGTCGAACCTGGCGCGGAGGTGCCAGGCTCAGCGTCGCTCGAGCTGATAACGCAGCGTCTCGGCGCCGTGCACGGTGATGACGAGGCGTCGCTCGTCGACGTCGCACACGGCGTAGGCGGCGGCGGCGCGCCCGGGGGCGTCGTCGTCGAGGTTCTCGATCAGGCTCTGCAGCGTGATGTAGGGGATGCCGGCGATGATGTCGAGGTGGTTCCAGTGCACGTGGCCGTTGAACACGGCGACGACCTTGCCGGATTGTTCGATGACCTCACGCGCCGCGCGGCGCTCGACCACTCGGCACAGGTGATGACGCTTCTCGAACCAGCGGTTGCCCTCCAGTCGCATCTCGCTGATCGGGTGATGCATGAGCACGATGCAAGGCAGCGTGGCTCGGGCGAGGTCCGCCGCTAGCCAGTGAATTTGCTCTTGGGGCAGCTCGATGCGCTCCCCGCGGTGCTCGATCGTGCGCAGCACGGCGAAGTGAAAGCCGCCCACGTCACGCGAGTAAACGGGGCTGTCGCTCGTGCCCCACATGCCGCACAGCTCCGCAGGGCTGAGGTGGATCGTGTCGTGGTTGCCGGCGACGTGGATCACGGGCTTGCCGATCTCGTTCAGCATCGAGACGAAGTGAGCGTAGCGCAGCCGATCTTGCTCGGGGCTCTCGTCTTCCAGCACGTCGCCCAGGTTGATGACCAAGTCGGGCTCGAGCTCGTGCTTCATGCGCCGAACGAAGTCGCGCACGAGCGGCTCGGACTGACCGGTGAGCTTGCGCAGCTTGCCTTGGTGGCACGCTTCGGGCCCGAGATGCACGTCGGAGATCAACGCGAAACGCATGCGGCGACGAGAGGTCTACTCCCGGCGAGAGCGCGATACCAAGAAAACCAGCGCGGGCGCGCCGAGCGCGGCGGTGATGACGCCGACCGGCAGCTCGCGCCCTGGCAAGACGACGCGCGCTACGGTGTCACACACGACCAAGAAAGCGGCGCCGCCGACGAACGACAGCGGCAAGAGCGCTCGCAGCCCCGGCCCTACGAGTAGCCTCACGAGGTGCGGTACGATCAAGCCGACGAAGGCGATGGGGCCGCACCAAGCGACGCAGGCTGCGACGCCCAGCGATGCCACGAGCAGCACCGAAAAGCGCAAACGAGCCACGCCCACGCCTTGGGTTTGGGCCAGCTCTTCACCCAGCGCCAAGTTTTGCAGCGGCCGGCCCAGGGCCAGCAGACCAATCAGCGTGATGAGTGAGAAGGGTCCGACCCACGCCACGCCGCGGTAGCCGACCTGCGGCAATTGGCCGAGCGACCATTGCGCGGCGGCCACGAGCGCGCGCGCGTCGGAAGCGAATTGCACGCCACTGGCCAGCGCGCTCGCCGCGAGCGACACGGCGATGCCGGCGAGCAGGACGTCGTTTTTCGACAGCCGCCCCGACGCCGCGAGCCCCGAGACGAGCAGCGTCGTCACGAGCGCGCCTGCGAACGCCGAAGCCGTGAGCAGCGAAACCCCGAACAGCCCACCCCCGACGTCGAGCGCGAGGGCCAAGAGCGCCCCGAGCGTGGCGCCGGCCGTCGTGCCCACGGTGCTGGGAGTGGCGAGGGCGTTGTTGAAGACCGCTTGAAATGCGGCCCCTGCCAGCGAGAGGGTGCCGCCGACGAGGGCGCCGACCAGTAAGCGCGGCAGCCGCAGCTCGAGCATGACGAACTCGCGCGTGCTGCCGCCGAAGCTCGGCCCGATCCAGAGCGATGACGTCACGAGCGCGGTCGCCCCGAGCACGAACAGGACGGCGCGCAGGCTCACCGTCGCTCCGCGATCAAGATTCGGTCGCCGTCGAGGTCGAGGTCGCGCATCTGCACCGCGAACAACTGGCTCAGGCGCTCGGGCAGCTCCGGAGAATCGAGCCGGCACTCGAAGGCGAGCTTGCCCGCGCCGATCCCCGCGACTCGCACCTGCGCCGCGCGGCCCAAATGGCGCAGCAGGTTCACGTCGTGGGTCACGCAGACGAGGCCCTTGCCTTCGCGCCACAGGTCGCCCAGGAGCCGGTACACCTCGAGCTGCTGCGCGGGATCGAGGTGATTGGCAGGCTCGTCGAGCAGGAGCACGGGCGCGGCTTGCGCCAGCAAACCAGCCAAGGCCACGCGCTGGCGCTCTCCGCCCGAGAGACGAGCGAGGGGCCGAGCCGCGAGCGGGCCGACGCCGACCCGATCGAGGGCCGCGCGGGCTTCGCGGCGGCTGAGGGCGAACGCCTCGTCGAAGCGAAAGCGCGCGGCCGTGACCACCTCGAGCGCCGAGAGCTCCTCCGCGGCGGCGCTGTGCTGAGGGAGCCACGCCACTCGCGCGGCGCGCTCGCGTGGCGAGAGCTGCGTCACGTCGACGCCGTCGAGCGTGATTTGCCCCGCGTGGAGCGGAGTGAGGCCGAGCGTGGCGCGGAGCAGGCTCGTCTTACCCGCGCCGTTGGGGCCGACGAGCGCGAGCAGCTCGCCCGCTGGGAGCGTGAGGCTGACGCCGTCGAGCAGGCGCCGCTGTTGGCGCATGATCGTGACCTGCGTAAGCTTCAGCTGCACGGCCCGCTTCTTAGCACTTCACTCGACCCGCCCAGAAGGCGGATCTGGCCGCGGCAGCTGCGCGAGCGCTTCCGCGAGCGCGCTCACCTGCTCCAAGATGCTGGGGCCGACCGACTGCGTGCCGCCGCGGACGATGGCGACGCGGCCGTCCTTCACGGCGCGCAGCGGCGCGAGCTTCTCGAACGCCTCGAGCGAGCGCTGCTGCTGCGCCAGCGACGCCTCGGGCGGCGGCATGATCAAGACCACGTCCGGATCGAGCGCGAGTAGCTGCTCGACGCCGAGCCGAGGCAAGCCCGTCACGTCTCCGGCGACGGCGTTGCGGGCCCCCGCCGCCGTGAGCGCAGCGCCGTGCAGGGAGTTGGGGCGGATGAACCAAACCTCCGCTGGCCGCTCGGGATCGTACGACAGCAGCAGGAGGGCGCGCGGCGCGTCCGCGGGCGGCTTTCGCGACAGCTCACGCTCGAGCCGCTCTGCCAGCGCGTTGCCGGCGGACTCGCGCCCGAGCAGCTCGCCGATGCGGCGCGTGCTGCTCACGACTTGCCCCAGCGTGAGCCAGGGCAAGATTTCGCACGGCCCGAGCGCGGAGAGCTCACGTCCCTTCGACGCGGCGCTGTCGTCGCTCAAGATGTGTGAGGGATGCAGCCGCGCGATGGCTTCGTAAGCGGGGGTGAGCGAGCTGCCGACGCGCGGTAGCGGCAGTGTCTCGGGGAGCTTGCAATAGTCGCTGACGCCGACGAGCTGCGAGCCGCCGCCCAACGCCAGCACGGTTTCGGTCAGGGCGGGAGAGAGCGAGACGAGCCGTAGCCTGCTCGGCGCCGGCGCCGGGCCGCGAGCTGACCTGCGGCTCAGCGTGAGCGCTGCGCCCGCCGACAAGACCAGCGCGCCGAGCGAGCCGACGAGGGCGCGGCGGTTCACTTGGCGTGCGCTTTGCTGTTCCGCTCGTACAAGATGCGTAGACCCTCGAGGGTCAGGTTCAGGTCCAGCGCTTCGATGCGCTTGGCGTGCTTGCCGATCAGCGACGACAGGCCGCCCGTCGCGATCACCTTGCAGGGGAAGCCCAGCTCTTCGCGCAGGCGGTCGACGAGGCCGTCGACCATCGCCGCGTAGCCGTGGATGGCGCCCGACTGCAGGGCGTGGGTGGTGTTGCGCCCGAGCACGTGCGGCGGCGCCGTGAGCTCCACGGGGCGCAGCTTGGCCGCGCTGCGCATCAGGCCTTCGAGGCTCACCTTCACGCCCGGCACGATCACGCCGCCTAGGTACTCACCCTTCGGTGATACACAGTTGAAGGTGGTCGCGGTGCCGAAGTCGACGACGATGACCCCCGCCTGATAGCGGGCGAACGCCGCGACGGCGTCGACGATGCGATCCGCGCCGACGTCGTGCGGATTGTCGTAGAGCACGGAAATTCCCGTCTTCAAGCCGGGGCCGACGAGCAGCGGCTCCCGACCGACGGCCTGGCGGATCGCGGAGACCATCACGTCCGTCAGCTGAGGCACGACGCTGGCGATGATCGCCGCCGTCACGCTCTTGCCCGAGAGCCGGCGTAGCGACAGCAGCTGCTGGAGCAGCACCGCGTACTCGTCTTCGGTGCGCGAGCGCACGGTCGCGACCCGGAACGTTTGCACCAGCTCTTCGCCCTCGTACAGGCCGAGCACCACGTTGGTGTTACCGAGATCGACGACCAAGAGCATCGGGCGGACTATACCTTTACTTCACGGCTGCTTCGAGCACGCGCGCCTTGATGATGCGGTCGCCGGTGGCCAGCCGCTCCCAGCCCGGCTCCGCGCGGCCGACGAGCGAGTAGTCGCCGTCGAGGTGCGGCGCTCGCCGCAGCGTGACGAAGAACTGGCTCAGGCCGGTGTCGCGGCCCGCCAGCGCGATGCCCACGCTGCCGACGTCGAAGGGCTGGCCGCTGGTTTCACAGCGCAAGGGCGCGAGCAGGGGGCCGCCGAAGCCGTCTCCGTCCGGATCGCCGACCTGCACGACGAAGCCGGGCACGACCCGATGCACCAGCATGCCGTCGAAGAAGCCCGAGCTCACCAGCTGCAGGAGGCGCGCGGTAGCGAACGGGCTCGTCGTAGCGTTCAACGTCAAGCCGAGCGAGCCAACGTCGGTTTCGAAGACGAGCCGCGCGTCTTCGGGGGGAGCCGCGGCTGTCTCGGCGCCGACGACGAGCGGGCAGCGCCGCTCTCGCTCACCCAAGCGCTGGAGCGCGCGCTCGGCGTGCTCACGCAACGTCGGGTTCGGGGAGGCACAGGCCTTTTCGATCGCCGCCTTGCCCCCGAGCAGCTCGAGACTCGCGGCGGCGTCCATGAGCAGCGCCGACAGCTCGATCTGGTCGTGCTCGGCCATTTCGGCGAGCTGCGCGGTCAGCGCGCGCACCACGCGCGGATCGACGGGCGCGCTGGCGGCGTCGCGGCTCGGGGCTTGAGCGCGCGCGGGATAACGCGCGAGCACCTTGGCCGCGGTGGCGCGCACTCCTACCTCCGGGGCCGAGAGCGCTTCCGTGAGCAGCTCGGGGATGCCGGCCACTTCGTCGTGAGCCATGAGCAGCTCGAGCGCGGCTTCGCGCACGACGCGATCGCTCGAGCGCGCGAAGCTGCGGAAGAGCGCGCCGCGGGGGCCGTCGAGCGGGCCTCGCGCCAAGACCTTCAGCTGCGCGAGCGCGCCTTCGCGGCGCTCGGCGGGCGGAGACGGATCGCAGGCTACGAGCGCGCGGCTAGCGCTGGCCTTGCCGGCGAGTGCGGCGGCGGCGCGGCAGCGCAGCATCACCTTGCGGCGGACCACCGGCGGCGGGTCGCCGTCCAGCGTGAGCCCGGCTAGCTCGGTCAGGATTGCTCGCGCAGACGACGCGGGCGGGGCGCCTTCGAGCAGGGTCAGCACCACGCCGTGAGCCGGGCTGAGCCAGTCTTTCGAGTCGATCAGGGCGCGGGCGCGGCTCTCGAGCGCGGCCGCGAGATCGGCTTGGCCGTCGGCGCCGAGCGCGATCAGCGAGCGCGCCGCGTCGGCTCGCTCCGCTTCGGTCGTCGACGCCGAGGTGAGGGCGTCGCGGAGCGGGCGAGCTGCGGCCGCTCCCGCGCGGGCCAGCGCGCGGAGCGCGAACGGCCGCGCCGGCCCTCTGCTCTCGACGGCGGAGGCGCTCACCTCGAGCAGGCGCGCGCGCGCCGCCGCGCCGAGCCCGGGCAGGCTCTCGATCGCGTAATAGGAGCTGCCGCTGGCGTCGCGGCTCGCTCCGTCGAGCAGCGCCGCCACCGTCGCGTCGTCGAGCCGCTTGCGCTTGCGCGCGACCTCGCCGAGGCCCAAGGCCGCGGCCTGGGCGAGCGGCGGCTCGAGGCGAAGCCAAGCGCGCAGGCTGCGCTCCGCTTCGTCGCTCGCGCAGCGGCCGAGGGCCAGGGCCAGGCTCGGGATCGCAGCTCTGAGCGCGGGGTTAGGCTGACTAGCGAGCGTCGCTGCGCGCACGCTCAACCGCGACGCGGCCGTCAGCTCGTGACCCCGGCAGAGCTGTCCGACGCCGAACGCCGCCCACGCAACGACGTCGGGATCTTCGTCCGCGAGCGCCCCGAGCAGCGCTGAGAACGAGCGCTCGTCTCGAATGCGCGCCAGGCTGCGCACCGCCGCCCGCCGCGTCTCGGCGCTCTCGGCGACGAGATCGTCTTCGCTGATGGCCGCCGCGTTCCGCTTGAGCTCGGCGTCGAGCAGGGCACGCGCGCGGCCGTTCGGCGCGCTGGGCGTCGCACTCGGCGCGCCGGTCGCGTGCGGCGCGGCCGGCTTGCTACAGCCAATCAGGCACAGCGCCGCGAGCACGAACAGCGGAGCGCGCAGCACGTCGAGGGCGAGGCTGAGCCGCTCGCGCGCACCTCGCCACCACTTGGCCCGGAGCGAGCTCGATGGGGTGGGGGCGGGCAGTGGCGTGACGCGCAGACCGGCGCGGCGGAACAGCCAAAGCGCGCGTGGCATGTGCCAATCGCACGTCACGAGGCCGAGCGTGAGCGGCGCTTCCGCCGCGAGCAGCCGGGCGACGCCCGCGGCGTTGCCGCGCGTCGTCAGCGAGTCGAGCTCGAGCACCACGTGCTCGGCGAGCACGCCGCGTTCAATCAGACCGCGCGCGAAGACCTCGCATTCACGGTGGCCGTGCCAACGCTTGCCGCCGGCGGCCAGCACGCGCGTCGGCCCGTGCTCGTGGTAGGCGAGCGCCGCGCGCTCGACCCGCCGCTGGGCCGCGGGTGAGAGCTGCCCGTGTCGCACGCTGCACCCGAGCACGATCAAGGCGTCGAACCGCACGGCCCTAACATACTCGAAGCCCCCGCGGCGGCGCTTGCCGCCTCGCCGGGGCTCGGGCATCACGGGCGCGGTGACCAGTCACGGCGCCCAGCGAACGCTTCGTCGGGCCGGCTTGATCGGCGCAGGAGGCATGGTGGCGGCGCTCTTGCTGCTGCGGGGTGGAGCCGCTTCCGACGACGAGGTCACCGCCACGCCGCCGGGCTCGCGGGTCGATGCTCCTCCGACCAGTCTCCCGAGCGATGCCGAGCGCGGCGACGCGCTGCGCCGGCCCAGCGGCGCGCCGCCGGGCATCAGCTGCGAAGACGCCTTGAGCATCAGCTCCTTCTTGGAGCAGGAGCTCGCGACGCCCGTGATCGCGCCGCTGCCGCGCGAGCTGTCCGCGCTGTGGGGCAGCATGCTCGATCCGCATGGCTTCTGGTCAGCGTCGCCTGACAGCCCCGTCGCGGAGGCGCTCTCGGCGGAGGCGGAAGCCATGCTCGCGAGCCTGCGCGATCGGGTGCCGGGCTGCGCCGGCGCGCGCCGCGTCGCGGCGATTTGGCAGCCTTGGCAAGTGAGCCTGGCGGGCGCCTTCGACGCCGCGTTCAGCGCCGAGAGCGGGCGAGCGCACAGCGCGCGCGAGGTGTTCGAGCTCGCCGCCGAGCCCATCTTCGAAGACGACCCTGTGCGGCGGACCGGCGTCGAGCTGGCGCGCGAGCTGGGGCGCCGGCTGGGGGCCTTCGCGTCGCGCTTCCCGGCTCAGCGCGAGCTGGTGTACGAGGCGCGCGGCCGCTACCTGCCGCTCGACGAGGCGGTGCTCGCCGAGATCGCGACGCTCTCGGCGCTGCGCGCCTATGTTCCGCTCGTCGATCCCCACGGTGACTTCGCGCCGTTCGACGAAGAGTGGTCGCTTTACGCGGGCGACGAGACGCTCGACGCAGGCTCGCCGCTCTGGGCCGACGTCACGCGCACCCCGCTCGGCGCCCGCGTCGTGGCCGATCCCACGCCGCCTCTCCAAGTCGACGACCTGGTCTTGAGCATCGACGGCCTGTCGCTGGCCGGCGCGACCGTCGACCAAATCGAGCAAGCGGCTCGCTCCGAGCCGGAAGGCGGGAGCTTCCGATTGGAGGTGCTGCGGCAAGGCGAGCCAGCGCCGCTGTCGCTCGAGGTGCCGCTCGCGGCCGCATCCCGGCCGGGTGAGCTGGAGCTCGAGCACATCGAGTACGGCGGGCAACGGCGGGTGCTGCGCATCGCCATTCACGACGTCGGCGACGAGCTCGGCGTAGAGCTCGCGGACGTGCTGGAGCGGGAAGGCTCCCGCGCGGCAGCGCTGCTGCTCGATTTGCGCGGAAACGGCGGCGGCTCGCTCGACGCCGCCGTCGACGCGCTCGGCCTCTTTTTGCCGGGCGCGCGGCTCTTCCCGCTGATTCATCGCGGCAGCGTGACCGAGCTCGTCGAGGCTCCGCGCCGGCAACCGTCGTACGCGGGGCCGCTGGCGGTGCTGGTCGACGGAGACACGGCCAGCGCTGCCGAAATGCTGGCGGGGGCCGTCCAGGCTTACGAGCGCGGCGTGCTGATCGGCTCGCGCACGTTCGGCAAAGGTTGCGTTCAGGAGTATTTCGGCGCCGTCGTGCCGAGCGGCGTGCTGCGCATGACCACCCTGCAGTTCGTGATGCCGAGCGGCAAGGCGCTGCAGCAGATCGGCCTCACTCCCGACCTCGCGCTGAAGCTCGCTCCGGCGCTGGAGCGGGAATCGGAGCTCGCTCGGCAGCCCATCACGTACGCGGGACCCGATGTGCGCGATCGGCGGGTGCCGGCGGGCCCGCCCTGGCCGCGCTTGATCGGCTCGCCCGGTCCGTGCCAGGAGGCGCTGGTCTGCTCGGCGCTTTCGCGCCTTTCTGGTGTGAGGCCGGGGGCCTCGAGCGGCGCGCGGGCCACTCGACCTCGTGCAGGCTCGCGGTAATCTACCAACAATTGCGCGAAGCCTGCCACGACGCAGGGTTTTTGGTATACGGCGGGGTCCTCGTCCTAGAAAACGTCAACATGTCGGGAAGTCCAGAAAAGGCCGGAGTCAGGCGTCGCCGCCGCGACGACGACACCGACGGGCTCGATGAGCTCGGCCAGCCTGCGGAAGCCGACGATCACGAGCTCGAAGAGTTTCGCTACGAGGTCGAGGACATGGCCGACGACGACGACGATGAGTCGTCGGCGGCCGGCTCCGATCGTCCCGACGACGGGCGCCCGCGGCCGACCGTGTACCCGCTCGAGCTCGATGAGGATCGTATCGACCCGGACGCGGCCAAGGTGGTGCGACGCCTGACGCGCCAAGGTTACGAAGCGTACCTGGTCGGCGGCTGCGTCCGCGATCTCCTGCTCGGGCGTCGCCCCAAAGACTTCGACGTGTGCACGAGCGCGCGCCCCGACGACGTGCGGCGCCTGTTCCGTAACTCGCGCGTGATCGGCCGGCGCTTTCGCTTGGTTCACGTGCTGTTCGGCGGGGGTAAGGTCATCGAGACGGCTACCTTCCGGCGCGCGCCGGAGGCCGACGAAGATCGCGGCGCCGAAGACCTGCTGATCCGGAACGACAATGTGTTCGGCGAGGCCCATCAAGACGCGCGCCGCCGCGATTTCACCATCAACGCGCTGTTTTACGATCTCGAGCGCGCCGAGGTGCTCGACTGGGTCGGCGGCATGCCCGACATCGAGAAGCGCGCCGTGCACACCATCGGCAAGCCGCTGGTGCGCTTCCTCGAAGATCCGGTGCGCATCCTGCGCGCCATCAAGTTCAGCGCGAAGCTCGACCTGGGCATCACGCCGGAGACGTATGACGCCATCGTCGAGGCGCGCAAAGCGCTGGCGCGCGCCGCCAAGCCGCGTCTGTTCGAGGAGATTTTGCGGCTGATGCGCGAAGGCGCCGCGCACCGGGCGCTGTTCCTGTGCTGGGAAACCGGCGTGCTCGACGTGCTCTTGCCCGAGCTGTCGACGTTCCTCGCCGATCGCGATGAAGACGACGACCGCGTCTGGCAGCTGCTGCAAGAGGTGGATCGGCGCACGATCGAGAGCGGCTCGCTCGACGACGTCGTGCTGTGGACGGTGCTGCTCTCGGAGCCGCTGCGCGAGGCGTGCGACGGCGCGCGCGACCGCGTGGAGACGGCGCACGAGTTCTTGGAAGGTGTCGTCGATCGCTTGAACGTGCCGCGGCGCATCGCGGAGTCGATTCGGCGCATCGTCGCGCTCATGCCCCGCCTCGAGTCGGGGCGGGGCGGACGCTTCTCTCGCACTCCGCTCTATCCGGTGGCGATGGAAGTGCTCGACATCTATCGGGCTGCGCTCGGCGACGCGGCGGAGGGCGCCTTCGACGCCCCCGAGCCGACCGGTGACGCGGCGGCGCTGGCGCCGACCGGTGAGCGCCGTCCCCGCCGGCGTCGGCGTCGCCGTCGCTGAGGCGGTCGACGCTTCGTGCGCCGACTGAACGACGGCGGGCAAGGGCCGTAAGTTCCGCGGGCAGCTGCCCGCGCGAACCCCGGCCTACCCGAGAGGACGCAGAGAGCCGCGCTCAGTTCGCGTTGAGCTCGATCCGCAGCAGCTTCTTGCCGATGAACACGTAGTCGCCGTGCGACAGCGCGCGCTCCGCTTTGAGGCGCAGGTAAGTGCCGTTGCGGCTCTCGAAGTCGGTCAGCACGAACTTGCCGTCCTTCTCCTCGACCGTCGCGTGCTTGGCCGACATGAACATGTCGCCGGGGAAGTTCAAATCGCCATCTTCGCGGCCAATCTGCAGCGTGTTCCCGCGCGCGCAGATCGTCATGCCGATGGCCCCGCCTTCGAGCACTTGGTTCAGCCGGAACGCGCTCGGGTACTTCGGGGACGAATAGAAGAACGTACCGTCTGGATCGGCGCCGTCGGATGCCTTCGGCGTGGGGTCGAGGCGGAAGACTTGCTCTCCGACCACGAACTGGTCGCCGGGGCCGATCTCGACCGAGCCGCGAATGCGGAAGTACACGCCGTTCAGCGAGCCTTCGTCGCGGACGACCAAGCGGTTGTCGCGATAGAAGAAATTCGCGTGCTTGGGCGAGATGAACGGATCATCCGGGAACTCGAGCTGGCCCTGGCGTCCGAGCAGGTGCTGATCGGCCTTCAGGTGGTACGACAGGCCATCCATGCCCTCGCCGCGGATCAAGATCAGGCGAGCCTTCGCCGGATCTTGCATGTCGCCGTAGAACTCCGCGTGCAGGTGCATCATGGCTTCCGGCACGGGGGTGCCGCAGCGACCGCAGAACTTGTGCCCACTGGGCACCGGGGTCATGCACGACTCGCAGACGTAGTACCTGGCTTGATCCATCCGCTCCTCCTCGAGGCTCGAGGTTGCGAGGTCAATCCTCGCTGACGCTTCGAAGCCTCCAACAATTTCGCCCGGATGGGAAGATCTCGGTCCCGCCGGCTTGCTGGCCGATATGAACGTCACGTCGTGTCCGCAAGAGCTGCAGCGCGCCGCCCCCATCGGATTGAAGGAATCGCAGCGTCCGCAGACGATCCCGACGTCGAGCGATCCGAAGGCCATGAACCCCTCGGTCATACTACCGCTGGCAGGCCCCGCCAAAGGTTACGAGCTGGCTGCACCGCTGGCCGTGAGCGCGCGCGCCCTCGTGCGGTTTTCGCCCTTCGTCAACCCGGCTTCATGAAGTGCCGGGAGCTCGCGCCGTCCAGCTCGGCCCGCCAGCGACCCCGCCCGAGCCCCGACGTCGCGCTCGCCACGGCCCCCGCCGGGACGACCGCCCTCGGAGGAGACGGGGGCTGCTCGCGCTCAGCGAATGACCTGATTGCGCCGCGCTGTGTCGAAGTAGCCGCCCGCGCCCACCAAGCGGAAGAACACGGTCTCGGTGCAAGTCTCGCGCAGCACGGGGCCGAAGTCGCGCGAGTCGTAGGGAAAGAGCCGGTTGTCGCTGACGAGCCAGACGTGGCCGTCCGGTACGGTTTGTTTCACTTCTCTCGGCGCGCGCGCGCGCGGCGGTATCTCGCCGCGCAGGTGCGTCACCCCGCCGATCGCTTCGAGCGAGCAGTGCTGCTCCACCTCCACGCCCGTCTCGGGATCGTGCTCGAGAAAGGTCCTTTCGGCGCAGTTGCCTTCGACGTCTTGCGTCTTGCCATTCACGGTGATTTTGGCGCCGACGATGGTGAGCTCATCGCGCTCTTCGCCGACGAGTCGACCGATCACCACGCGACTTTCGTCCTCGGGCTCGGGGCACATCACCAGATCGCCGAAGCCTGGCTTGGTCAGGCGCCAGAGCAGGATCAGGTCGCCCGGCGCGATGCTGGGTGAGAGCGACGCGGTGAAGAAGGGCGCGTCGTGCGGCACGCGCCACCAACGGAGGGCGGTGGCCCGCGACAGACCGATGAGCACGCCCAGCACGAGCGCGACCCAGAACAGAACGCGAAACAACTTGCGCATGCGGATCGAAGCGCCGGACTCGACCGGCCGCGATCTACGAGCTTACGGCCCCCGAAGGCGCAAGTCGATCGCTCGGGCGAGCCCGGCGCGGGCCGCTAGCGCTTGCAGTCGACGGGGGGCAGCTCGGCCAAGCTTTGCCCCTTGGAAACGGCTTCGGCGCGCGCGAACAGCGCCCGGAAGCGGTCCAAGCGAGTGAACTCGGCGCGATCGGCCGTGGCTTCGCTCGCGTCCATGACCGCGGCCGAGATGACGCCGACGACGTCGCCGGCTCGGCTCACCACGGGGCCGCCCGAGTCACCCGGGCAAATCGACGCGGTGGCTCGGAACCTCGCGTCGGAGACGGTGTCGATGGCGGCGACCGGTCGCTTGCGGCGGTGCAGCGCGTCGGTCGACAGCGCGCAGCGACCGAAGCCGATGGGCTCGATCTCTTCTTTGAGTAGCGGAGGGCTATCGATGCGAGCCCCGCGCGTCTCCATACCGACGAGGCGGCGATCGAGCACCAATATCGCGATGTCGCCGTCGCCTGCCGCGTAGCCGCAGGTCGGCGCCACGATTTCGCGCACGCCCGCCTCGCCCCAAGGCAGGTCTTCACCGCCGAGCTCCACCTGGATCTCGCTGGCGTCGACGTCGTATTTCAGCATTTCGCCGGAGGGTGAGCGCGCCGATACGCAGTGGTGCGCCGTGAGCACGCGGTCGTCTTCGACCAGCGCCCCCGAGCAGGTCACGCTGCCGATCACGATGCGCACGACGTAGTCGTCTTTGCTGCTGAGCACGAAGGGTAGGTCGAGGCTGGGCGGCACCGTCGGGGCCGGCGCTGAGGCGGGCCGAGGCGCCGCCGCTGGCGCTTGGGAGAAGAACGGCAGCCGCGCGCAGCCGACTCCCAGGCTCGACAGCGCGAGACAAAGCCCCAACGACGCTCGCAGGCTGCTCAAGGTGGGGACCCCAGGTGCACAGTCATGCTTCGACAACCGTCGCGTGCGGAATGTTCCGACACTCGACCAAGGATATGCTTGGAAATGATTTTCGGAAATCGCCGCGCGACGCGCCCGCGTGAACGTCGATGTGCGCCGATGTACGCCAGTAGCGCGCCCGGCGCCGCGCGACGCGAGCTACCGAGGGGCCGCCGACGAGCGAGGAGACGAGCGAGAAGTCACGCGAGAAGTCACGCGAGAAGTCACGCGAGGACGAGGTCGTCCTTGTGCACGACCACGATGTCCTTCGCGTCTCCGCCGAAGGCGACCTCCAGCTCGGAGAGCTGCTTGCCGGCGGCGCGCGAAACGTCGAGCGCGCCGAGCCGGCTCAACCCGCGACCGATGTCGTTGCCGCTGGCCCCGACCAGCTTTACGGCGTCGCCCGCGTTGAACTCCCCGCGCACGCCCAGCACGCCGACCGGCAACAAGCTGCTTTTCCCGCCGCGGAGCGCCTTTTCGGCGCCCGCGTCGACGAGCACGGTGCCGCGCGGGCGCAGCGTGTAGGCGATCCAGTGCTGACGTGCGCGCAGCGCGGCGCGGCGCGGCACGAGCGTGCCCACGTCGGCCCCGGCTACGATGTCGCGGATGACATGGGGCCGCGACGCCTGCGCGATGACCACCGACGCGCCGGAGTGACAAGCCTTGTTGGCGGCGTCGAGCTTGCTGTGGATACCGCCGCTGCCCAGGCGCTCGCCCGATTGGATCACGGTGCCGAGCTCCGCGTCGTCACTCATCAGGCTGATGCGTTTCCCGTTCGTGTCGAGCACTCCCTCGACGTCGGTCAGCAGGATCAGCAGGTCCGCCGAGACGAGCGGGGCCACCATCGCCGCGAGCTGGTCGTTGTCGAGGCGGATTTCAGCCGTCGAGACGGTGTCGTTCTCGTTCACCACCGGAATGGCGCCCGCTTCGAGCAGCTCGGCGAAGGCGTCGCGGGCGTTGTTGACGCGCTCGCGGTCGGCAAGGTCATCGTGGGTGAGGAGCACCTGCGCCACCGTGAGCCCGCGAGCCGTGAACGCCTCGTCCCAGCGTCGCATCAGCACGCTTTGACCGGCCGCGGCCGCGGCTTGCAGCTTCCCCGTCTCGGTGGGGCGCGTGCGGTAGCCGAGGCGGCTCATTCCGAACGCGATCGCGCCGCTCGTGACCAGCACGAAGCCGCGCTTGGGCTCGGCCAGTGCTGCCAGCTGCTCCGCGAAGCTCTGTTGCAAGTCGCCATCGGCGGCCAGGGCCTTGGACCCGACCTTGATCACGATGCGACGGGACTGCGGGAGCTCACTGCGTGTCGTCACGGCGCCGGTCAATAGCGCGTCGGCGTGGCGGCCGGCAAGCGAGTCGACCGCCATGCACCGGGGCCCTTGCGGGGCCCCTTCTGTTTCGGGCCTAGCTCAGGTGCCGCCGAGGAACTGCGCGATCATCGTGACCTCGGCGTCGGTCAGGATGTCGGCGCCGAACGCGGGCATGTAAAGGCCGCGCTGCGCCGGATCCGCTCCGGCCCCCGCACGCACCGTCGCCGTGATGGTGGCGGTGGGGAGCGCCGAGGCCTTGACCGGTACGCTGCCGCCGCCGCCGGTTGGGCCGTGACAGTTGGCGCAGTAGTCGAGGTACAAGCCCTGACCGGTGGTGGGCTTCGGCTGCCCGGCGAGCCAGGTCTGGATCTCCGCGAGCTGGGCTGTCGTCAGGCTTGCCTCGGGGAAGGGAGACATGAACGACGAGGGGCGACCGTTGCGGACCACGTAGTTCGAGTAGGTAGCAGGGGTATGGCGGATCTCAGGGCCCAAGCTGGCGGCGCCTTGCCCGTGAGTGCCGTGGCAACCGTTGCAGCCCATCTTGGTGTACCCCTCGGGGGCGGGCGCCGGCCCAGCCACGGCGTCAGTAGCCGAGAGGATCGTGAAAGCGGCTGCGCCCGCCACGTACTGGCCGGTCATCTTCGGGACGCCCGACGCCGGTGCGCCGCCGCTGCCACCGCCAGCGGTCACACCGCCCGTGGCCATACCGCCAGCGGCCATGCCGCCAGCGGCCATGCCGCCGTTGGGACCGCTATTCGCCGGGTCTTCGGACGAGCAGCCACTCGTCGCTGAGATGGAAAGCAGACCCAACGCCAACATCCCAAGCAAGTACGAACTCTTCTTCATCTGGCTCCTCGAACTAGTGTCCACTGGTGTGGTCGATCCGCCGGGAATCGGCAACCCACATGCGTGTCTTATGCAAGCCCGGACCTTCCGGGTACATGGCTAAGTGGCCCGAGCGTCACCAAATCACCCCAGGTAGTGGGGCTCCTTCCAAAAATGAAACGCGATCGACTCGTTCCGATACGCTGCTCGAAGCCGTGTGGCTGCGGCGACTGTCGAGCACCTTCACGGGATTTTTCTGCCCAGAATCGGCCATCGAACCCGAACCGACCTTCGACTGTAAGCTCGCCCCGTCCGCGCAGTTCTCGAAGGGTGATAGCGATGCAGCAACGTTCTTCCCGCACGCGGCGGGGCCTTGGCTGGTCCGTGGCGTGCGTGTTGCTCGCTGGCTGCCAGGTCCCCGCCAAAACTGCGGGTTCAGAGCGGACGACGCAGAGCGGGAGCACCAAGAGCGACCGCACTAGCGTCTCCGTCACGGTCTACAATCAGAACTTCGGCGTGGTGCGCGACACGCGCCGCCTGCCGCTGGGGGCGGGGCGGGTCGAGCTGTCGTTCAAGGACGTCTCGAGCCAGATCCAGCCCGAGACGGTGCGCCTGCACAGCTTGACGAAGGGCGCGCTGTTCGAGGTGCTGGAGCAGAACTACCGCTACGACCTGCTCACGCCCGCGAAGCTGCTCGAGAAGTACGTCGGCAAGCAGATCGCCGTCTATCGCTACAACGAACGGACGGGCAGCGAGGAGAAGAAGGTGGCCGAGCTGCTCGGCGTCGAAGGTGGCGTCACCTTGCGTATCGACGGGGAGGTGACCACGAATTTTCGAGGTCGCTACGCCTTCGCGGACGTGCCCGCCAACCTGCTCGACGAGCCAACTCTGGTTTGGCTACTCCGCAGCGACCGGTCCGAGCAAGACGTCGAGGTCACCTACCTGACCCGCAACCTCAACTGGCGCGCCGACTACGTGCTCAAGCTGGATGACAGCGATACTCGCGCAGACCTGAACGGCTGGGTGACGCTCGATAACCGCACGGGCACCAGCTACGAAAACGCAGCGCTGCGCTTGGTGGCGGGCGACGTGAACCGCGTGCAGCCGCCGCCGAGCCCGGAGGCGGTCGCCTACGAGGCGGCGCGCGACGCCGACGCCGCCGACGGGCGCCAGTTCAAGGAAGAGGGGCTGTTCGAGTACCACCTCTACTCGCTCGATCGACCCACGTCGTTGCTGAACAACGAGACCAAGCAGGTAGCGCTGCTCTCGGCGGAAGGCGTCGCCGTCAGCAAGAAGCTCGTCTTCGACTCGGCGCCGTATTTCTACCGCGGTCAGCACGGTCAGCTGGCTCAAAATCAGAAGCTCGGCGTGTTCATCGAGCTGTCGAACAGCGACAAGAACCGGCTCGGGATGCCGCTGCCCCAGGGCACGGTGCGCTTGTACAAGGCCGACGCCTCGGGCGCGCTGCAGTTCGTGGGGGAAGACGCGATCGAGCACACGCCGCGCGACGAGCAGGTCTCCTTGAAGGTCGGTGAGGCGTTCGACGTCATCGGCGACCGCAAGCAAACCGAGTGGGCTCAGCTCGACAAATGCTCGGTCGAGGCTGCTTTCGAGGTCGAGCTGCGCAACCACAAAGACACCGGCGTCAGCGTCGAGATGAACGAGCCGGTGGGCGGTGATTGGCAAGTGCAAAAGAGCAGTCACCCCTTCGTCAAAATCGACGCGGGCACCTTTCGCTTCGACGTGAAGGTGCCGCCTCGTCAGACCGTCAAAGTCGCCTATCGCGTGCGTGTTCGCTACTGCTGAAGCTCGGGAAAAATGGCCATGAACAAGCTCTTCGCTCATTCGCTCACTTCTGGTCTCGCGCTCGCGGCGGCGCTCGGCGTCGGCTCGACCGCGCTCGCGCAGGTCGGGCCGGAGAAGCCTGCGGCTCCGCAAGCGCCCGGCGCGGCTCGGACGTCCACGGAGGCCGATCGCAAGGCGGTCAGCATCACCGTCTACAATCAGAACTTCGGCGTGGTGCGCGAGGTGCGCGAGCTGGCCTCGCTGGGCACGGGGCAGGTGTCGCTCGAATTTCGCGACGTAGCGGCCAACATTCAGCCCGAGACAGTGGCCATCAAGTCGCTGACCGCGCCCGGCGCGATCAGCGTGCTGGAGCAAAATTATCGCTACGACCTGCTCACGCCGCAGACCTTGCTCGAGAAGTTCGTGGGCAAGACGGTGCGCACCTACCGCTACCACGAGGCGACGGGCAAGGAAGAAGCGGCGGAGGCCGAGCTCCTCAGCGTTAACGATCAGCAGCCGATCTTGCGCATCAACGGCGAGGTCACCTTCGGCTATCCGGCACGCTTCGCGTTCCCGCGAGTGCCCGACAACTTGATCGCCAAGCCGACGCTGATGTGGCTCGTTCAGAGTGAGCGGCCGGCGCAGACGCTGGAGGTGAGCTACCTCACGCAAAATTTGAACTGGAGCGCCGACTACGTGTTGGTCGTGAACGAGCAAGACACGGTCGGCGCCCTGCAAGGCTGGGTAACCCTCGTCAATAACTCCGGCGCCAGCTACCGCAACGCCGAGCTGAAGCTCGTCGCGGGCGACGTGAACCGCGTCCAACCGCCGCGCGCTCACGACATGGCCATGCGGGTAGCGAAGGCGGCGCCGCCGCCCGCTGGCGGCGCCGGCTTCACCGAGCAGGGCTTGTTCGAGTACCACATGTACACGCTCGGTCGCCCGACGACGGTGCTGCAAAACGAGCAGAAGCAAGTGAGCCTGCTCGAGGCCGACGGCATCACCATCCAGAAGAAGCTGATCTTCTATGGGCAGCAGTACTGGTTCCGCGGGCAGTACGGCGAGATTCAGTCGAACCAGAAGGTCGGCGTCTACCTCGACTTCAAGAACGAAGCGAAGAACAAGCTCGGCGTGCCGCTGCCGAAGGGCACGCTGCGCGTGTACAAGGCCGACAAGAGCGGCGCCAAACAGTTCGTGGGCGAAGATCAGATCGACCACACCCCGCGCGACGAGAAGCTGCGCGTCAAAATGGGTGAGGCGTTCGACGTCGTGGGCGACCGCAAGCAAACGGAGTGGCGCGCGCTCGGCAACTGCAGCTCCGAGAGCCGCTGGGAGATAGAGCTCCGCAACCACAAGGACACGCCGGTGGAGGTCGAAGACTACGAGCCGATCGGCGGCGACTGGCAGGTGCTGGAGTCGTCGATTCCTTACGAGAAGAAGGACGCCGGCACCTTCACGTTCAACGTGAAGATCCCGGCGCGGGGTAAGACGAAGGTCAGCTACCGCGTGCGCTTGCGCTACTGCTGACGCTCCCGTCGACGCGGCGAACCTCGCGCAAACGTTCGCAGAAATCACGGCCTCTATCGCTCGGGGCGGGCGCCGCGGTAGCTTGATGGGTGGTCGCCGCAGCGCCTGCGCTTTCCGCGCCGACACGCTTCGACGACGAGGGATTTCAAGCATGACGAACGCCGTGCTGGCGAAGCTTCGCGCTTTCGTGACCGGCACTCCCATCGAGGAGTGCGAGCTGTGCGCCGGGTCGATATCGATGGATCACGAGCACCTGCTGGAGCCCGACGCTCGGCGCGTGTTCTGCGCTTGCCGGGCGTGCGCGGAGCTGTTCGTGCAAGAGCACGACCGCAAGCTCCCGCGCTACTTGCGAGTGCAGCGACGCTCGGCGCGCCTCCGCGACGTCGACATCGATGACTCGACTTGGGTCGATCTCGGCGTCCCGGTGGGGCTCGCGTACTTTACGGTGCGCAGCCGCACGGGGGAGGTCGTGGCCACGTTTCCCGGTCGATCGAGCACGATCGAGGCCTTCGTCCCGCTCCGCGCCTGGAGCGAGCTCGAGCGACGCTTTCCGGTGCTCAAGGGCATCTTGCCCGATGTCGAGGCGCTGCTCGTGCGGCGCACGTCGCGCCATCAGGACTACTTTCAACTTTCGGTCGACCACTGCTACGAGCTTTCGAGCTTGCTGCGCGACGCCGACGCCCCCGCCTCGCCCGAGCTGTCGCTGGTCCAGGCCTTCTTCGAACGGCTGGACGAGCAAAGCGGGCAGCGGCGCCATAGCCGTCGACCGACCTCGTAGCTGGCTCGCGGGGCGCGAACGCGCAGGCTTCCGCGCTGACGCTCGCGGCCGCTCGGTCGGCAGAGATTCGTACTCACCGAGGCGCTCGAGGTTGCCAGGCAGTTGCCCCTTTTGATGGCTCCGGCTAGCTTCCGCCCGGGCTTGCTGGTCGCCCGACCAGCTGTTTCTCGGGAGTCAAGAGGATGTCGCGAACCCTTCAGTTACTGGTATCGCTCGGCGCTGTAGCGACGAGCTCCTTGTTGTCCGGCGTCGCTTTCGCCCAAGACGATCTCGGCGTGCCGCCGCCCGAAGCCGAGAAGGTCGCGGCCGGCCCCGGCCCCGCGCCCGACGCACCCCAGATCACGACCGCGCCGGAGGGCACCACCGCCTCGATCTCCGCCGGTGGCTTGAGCTCGAGCGGTAACTCGAAGCTCGTGGCGTTCACCACGAGCGGCAACTACGACTGGCGGCGTGGCGCCAACGGCGTCGGCGCGTCACTCGTGGGCAACTACGGTAAGAGCGCGCCGCCCGACGGCGAGATGGAGACGACCACTGAAAACCTGCAGGGTCGCCTCCGCTACGACCGCTACCTGATCGAAGACGCATCGGTGTTCCTGTTGGTCACCGGTCGCCACGACCGCTTCCAGGGCCTGGCTTTCCGGCTCAACCTCGACCCTGGCTTCAAGTACCTGTTCGTCAACCGGCCGAAGACGCAGCTGTGGGCGGAAGTCGGTTACGACTTCCAGTACGACACGCGCACCAGTGAAGCGCGCAACGTGCTCGACGCCGACGGCATGGTGATAGATAGGCTCGACAAGCACGAGACCGACCACTCGGCGCGCGCTTTCCTCGGCTTCAAGCACGCGTTCAACGACGACGTCGCCCTGGCGAACGGCATCGAATACCTGCAAAGCTTCGTGGACGGCGAGCGCTATCGCTTCAACTACGACGTGCTCTTCACGGCCAAGGTCTGGGGTGATCTGGCGCTCGGCGTCGGCTTCAACGCCCGCTACGACAACACTCCGCTGCCGGAGAAGGTCAAGCTCGATACGACGAGCACCCTCAGCCTGGTCTATTCCTTCACCAACGTGGTCCAGGAATGATGGCGCTCTCGTCTCATTCTTGAAACCGAAGGGTCGCTACTAATAGTACGAGAGCGAGGCCAGCATGTCGTTCATCGATGATTTCAAGAAGTTCGCGTTCAAAGGCAACGTGGTCGATCTCGCGGTCGGCGTGGTGATCGGCGGCGCCTTCGGCAAGATCGTGTCGGCGCTGGTGGCCGACTTGGTGATGCCGCTGGTCGCGCTGGTGCTGCCGAGCGGCGACTGGCGCACCAGCGGCTACGTGCTGAAGGAAGCGGCGGATCCGAAAGACAACGTGGTGCTCAACTACGGCGACTTCATCGGCGCCGTGCTCGATTTCTTCGTGGTCGCGCTGGTGCTGTTCCTGATCGTGAGCCGCCTCATCAAGGCCGCGGAGGGCCGCTTCGGGAAGCCCGCCGCGCCCGCCGCGCCCACGACGAAAGAGTGCCCGGCCTGCTGCGAGCAGGTGCCGCTCAAGGCTACCCGGTGCAAGTTCTGCACGAGCCAGCTCGAAGCGGCGTAGCGTCGGCGGCGTGCACGGTGCTCGGCACCGCGCCCGCCAGCGTGGCGGCGCGAAGCGCTGTTCGTGTTCGTTGGCAAGCGCGGACACACCATGAAAGTCGTGGCGAGGGACGGCGCTGGCGCCATCATCGTGCGTAACGGCCAATTGGTCGGCTGCGGCCGCTCGGGTTGGAGGTGCGGGCAGGTGTGCCGAAGTGTGTGATTTTTCCGGGGTTTTCTCGGGCTGTCTCGGAATGAGCCTTCAGAAACTTCTGAGACGGCCGTCGTGAGTACCAGTGTCCACCATCATTGGGCTCTTGGTCGTGTTTGGCAGCGTGCTGGGTGGCTTCGCCATGTCGGGCGGCGCCTTCGGCATCCTGTTCCAGCCCAACGAGTTCATCGTGATCGGGGGCGCGACGATCGGGACGGTGGTCATCTCCGCGCCGGGCAAGGTGCTGAGCCGCGTGACGCATGCGCTCAAGAAGGGCTTCAAGAGCGCGGCGCCGGTCAAGTCCGACTACATGGATTTGCTCAAGCTGCTCTACCAGATCCTCGCGCTGATTCGCCGCGAGGGCGTGCTGGCGCTCGAGCCGCACGTCACCGACCGCGCCACGAGCTCATTGTTCAACGCCTATCCGAGCGTGATGCAGCGCCATCACGCGGCTGACTTCCTCGTCGACGGCCTGAAGCAGCTGGTCGACGGCTGCTCTGCCGAAGAGCTCTCGCTGCTGTTCGACGCCGAGCTCGAGACCCACCACGACGAAGAGCACCAGCCGATCGGCTTGATCCGCACCGCTGGTGACGCTCTGCCTGGCCTCGGCATCGTTGCCGCCGTGCTCGGCATCGTGATCACCATGGGTCATTTGGATGGTGGTCCCGAGGTCATCGGACACCACGTCGCGGCCGCGCTCGTCGGCACCTTCCTCGGCATTTTGCTGTGTTACGGCCTGGTCTCCCCGCTCGCGACCAGCATCGAGATTCAGGGCAACGCCGAGAGCCGCTTCATGCTCTGCATCAAGGAAGCGATCGTCGCCGCCGCGCGCGGCGTCAATCCGCAGATCGCCATCGAGTTTGCCCGCCGCAGCATCTTCTCCGACGAGCGCCCCACCGGGCCCGAGCTCGAGAAGGCCTTCGCGGAGTTGAAGGGCAAGTAATGGCGGGCGCAGCTCCCGGCGGCGGTGCCCGCGTCATCATCATCAAGAAGAAGGCCAAGGGCCACGGCGGGCATCACGGCGGCGCCTGGAAGGTCGCCTACGCCGACTTCGTGACCGCCATGATGGCGTTCTTCATGGTGATGTGGCTACTGGCGCAGACCGATCAGGCTGCCCGCCAGCAGCTCTCGGAGTACTTCCGCACGGGCGTGTTCTCGGGCGCGCCTTCGGTGCTGAACGGTGGTAGCGGCATCCAGAACAAGGCGTATTTCGACGTGGTCGGTCAGTCGTCGGTGCAGCCGGAGGCTCAAGCCTTCGAGCGCGTCGCGGCCGCCGTGCGCGCCGCCATGCAACGCGCGCTGTCGGAAGATCCTTCGCTCAAGAAGCTAGCCGACCAGCTCAAGGTCAGCGTCACCGAAGAAGGCCTACTGATCCAGATCCTGGACGGCAGCGGCGACGACCTGCTCTTCGATCGCTCGTCGGCGGACTTGAAGCCGCGGCTCCAGGAGCTGCTGGCGGCGATCGCGCCCATCCTCGGCCGCCTCGACAACAAGATTCAAATCCACGGCCATACCGACGCCAAGCCGTTCCCCACCGGCTCGAACCGCTCGAACTGGCAGCTCTCCTTCGAGCGCGCCGACCAGGCGCGCTTGGTGCTGGAGAAGAGCGGCTTGAAGAAGGGCCAGGTCGGCGGCGTGTTCGCGCACGGCTCCTCGGCGCTCTACGCTCCCAAGGACCCGTACGCGCCCGAAAACCGTCGCCTGGCGATCCTGGCCGTGCGTCGCGGCATGGAGAAATACGCGGCCCAGGGCACGACGACCGCCAAGCAAATCAAAGAGGCCGAGCACGACAAGCCCGCGGCCCCCAGTACGCGGCCCGCGCTGCATTCGCCCGTCGAGTCGGAAGAGAATTAGGGCGCAGCGCTGAATCGGGACGGCGCGCGCGTGCCTGGCGCCCGCCAAAACCAGCCGCCCCCGCCGCCTACGCGCTAGCGGGCAGGCAGCAGCTCGACGAGGCCCGCACCGGTTTCGAGGGCCGCGTCGAGCACGAGCGCGGTGCTTTGGCCGTCGGGGCCCAGATCGATCACGTAGCGCCAGCACGGACCCGCGAAGCTCGAGGTCAGCGCGCTCAAGACGCCGGCGGCGTGAGTCGGGGTCGCGGTGGCGCCGCGGGCCGCTACCGCCTGCGCGAACGCCTCGTGGTTACGACAGACGGTGGCGGTCAAGCGCCGCCCGCCAGGTCGCGAAGCGTCGCTATCGACGATGACGCCGTCGACCAAGCGCAGCTGGGCCGTACAGGCGAGCAGCAGCTGGCGGGTGCCCGGGCTCTCACTGCCGTCACCGAGCGCCACGAGCAAGCGGCGCTGGCTGGCCGCTCGCTCGACGACGGCCAGCACGAGGCTCTCGGCGGGAGCGTCGAGCCCCAGCAGCGGCTCCTCGAGGCACAGCGTGTGCGGCTGCGTCAGCGCTGCGTGCGCGACGAGCAGCGCGCGGCGCTCGGCGAGCTGCAAGTGCGCCAGGCGCTTGCTGGAGAGCGACGCCAGGCCCAGCTGCTCGAGCGTCTGAAAGGCGACGCGCCCGGACTGCCTTCGGCTCATGCCGGCGAGCTCGGCGCTGCTGGCCAAGAGCTGCTCGGCGCTCCAGGCGCCGGGCAGCACCGGATCCAGGCGCATCAAGCCGACGCGCCCTGTTTCCACCGCGAGCGGGAGCTCGGCGCCGGCGATCGACAGCGTGCCGGCCGCGAGCGCCGCCTCGCCCGAGAGCAGGCGAAACAGCGCCGACCAGTCGCCGAGCAGCGCCACTCGCGGCTCCGCGCTTCGCACCGAGAGCCGGGTCAAAAGTGGCTGCCCCAGGACGTCGATGCGCGCGTCCTCCGCGGCGAAGGTCAGGGCTTCAGTCAACGCTGGTGAGCTCCATACGTGCGAGCGGCTTGTCGGCAGGGTGCACGACGAACGGGCCGAGCGCGCGCACCATGTCCATCATCTGGGGCGGCAAGACTTGAAGGTGAGCGGGCAGCTGCGCGCTCACGCCTTCGATGCCCAGCAGGCGGCCGACGAGGCTCGTGTCGACGGGCGGCAGCTCCTGGATCGGCGCATGATCGGTCAACCCGGCGAGCTTGCGCGCGGCAGCCAGCGCTTGGCGTAGGCCGCCGAGCTCATCGACCAACTTGTGCGCAAGCGCTTGCTCGCCGGTCCACACTCGCCCCTGACCGACCGCGTCTACCTGCTCTTTCGTCAGGTTGCGGCCCTCCGAAACGCGCTGCAAAAACACGTCGTAAAACTGCCAGACCTTGCGTTTGAGCTCGACCTTCTCTTCGTCCGTGAAGGGCCGGAACAGCGACTCGGCGTCGGCGCGGGGCGTCGTCTTGTAGACCTCGACGTTGACGCCCAGCTTCCTCAGCAGCTCCGAGACGTCGGCCTTGCCGTAGAAGATGCCGATGCTGCCGGTGATGGTGAGCGGGTTCGCGAACACGCGCGTGCCCGGCGAGGCGATGTAGTAGCCACCGCTGGCGGCCGCGGTGCCCATGCTGACCACGACCGGCTTCACCTTCGTGGTGCGCTCGATTTCGCGCCAGATCACGTCGGCGGCCATGGCCGAGCCTCCGCCCGTTTCGATGCGCAGCACCACCGCGCCGACCATCGGGTTCTCGCGCGCTTGCTTGATTGACTCGGCCACCGTGTACGAGCCCACGAGCTTCATGCCCACGAGCGGGATGGTTTGGCTGCGACCGTCGATCATGTCGCCGTCGACGTAGATGAGCGCGATGCCAGGGGTGGCGCCGTTGAACTCGTCCGCGTACGGTCCGCGATCGTCGTCGATCAGGCGCACCGGTTGCCCGAGGAGGCGCGAGGTCTCCGCTTCGAGCTGGTCGTCGAAGGCGTAGCCATCGACGAAGCCGGCCGTCTTCGCCTCGATCGAAACGAACGGCCCCTTGGCGACGCGGGCGCGCACTTCCTCCGGCTTCAGGTTGCGGCCATGCGCGATGCCGAGCGTGAGGTGCTTTTCGTGCTGTTGCAGCAGGTCGACCTTGTCGTTACGGGCGACCTCCGACGAGCCGCTGCGCGTGAACGCTTCGGGCGCGCTCTTGTGCGCGCCGATGCGCACGAAATCGGCCTTGATGCCGAGCTTGTCGAGCAAGCTCGCGTAGTAGAAGTAGCGCGCGCGCAGGCCGGCGAAGCGGATGCCGCCCGCCGGGTTGACCAGGATGCGATCTGCGGCGGAGCACAGGTAGAGCGACGAGCCGTCCGCGTCCTCGAGATGGCAAAGCACCTTCTTGCCGGAGCGCCGCAGCAGGTACACGGCGTCGCGCAGCTCTTGCACGTGCGCCATCGAGCCGGCAGGCGCCGTGCGGAGCTCGAGCACCACCGCGCCGATGCCGGGCTCGTGCTCGGCGATTTGCCAAAGGTGCCGCAACAGGGCGGTGTGCTCGCGCACGCCCGGCGTGCTCTCGAGCCGAATGCGCAGACCGAACGTAGGCGGCGTCGAGCCCGACGGCTCGCGGTAGCCCTTGAAGGCGACGTCGAGCGCCAGGTTCTCGTGCGCCTTGCCGCTCACGTTGCGGCCGAGCGCGCCGCCGAACAGGCTGCCGCCCGACAGCTCCATCGAGCCGGACGTGCCGTTCAGGTAAAACGACATGGTGGCGCTGGCGAGCCATTCATCCCGCCTGATGCCGTCGTCGGGATCCATCAGCGTCAGGCCGCCGCGTAGGCGCCCGAGCTGCGGAATATCGAGGCCCAACGTGGCAGAGGGAGCCCAGGTGGCGCGCTCTCGCGCGTCGACGACCTTGCCTTCGAGGCCAATCTCCAGCGCGCGGCTGCGCAGCGGGCGCACCGCCACCGCCAAGTCGAACGTGCGATCGATGGAGCCGCCGGCGGCGTTCTTGGGTGCGTTGATGTCGCTGGCGACGAACGACATTCCGAAGTAGTCGGACGGGCGCGTGGTCAAGCCTGCGGACCAGCCGAACAAGCCGTGCGCCTGGCTCAAATCGGAGTACGAGCGCTGGAGTGAGAAGCCCACCGCGAAGCTGTCGCTCGGGTGCACGGCGAGGCCCCACGTGACCCATTGATATAGCTTGTCGCCTGCGAAGAGGGGACCGGGGCCGCCCTCGGGCGGGCTGATCAGATCGACGCGCACGCCCGTCGCCGCGTTCACGAACGGAATGGGGAACGCGAAGGCCAGCGCGTGACCTTGCCAAGGGATGCGCGCGTCTTCGTTCAGGTACACGCTCGACCAGCGCAGCTCGCTCGCGGGCAAGAACGCGAGGCTCGCCGGGTTTTGTACGAGGGCGCTCGAGTCTTCGTTGCTGACGGGGTTTTTACCGAACACCGGCTGCCGCGTCGGCTGATTCGTCGGGTATTGAGCGAGGGCGGACGCCGCGAGCAGCGAGCTCGCGGTGAGCATGAGACCAAAATTTCCGGCGGCTCGAAGGCGGGTCATGGCGGCCCCGCATTCTTATCACTGGATACGCGGTAAACGCACCGAGAACGTCGAGCCACGGCCCTCGGTGCTCTCGACGCTGACCGTTCCGCCCGCCTGTTGGACGATGCTGTAAACGGTGGAGAGGCCGAGCCCGGAGCCGTGCGCTTTCGTCGTGAAGAACGGCTCGAACACGCGGTCGCGCGTCGCGGCGTCCATGCCTGCCCCCTGGTCCGTGACCGTGAGTAGCGCGTGGTCTTCCTCGACCGAGAGGGCTAGCGTCACCTCATCACCCTGAGGCGAGCCGGCGCTGGCGTCGCGCGCGTTGATGACCAGATTCAAGATCACTTGCTCGATCTGGCTAGGGTCGACGCTGACCAGCACCGCGCCGCTCGGGCGATGCACGCTCAGCGTCGCTTGCCCGCGTACGAGGGTGCCGAGCATGGGCTCGAGCTCGCGCAGGGTGCGCGATAGATCGACGGGGCGCGGCGCCGGATTTTTGGCCTTGGCGAAGGTGAGCAGTTGCTGCACGAGCCTCGCCCCGCGTTGCCCGGATTCGACCACCTCGCCCAGCGCCTCATCGAGCTCGCGGTCACCGGGGCGGTCGACCCGCAGCGACTCGATCTTCAGCATCATCGCTTGGAGCACGTTGTTGAAGTCGTGGGCCACGCCGGCGCTCATGCGGCTGAGCGCCGCCATGCGCTCGGCCTTCGCCAAGCGCTCGCGCTGCTCGGCCATGGCGGCCTCGACGTCGAGGCGCGTCGCTTGCTCGAGCAGCAGCGCCACCAAGTCGGCCAGGGCGGCCGCGAAATGGCGGTCGCGGGAAGTCCATTCGCGGGGCGCTCCGGTGTGCTCGTGTCGCACCACCCCCACCACCTGCCCGAGCCGGAAGACGGGGGCGTCGAGCGAGGCGCTGATGCCGTTCGGGTCGAGGTAGCTCGACGTCAGCGTGGCGTTCATCGCGCCGCCCCCCGGCTCCGGCAGTGAGAGCACGCGCCGGGCCTCGAGCGCCTCGAGGTAGCCTGGCAGCTGGGCCAGCTCCAAGCGGAGCCCGCTCGAGCTGCGATCTTGGCTCAGCTCGTACAGGGTCGCGCAGGTCAGCTGCGTCCCGTCGGCGGAGATGAACCAGACTCCCGTCCGCTCGACGCCCATTGCGCGGGCGCTGGTCTTGCAGGCTTGCGCGAGGGCCCGGGTCAGCTCGTCGGCGTGGCTCAGCGCGATGCGCGACAGCCCGAGCCGTGTGGCATCGAACAGTGAGCTCGTCTGCGATCCGTCCGTCACTACTTTCAGCCTACTACGGCCGGAAGCTAGTTTGGGAAAGGCCCGCTTCGTCACGCGGATTTCGGGTTAGATTGATGGGGTTTGGACCGCGCGCAGGCAGCACCACCGCCCTCGTCACCGTCCCCGCGAACGCCCGCGTCTCGGCTCGAGCACCCGCGCGCACCGCAATCTCGCTTCGACGCGACGCGCGCGTTCGTGCGCGAAGGGCTGCGGAGCCGGCTCGTGTGGCTGGTGCTCGCGGTCGGGCTTGCCGCTACCGCCGCCGCGGGCGTGCTGGCGGCGAAGCGCGCGCGCCTCGCCGCAGAGGCGGAGTTTGCGCGGAACTCGCAGGCGCTCCACGCCCACGTGACGGAGAGCTTTCGGGCCCCGCTCGAGGCGCTCCACGCCATCCACGCGCTCGGCGGGGCCTGGCCGGAGGTGGATCAACCCCGCTTCGAGCTGTTCGCCAGCCGCTTGCTCGAGCGCTATCCGAGCCTGGCCGCGCTGGAGCTGTTCGACGTCGTCGAAGCCTCAGAGCGAGAGCCGTTCGAGCGGAAGGTGAGCGCGCAGCTCGGTCGCGCTTTCTCTTTTCGTGAGCCGGCCGCGACCGGCGGGGGCATGGTGCCCGCTGCTCCGCGAGAGCGCTACGTGGTGCTCACGCGCCTCCTGCCGCTCCAGGACGGCCTGCTCGGGCTCGACTTGATGTTCGACCCGCTGCGGCGACAGCAGGTTGAAGACGCTGCGCGCGCGGCCACGCCGCTCGTGACCGGCAAGTTCCGGCTCGTCGAAGACCCGGAGGGAGTCTTCTCCGTCGCCGTCTATTATCCTCTGTACCAGGGCGGGGTGGTGCCGGCGCAGGTCGAGGCGCGCATGCGCGCGGTGCGCGGCTTCGCGGTGGCGCTGTATCGCTTGTCGCCCCTGATGCGCTCGGCCCTGCAAGGCGCGGCGTTCGACGCCGAGGCGGTGCGGCTCGTGGATCGCGATCCCGGGCTCTCGCCGAGCGACGCCCTGCTGTTCGGCAAGCCCGCGGCGGGCGGAGAAGGGGCGCTCCATCACTCCCATGATTTGCATTTTGCGGGTCGGGCCTGGGCGCTCGAAACCTCACGCGCCTCGGCGCCGCTGCTGGCGGGCGCGGGACCGAGCCTGGCCGTCGGCGGCGTGGGAAGCCTGCTGGTGGCCTTGCTCGTGGCGACGGCGACCTCGCTGCGCCAGTCGCGTCGGCGCGTCCGTGCGCTGCAAGAGCTCGGGCCTTATCAGCTGCTGCGTGAGGTCGGCGCGGGGGGGATGGGGCGCGTGTTCGAGGCGCGGCACAGCTTGCTGCGGCGCCGCGCGGCCATCAAGGTGGTGGCCACCGAGGAGGCCAGCGAAGAGCAGCTGCGGCGCTTCGATTTGGAAGCGAAGATCACGAGCGAGCTGTGTCACCCGAACACGGTGGTGGTGTTCGACTACGGGCGCACGCGTAGCGGTGATTTTTACTACGCCATGGAGTTCGTCAACGGCATCGATCTCGAGCGGCTCGTACGAGAGCACGGCGCGCAGCCCGCCGCCCGCGTCCGACATCTGCTCGTTCAAGCGTGCGGCTCGCTCTCGGAGGCGCACGGCCTCGGCCTCGTTCACCGTGACGTGAAGCCGGGAAACTTGATGGTCGGCGTCATCGGGGGCGTGTTCGATTTCGTGAAGGTGCTCGATTTTGGCTTGGTGCGGGTGACGCGCGGCGTAGAAGCTGGCAAATCCGGTCCTGGACATTTACTGGGTACGCCGCGCTACATGGCACCCGAGTGCTTCGCCAGCTCACAGGCCGGGCCCAGCGCCGACATCTACGCGCTCGGCTGCGTCGCTTACTTCTTGCTCGCGGGCCAAGAGCCGTTCAACGCCAAGACCGACGCGGGCATCGCGACCCTGCACCTCACCCAGCCGCCGCCGCCGCTCACCGGGCGTGGGCGCGGCGACGTCACGCCCGCCTTCGAGAAGCTGGTGATGCGCTGCCTCGCCAAGAAGCCCGACGAGCGCTTCGCCAGCATGGCCCAGCTGATGCGGGCCCTGAACGAGCTCGAGCTGGCGGCCTGGAGTCAGGCGGACGCGGCCGCGTTCTGGGCGGAGCACGCCGCCGACCAGGACGCGCGAGCAGCCGAGCGCAGCCTGGTTGCGCGCTGATCAGAGCCAACCGAGCGCGCGAGCGATGGTCTGAATCTCGGGCAAGCGCGCGGCCAGCTCGTCGTTGTCTTTGACGGGCAGGAAGCGCGAGCTTTCACCCGTGCGCGGCAAGTGCAAGTACTTCGTCGGCAGCGCGGAGGTGACCTCGTTCACCAAGCGCTCGAACTGGATGACCGGGCTCCCCTCCACCTTCTTGGTGACGGTGAAGAATGTCCACGGCATGTCGAGCTCGAGCAGCGCCTTGGCGTCGAAATGAAAGACGTTGGTGTTGAACACCCGCACCGTCGCCGGATCGAAGCTGGGGGGAATGCGGAACTCTTCCAGCACGCACGGCCTACCATCCACGCGCACGGGGATGCCGCCGCGATCGGAGCCGAGCTTGTCTACTACCTCCGAGGTGACGGGCAGGCCGTGCGCCAGGTGAAAGCCGAGGATCAACGGATCGAGCGTGCCGCCGAGGTTGTCGATGTTGGTCATCATCAGCGTCTTGCCGCCCCGCTCGACGAAGCGCTGCAGCAGCCCGCTGCGCTTCAGCGCGTCCGGCAGGTCGCCGTGGCCGGGGGCGTGCTCGCTCGGGCGACCGTCGCGGCCGAGGAAGATGTTGCCGTCGGGCGTGAGTCGCAGCGAGAGCTCTTGCAGGAAGGTCGCGACCTCGTCGCCTCGGCGGCGTGAGCCCAGCGCGTCTTTGATCTTTTGATCCGTCGACTGGCTGGTCATCAGCCACAGCGGCGGGAGCGCGCCGTATTTTTCGCGGATCACCTCCACCTCGCGCAGGCGCAGATCCAAGAAGGTGTGCCCCGGCACGGCGTCGACGAGCGCCTTGACGACGCCGCCCATGCGCGTCGCCATGCCTCCCGCCAGCACGACGAGCGCGTACTCACCGCGCTCGAGCGCGGCCTTGCCCAGCGCGGTGAGCCGCTCGTGCTCCGCCGTCCCCGCGACCGGCAGGTGCACCACGTCACCGGGCGCGGGGGGCGCGATGCTGCCCTTCACGACGTTGTCGGCGGGGACTCCGCGCTGCAGGGGCTGAGCCAGCTCAATCAAGCGAGGGGCGTTGAAGCCGCACTCTTCGAGCGTGCGCTTGATGTCGGCGGGAAGGGCGGCGAGCTGCGTTTCGAGCGAAGTCATGACGGCGCGCGAGCCTAATGGCGCGGACGTCCAGCCACAATCGCTTTGCAGCGGGCGCCGCGCGCGCGGGTTGCGGCAAGATCTGCCATACTGCCGCAGGCTCGCTCATGTTTCGGCCGCGTCGCTCACTCGTCGTCGTGCTCGCGCTGCTGGGCGCAGCTTGCGCTACCCAGCGTGAGCAGCGCTCGTCGTCGGCCGAGGCGCGCGAACGCCCCACCGACGAAGCTTGCGAAGCGCCGGGCAAGCCACCGGCGCCGGCTGCGGAGTGGTCGTGCGCGTACTGGCACTGGAACGGCGTGCGCTACGTCTGGATCGAAGGCAGCTGGTACACTCCCGCCCCTTCAAGCGTGCCTGCCGCGCGCTGAGCTCTTCTTTCGGGCGAGAGGCTTTGGGGGCTTGGCCTTCGTCTTGGGCTTCGCCTGGGCTCTGCGCGTGGCCTTCGTCTTGGGCTTCGCCTGGGCCTCGGGCTTGGCCTTCGCCAGCGCTTTGGTCTCGGGCTTGGCCTTGATGGGGGGCTTGGAAGCGCGCCTTTTTGCCACGACGAGGGGCGTGGGCGCGGTGCGTTTGGCGCGGCGCTTCGGCCGAGTCTTTCTTGCCGCGGGGGGCGGCTCGGTGCGGAGCGACGGGGCGAGCGCGCGTGCGGCGATGAGCAGCTGGGCAGTGGCGCTCACCCAGCGGTCCGCACCAAAGTCGCGGAAGCTCTCGAGCGCTTGCTTCACGTCCCCCGTCGCGTCCGCGTCGAGAGCTAGCTGTCCGGCTCGACCGAGCAGCGCGCGGAGCTCGTCGGCGGCATCATCGAGCGCGCTCGGCCCCGCCGGTCGCTCGACGCGCTCCGCCCGCTTGGCCAGCGTGAGCGAGCTCTGCCCCGCTGCTTCGGAGAACGCGTCGAGCTCCTGCTTCACGCGGCGGAAGAACTCGGCCTTGCGACCGCCCAAGATGATGCTTTGCACGACGTCGAAGGCCAGGCTCATCAGATCTGGCAGCGGCTGGCCGTGCTCATCGGTGCCGCGATCTTCGCCGCGACCTTCGGTCAGAAAATGGAGAGCGGCCACGATGGGCCCGACGTTCACGGCCGTCGTGCCGTCGCGCAGGGTGGTGACCCCCGTCTCGTTCAAGACTAACGCTTCGATCTCGGCTCGACTCATGACGTTCCCCCACGGTACACGCGCTCGCGCGCAGCGCCAACGACGCGGGCCCATCGCCAGCCTCGATCCGTAGACGAGGCCCGGCGCGGACGCGGCCGCTCCCGCGCCCGAACCCGGCCCGATCACCAATCGAGGCTGGGCCTATCGCCGTGCTACGCTCGCGTCCGTCATGCGACGCCGGCTCCTGCGCTCCCTCACGCTCGCGCTTTTCAGCGTGAGCTTGGCGGCGCAAGCCCAAGCGCCCGTGCTGCACGAGTACATCGAGCCGAACCCCGCGGAAGACGTGGAGCTGTCGGCCACCACGCAAGATGGCGCCATGCCGGCGGCCCTCGAAACCGAGAGCGGGGTGGTCTCGGCGCCGCAAACCGGCGCTCGCAAGCCCAAGGCCGAGCACGCCTACGGGGGCAACGCCACGCCCGACAGCATCGACGCCAGCTTCCGGGTCGACCGTGACACGACGCGGCCGGACACGGTGTCGTACGACGAGCCGTTCATCCCCGCCGTCGCGCCGTTCAAGCGGCTCTACGCCTTCGACGCCGTCGACGAGAGCTTCGAGCTCACCGTCTTCGACAAGACGCTCGGCAAGCTCGAGGTCGGCGGCAGACCAGGCCCCGCCGACGATCAATTTTACGCCGATCTGTTCGTCGATTTGGCGCCAGGGGTCCCGGTACGAATCCCGAGCGTGGGCCCCGGCGCGCGCGTGCTCGTCGCGCGCACGGAGCCCGAGCAGTCCTTTTCGCTCCAGCGTGATCGCGCCGACAACTGGTTCATGACCGGCGACGCCCGCCGCCGCGCGCGGCTGATCATGCAGCTGGCCGCGCCGCGCGCCGTCTTCAGCTCCGAGCTGGCCGACGCCAGCTGGGGGGACCTGCTGCAGAAGCTGCCCCCCGTCCCGCCCAGCGTGCGCAGCGCCGCGCTCGACGTCGCGCATCAAATCGGGGTTTCACAGCAACAATCACCCAAGCGGGTGGCAGCGGCGCTCGTCGCTTATTTCCGCAGCTTCGGGCCGTCGGAAGCAACGCCCAAGGCCACGCGCGGGGCTCAGCTCTATCAAGAGCTGTCGCTCTCGCGCAAAGGCGTGTGCCGGCATCGCGCCTACGCGTTCACGGTCACGGCCCTCGGCCTGGGCCTGCCCACGCGCATGGTGCGCAACGAAGCCCACGCGTGGGTGGAGGTCTACGACGGCGTGCGCTTCCACCGTATCGACCTGGGCGGCGCCGCCGGTCGCATGGAGCTGGATCCGCGCACCGCCGATCACGTGCACCGGCCGCCGCCCGACGCCTTCGCTTGGCCGGAGGGGTCGGAGTCCGGTCAGGCCATGCTGAATGACACGCTCGAGGGAGCGTCCGACGCAGGCGCTCCCGCCCCCCGCGCCTCGAGCGCTACCAGCCCGCCGTCGCCCCCGGCCGGCAGCGCGAGCGCTCCGAGCCCGACCGCCGCCGCGGCCGGCGACGAGCGGCCGACGGCGAGCGTTACGTTGAAGCTCTCGGCGGGCAGCTCTGCCCGGGGGGGCTCACTGTCGGTGGCGGGGAAGGTCGAGGCGGACGGGGAGGCGTGTAGTAGCATGCGCGTCGATCTCAGCTTGCGTGACGCCGCGGGGGTGGAAACGTGGCTCGGAGCCTTTCCGACCGACCAGAACGGTCGCCTCGAAGGCCGCGTCACGGTGCCGTTCGACATCGACGTAGGCGACTACCGCGTCGTCGCGCGCACGCCGGGAGCTGGTCGCTGTGGCGGGAGCCGCTGACGCCCCCTACGTTCTGCTCGTCGAGAGTCATCGAGAGCAGGAGCGCGAGCGGGCGCTGCTCTTCGAAGCACCGGAGCGCGTGCTCTGCTGCCGGCGCCCGTCCGAGGTCGAGGCCGTGCTCGGGCTCGCGGAGGCGGCGGTCGCCGCTGGCCGCTTCGTGGCCGGCTTCCTCGCTTACGAAGCGGGCTACGGGCTGTCGCCCAAGCTCTCTGGCGTCGCGTGTGAGGCCACCCCCGAGCACGTCGCCTGGTTCGGCGTGTTCGAGCGAGCACGCGAGCTCCGCGGCCATGAGCTGGATGCCTGGCTCCGCGAGCGCGCTGCGGGCGGCGAGGCGACGCTGTCGGCGCTGCGGTTCGATCGCGACGCCGAGCAGCACCGCGCTGATTTCGAGCGCATCCAGGCGCACCTGCGCGCCGGCGACAGCTACCAGGTGTGCCAGTCGTTGCGCGCCCATTTCGAGCTGCGCGGCGCGCCGGCGGCCCTCTTCCAAAAGCTGCGCGCGAAGCAGATCACCGCGTACTCGGCGCTGATCGAAACCGGCGAGTACGCGATCGTCTCGCTGTCACCGGAGCTGTTCTTCCGCAAACGTGGCGGCCGCGTGCAGCTTCAGCCGATGAAGGGTACGGCCGCTCCGGGGCGAAGCGCGGCTGAAGACGCCGCCATCGCCGAGCAGCTGCGGACCGATCCCAAGACGCGCGCCGAGAACGTGATGATCGTCGACTTGCTGCGCAACGACATCGGCCGCCTAGCGAAGGCGGGCAACGTGCGGGTGCCGGAGCTGTTCGCGGTGGAGCGCTTCGACTCTCTGCTACAGATGACCTCCACCATCGAAGCCGAGGTCGACCCGCAGCTCGGCCTGCTCGAGCTGATGCGGGCGCTGTTCCCGAGCGGCTCGGTCACTGGCGCGCCGAAGCTGCGGACGATGCAGCTCATCCACGAGCTGGAGCCGACGCCGCGCGGCATCTTTTGCGGCAGCATCGGTTATGTCACGCCCGACAACGACGCTTGCTTCAACGTCGCGATCCGCAGCGCCTGCGTGCGCCTGTCGGGCGCGGGCGTGCTCGGCATCGGCAGCGGGGTGGTGGTCGACTCGACCAGCGACAGCGAGCTCGCCGAGTGCCGGCTCAAGGCTCGCTTTCTGAGCCGCGCCGCCGAGTGACGGCGCACGTGAGCCGGCGGCGCTCAGTTTCCTACGGAGCGGCGGACGCGGTCGGTGTGCGAGGAGAGCTCGCGCAGCGCGCCGTCTTGCTTGCGGGCCGCCTCTTCGATTTGCATGGCCGCGCTGAGCGCGCGCTCGGAGCCGCGCGTTTGCGTGCGCTGCGCGGAGTTGAGCTGACCGGCCAAGCTGTTGATGCTCTCCATGGCCTGCGTGATCTGCCGGCTGCCGCGCGACTGCTCTTGGCTCGAGCGCTCGACCTGCTGCGAGATGGTGCGCATCTTCTCGCCACTCTTCATGATCAGCTCGGAGCCGCGCGCCTGCTGGGCGGTGGCGGCAGCGATCTGCTGCACGGTGGCGGCGATGCGGCCGATGGCGTCCGTCACTTGCTTGCTGCCCTTGGCTTGCTCGACGGTCGCGCGGGCGATGGCGCGCACCATGTTCGTGCTCTTCTGCGAGCTCTCGAGGATCTTCTTCAGGGCGCGCTCGGCTTCGTTCGAGACCTCCACGCCGCGATCGACGTTCTGTGCACCGCGCTCCACGGCGAGGATGGCGTTCTTCGACTCGCTCTGGATGGTCTTGATCAGGTCGGCGATTTCTTTGGTGCTCGCGCCGGCGCGCTCGGCCAAGTCCTTGATTTCGTCGGCCACGACCGCGAAGCCCTTGCCGTGCTCGCCCGCTTGGGCGGCGATGATGGCCGCGTTCAGCGCCAACAAGTTGGTCTGCTCGGCGACGTCGTCGATGACGTTGAGGATTTGGCCGATGGCGTCGATGCGAGAGCCGAGGTTCGAGATCACCGCCACCGCTTCCTGGCTGCTCTCTTTGATGCGGTAGATCTCGCCGATCGTCTTCAAAATGGCTTCCGCGCCGCGCTCGGCGTCTTGCGCGACTTCCTCGGACAGGCGCGCCGTCTCGTTGGCGTTCGATTGAACTTGGTCAATCGACACGTCCATCTCGTTCATGCTCGAGCTGGTTTCCTCGGCCGTGAGCGAGAGCGCGTCGACGTTCTTGGCGACCTCCTTGATCGAGTACGCCATCTCTTCGATCGAAGCCACCGTCTCGCGGACGCTCGTGGCTAGGTCGACGATGTTGCCGGCCACCTGCTCGTTGGTGGCCGTCATCTGGATCACCGACGAGCTCGACTCTTCGGCGGACGTGGCCAGCACTTCCACGTGCTCGGCGATCTCGCGCTGCGAGCTGGTCATCTCTTTGATGTAGCGGGCCGTCTCGTCGCTGGCGTTCAGCTGCTGGGCGACGCCATCGGTGAGAGAGCGCAGCGCCGCGCTGAGCGCGCCGGCCGCCTCGGCCATTTCATCTTTGTCGACGCCGCCATCGCGCGCTTCTTTCAGGGCGTCGTGAGCGTCGGCGAGCTCCTCGTAGAGGCGAGCCAGCGCTGGCGGCGCGTCGCGTGGCGCCTCCGGGCGCCGACCGTCGAGCATCCGGCGCACGGAGCTCGCGACGGCCTCCATCGTTTCGGTGGCTCCGCCGTCTCCGCCGCTGCTGAGCACCAAGTAGCCGGCGACGACGGCGTAGAGGACGATGGCCACCATCAGCCCCGTCTCGACCTTGAAGACGGCGACGATGCCCAGCGCGAGGACGAGCAGGGCGCCCAGCGCAAACAATTGACGTTGTGACACGCGGTTCATACGGCTCGACCCTGAGCTGAAAAGCTCCGAGCACATGACGAAAGCACAGATCTTTTCGCTTGTCGCCAGCCGCCGCGGCGGCTGTTTCAATAAGTCTCGGTCGGTCGCGCGCCGGTCGCGCCTTCGGTCCCGCCTTCGGTCCCGCCTTCGGCCGCCGCGCCGCACCGCGTGGGCGTTTTACGGCTCGAGGTTGCTGTCGCGGGGGGCCTCGGGGAGCAGCGTCGGGCCGGAGAAGGGCAGCTTGACCACGAACGAGGCGCCGCCCCCGGGGGCGTCGTGGAACCGAATCTCCCCGCCGTGCTCGAGCACGATGCGCTCGACGATGGCGAGGCCCAGGCCCGTGCCTTCGGCTTTGGTCGTCGCGTAGGGCTCGAACAGCTTGTCGCGCATCTCTTTCGCCACGCCGGGGCCATTGTCGGTCACGCTGAGCACCCACTTGTCGTGCTCACGGGCGACGCGCACCTTCACCCGGCCATCGCCCTGCCCCGCCAGCGCTTGCTGCGCGTTTTGCACCAGGTTCGTCACGACCTGCACCAGCTGGTCCCGATCGGCGATGAGCTCCGGAGAAGGCTCGGCCTCGAGCTCGATGGGCGCGCCCGCGGCTGCGTGCAGGCTGACGACCGAGCGCACCGCCTCCGCGGCGTCGAAGGGGGCGGGCTGAGGCGCCGGCAGCCGCGCGAAGCGCGTGAACTCGCCGACGATGTGGGTGATGCGCGCGACCTCGTCGAGCACCGTGCGCGTGGCCTCGTCGAAGTACTCGTCGAAGCGCGGATCGCTACGAGCGCGTAGGCGGCGTAGCGTCTCGACGGAGGCTCGAATCGGCAGCAGCGGGTTCTTGATCTCGTGCGCGACTCGCCGCGCGATTTCGCGTCGAGCCGCGATGCGCTCGGTGACGGCGAGCCGCTTGCGCAGCGCGACCAGGTCCGCGATGGCGCGGTTGAAGGCCTCGGCGGCCTCCACCAGCTCCCGCGCGCCGCTGGCTACGACGGGCCGCGGATCGCCGTGCATCACGCGCTGCGCCTGCTCGGCCAGCGCTCGCACGGGGCGCGCCAAGCCGCGCGAGAGCAGCACCGTGATGAGCAGCGCGGAGGCCAGCGTAGCGCTGCCGATCAGCAGCACCGTCAAGTCGAGCTGCTCGACGGTCGAGAGCAGGGCCCGGCGCGAGCGCGACGCGGTGATAGAGAGCCCTTGCTCGGAGAGCGGCAGCGTACGCTGCAGGCGATCGCTCGAGTCGAGCGGGGGCTCCAAGCTCAGCTCGACGCCGGAGCTCTTGCCGATGCGAGAGAGCAGCGCCTCGAGGTTACGCGAGGCGTAGACGCCGACCCACAGCTTGGGGCGCGCCGAGTCGCGCCGCACACAAGCGGCTTCGACCTCGAGCTCTCGGCCCACGCTGTCGAGCTGGGCGGAGGCGGGGGCCTTCGCGACGCGCGCGAGCAGCTTTGCGTCCTTCTGCCCGACCTGCCCCGGGCTGGTCGAGCCGAGGATCTCGCCCGACGAGGTCAAGATCACCAGCTGGTCGAGCGACAGCGCGCGCGCCAGCTTCGGCACCCGAAGGCTGATCGGCAAGCGCCGCGCGGCCAGGTCGTCGGACACCAGACCGACGAGGGCGCTGTCGACCAGCGGATCGTCCTGGCACAGTGGCCGCACCAGCTCTGGCAGCTCGCTGATCTCGCTCGTCAGCTGGTCGCGCAGGGGCACCAGCGCCTGGCTGAAAGCGGCCTCGAAGCTGCGCTCCTCGGCCACACGCCAGGCCGCGCGTACCCCGAGGCCGAGCGCCAGCAGCACCCCCACCGTCAACGCGAAGATCGCTAGGCCAAGCCGCTGTGCGAGACTCACGCGGGCAGCCTACAACATCGCTGTGCGGAAGTAGCTCGGAGGCGGAAGGTGCTAGGCTGCCGCGGTGCGACGTCGCTCTGCGCTTCTCCTTGCTTGCTCGACCTCTCTCGCCCTGGCGTGCAGCGGCACGAGCGCGATCACCAAAATTGGCGGCCTGCCGTACGCGCAGCGCAGCGCAGCCAAGAAAAAGCCGAGCGCGCGCACGGGTCCGCTCGTCGCGCATCGCTTCGCGGAGGTGACGGACGTAGTGGGCCCGTACGTGGGGCGTGACGGCGCGCAGTCACTCGCCGTTTGGGCGGAAGCAGCCGGCGGCGGTCGCGCGCTCTTCGCCTCGCCCATCGACGAGCGCGGAGCGCCAGGCGAAGCCGTGCGCGTCGGTAGCGTGCCGAGCGAGCTGGACTTGGTCTTGGTGCGCGGCTTCGGCAGAGCGTCGGCGAGCGCTCCGGGAAACCCCCGCTTCGCGCTGGTGACGACGCGCCAGTCCGAGCAGAAAACGCGCATCGACGTCACGGCCGTCGACGCCCTGGGCGCGCCGGTTTGGGGGCCCAGCAGCGTCGCCGAGCGCAGCGCGCGCGTGCTGTGGCTCGGCTTCGTGACCAGCGCCGACAAGCCGTTGCTGCTCTGGGCCGAGCAAGCCGCGAGCGCCAAGCCCGGCGAGCCCGCCGCCATCTATTCGCTGCCGATCGGCGCGAGCGACCGAGCGCCGGCGCCCACGCTGCTGAGCGCCAAGGCTTGCGTGTGGCAGGTCGCGGCGAGCGCGGGTACGGCCGCGCTCGCGAGCGTCAAGGGCGCCCACGGCTGCAGCGGAGGTAGCGGCGTCGCGCTCGATCTGCTCGACGGCGTCGGCCGGTCGGTGAAGAGCGTCGACGTGGGTGGTCGCGCGGGGCTCGACTTGGATCTCGTCGGCACCGAGAGCGGCTACGTGCTGGCGTGGTCCGATCGCGGCCAGCTCGAGCCGCGCGCGTTCACGGCCGTGGTCGATGGCAAGGGCGCGCTGCTCTCGCCGGCTGCTCCCGCTGTGCCCGCGCTCGGCGAGCAAGCGGTGATCGCGCTCGTGCCGGGCAGCACGGAGAGCGCGGCCGCGTTTCTGGTTTGGGAGAACGTGAACGACCGAGCCGACGTGGGCCGCTCGTTTCAGATCTCCGCGCTCACGACGACGGGGCGGCAGAGCGGCGCGCATTCGCGGCTGCTGTACGCCCGGGCCGACGGCGGCGCCCCCGAGCTCGTCGCTCACCAGGGCGGCGTGGCGGCGCTCACGCTCGCGCCAGCGTGCGCGAGCGATGAAGGTTGTGAAGGCAGCCCCGCCGTGCCCACGTTCGTGGCGTTGGACGCGTCGCTCGCGGTGCGCGCCTCGGAGCCGCTGCTGCTCGATGGGCTCGCCGGGCGCGCCGCCGATCTGGGCTGGGGGCTGACTTGTCACGACGGGGGCTGCTTCGCGCTCGCGGCGCCCAGTCGCAGCCCCGCGCCGCTGTTCACGGTGCCGCTGCCGATTCGCCAGAGCCCGTTCCGCGCCGCGGCCGAGCCGGTGATCGCGGAGGCCAAGCCGCGCGTGGTCTCGAGCGAAGTCGTGCTCCGCGCCCCGGCCCCGCTGGCCCAGGTCGCGCTCGGCGACGTCGGCGGGCAGACGCTCGTGGGCTACGTCACCGATTTCGACCCCACCACTCCATGGCAGAAGCTGACCAAGCCCGCCGAAGACGGGCGCTTGGAGCCGCTCCGCGCGCGCATCGCGACGCGCGCTCTGCAAAGCTCGGCGCCGCGCGCGCCCGCGTCCCTCGAAGAGCAGCTGATCTCGCTGCGCGCCCATTCGCTGGGCGGTCTCTCGCTCGTGAGCGAGGGCGCCGCCGCCAAGCAGGGGCTCGCGCTGTGGATGGGCCTCGACAAAGGCGACCCGCAGGTGTTCGCCACGCAGCTGAGCGCCGACGCTCAGCGCGGCCAACAGCGCATGCTGACGCGCAAGACGGGTGACGCGAGCGACGTCGTGGGGCTCGCGGTCGACGGCGGCTACCTGGTCGCGTGGGTCGACGAGCGCACCAGCGACGCCGAGGTGTATGCGGTCCGCGTGGGGCGCGCGCTCGAGAAGGCCAGCCCCGAGCAGCGCATCACGACCGCGGACGGCGCCGCCTCGGAGCTCGAGCTCGGTCGCTTGGGCGGCAAGCCGTTCGCGGTTTGGTCCGACGCGCGCGCGGCGCATGAGCCCGGCTGGGCCGACATTTATGGCGCCTTCTTGCGGCCCGGCGACGCCGCGCGCGACGGCGCGGAGCGCCGCCTCTCGAGCACGCGCCCGCACTCGTTCTCCCCGCGCCTGGCCGAGCTCGGCCAAACGCCGATCTTGGCGTGGCTCGAAGCGGGCACCGAAGCCGAGCCCGCGAGCGTGCGCCTCGTCGCGCTCGCCGCGAGCGGCGACGTCTCCGGTGACGTTTCGGCGATTTCGCTCGAGGGCGCCGTGCCGCGCGGGCTCGCCATCGCGTGCAGCGAGGTGGCGTGTCGGGTGCTGGTCACGGCCGAGGTCGACGCCCAGGGGGAGCTGCTCGGCTTCGAGTGGCGGCCCAGCACGCGAGCCACCCCCAAGCGCCTATCGAGCCTCGGTACGCCCGCGTCCGCGAACGTCGCTCCCCTGCTGCGCGGTGATACCGCGTTCGTCGCCGATCAACGCGACGGTCGCGGGCTCGTGCGGCGACTCGGCGTCGAGTGGTGAGCGCTTAGGGCGCCTCGCTCGCGTCGAAGTCGACGTGCAAGCGGTTGCCGTCTGGGTCGAGCAGATTGACGATCACGTTACCCGTACCGGGCTGACGGCTCTGGCGAAAGCTCACGCCGTGCTGCGTGAGCCGGGCTACGAAATCGCCGAGGCCGCTGGCGGCGAACGCAAAGTGCTCGAGCCGGAGTGGCCCTTCCGGCGCGGGCTGCTCGGCGGTGCCCACGAGGTGGATGACCGCTCGGTCGCCCGCGTACAGCCACACCCCCGGAAATCCGAGCGGTGGCCGCTCTCCGAGCTGCAGCCCCACGACCTCGGTGTAGAACCGGGCGAGCTGCTCCAAGTTGGCAGTGCGCACGTTGACGTGATCGAGCCAGCGGATCATCGCCCGACACTAACACCCGTGGTGGCGAGCGGTCAGCGCGTGCGCAGAGCTACTCCGAACCGCGCCCTCAGAAGCCGGGTGACGTGCTGCCTTCGGTGCTCGCGTCGCTGCGCTGGCCTTCGGCCTCGAGACCTGAGCCGTAAGACGGGCTGGGCGCGGAGGGCGGGACGTCGTCTTCCAGCTTCACGTCGTAGGGGTTCGGCTCTTCGGAGGGTGAGCGCACGGCCGGCGCGGCGTCGTCAGTGGCGGGGCGCGGCGGTGGCGGCGCGACGCGCGCGACCTTGCGTCGCGCCTTCGGCTTCGGCGCGGGCGCTGCAGCAGGCGGGGACGCGCTCGGCGCAGGCTCCGTCACGAGCGCCGGCTCGGGCGCGCTGGCGACCGGGCTCGCGCTGGCGGCCGGGCTGATGACGCGCGCAGCAGCGGCCAGGGTAGCGGCGGCGACGGCGACGGGGGGGGAGGCCGCGATCGGAGCTTCCGGCGCACGACGCGCGAGCGCGAAGGTGAGCAGTGAGGCGGCCGCGGCGGAGCCGATCGACGAAACGACGATCCATTTCTTCGACGAGCGCTGCACGTCGCGAAAGTGGCTGGCGGCAACGACGCTGAGATCCGCCGAGCGCGGCGCGGGGCGGGGGTTCGCGTCGGTCGTGGTGGGCGCGAGCGTCTGCGGCGCGTTCGCGCTGTACGGCGAGGCCGTGCGCTGCGCTTCGACGGGCGCCAAATCGAAGCTGATGGTGGCGGCCGGGCGAGCGTAAACCGCGAGCACCTCCGCGTCGTCACCCTCGCCGGGCGGGATCGCCGGGCGCGTCGCCGGGAGGGGGTTCGACGGGCGGCTGCTCGGCGTGGGCAGGCCGAACGGCAGCGTGCTGCGTCGGCTCGGCAGCGCATGGGGGGCTGGCGTCGAGCTGCGCGGAGGTGGGGTCGTCTTGGCCGCGGGCCGGCTCGGCTCGACGGCGGGGATGCTCATCAAAGGGGCCCTCGGCACCACCGACGGCGGCGGCCCGAGCGGAGTCGTGGTCGCGGGCGCGCTCGTCACCGCTGGCGCCGGGCTAGCCTCGCTCGCGGCCGAAGCGCTCGGGGCCATACGCGCCGCGAGGCGGAGCTGCGGCACGCGATCGACGGATGCCCACTCCTTCATCCCCGCTCGCCACACCAGCGAACGCAGCGTGAGCTTGTGCTGGCGCAGGGCGTCGACGACCTCGACCGTGCTCATCGGCACCACCACCGAATCGCTGGTGTTGACGAGCCACTCGCCGGGCGTCGTCGAGATCGACACCGTCACGGCATCGTCCGCGTCGCCCGACTGCTCTCGATAGTCGGGCAGCGCGTCCCAGCCGCGGTCTACGACGCGGGAATCGTCATCCATCGCTGCGAGCCTGCATTGTAGCTGCATTCAGGAGGCACGGCAGCCCTCCGCCGTTGCGGGCTCGTGGCGCCGCGTCCATACCGGCGCGATTTTTTGAGTGAACGCGGACCGGCGAACGGCCCGCCGTGAACGCGCGTGTAGCGCTCTCCGGCATGTTAGCGCGCTCACTCCTCGACGGGTTCGTCGTCGTCGAGGTTGCTCAGCATCAGGTCGGGCGGATCAATCTTTCCGTAGTTGGCGTCAGCGGTGACAGGCTTGCCGAGCTTGATCGAATAGGGCTGATCGCCGTCGTCGATCGCATCGTCCTCCCCCGTTACGACGACTTGTTGCGGTGTCGACCAATTGCTGGTCGTAAACTCGAGGTTTTCGGGCACCGCCGTTCCCTCCGATGGATCGTCGCTGCTGACGGGGATCGACACCAAGCCCTTGGGCATCGACGTCAGCACGACCGTGAACGTCGCGACCCCGCCGGCCTCGGTCGTCGGCCCGCTGATCATCGACACCTGGATCCCCGCCATGTCGTCGTCGATGTTGAGCAGGTCGACGTCTTCCGGGTTCTTGCCCTGGTAGTTAAGGTCCTGGCTCATGACGACGCCGGTCACGATCTTGTACGCCTGATCGCCATCCTGCTCTTTGTCGTTCTCGCCGTGGACCTCGATGGTCTGCTCGACGTTCCAGTTTGCGGGCGTGAACGTCACCGAGTCCACGGTGATCGTGCCCTCCGTTTCGTCATTGCTGGAGAGCGGGATGGTGACGTCGGCCGTCGGCTTGGAGCGCAAGACGATCGTGAACGTCGCCGTCTCACCCGTCTCCGTGGTCGGCCCCGACGCCGGCGAAATGTCGATGCCGGCCATGTCGTCGTCGACGTTCGACATCGCGACGTCGGGCGGATCTGTCTGCGCGTAGTCGGCGTCGGTCGTGGTCGGCTCCCCGAGCACGATCGTGTAGTCCTGGTCGCCGTCTTGCACCGTATCGTCCACCCCCTTCACGGTGATGGTCTGCGCGGCGTTCCAGTTCGTCGGCGTAAACACTAGCGACGTCGGGCTGACCGTGCCCTCCGAGGTATCGTTGCTGCTCACGGGCACCGTGACGTCACTCTTCGGCTTCGAAGTGAGCGCGACCGTGAACGAGAAGCTCGCCGCGCTGGCCTTCTCACCCGTCGTCCCGCGGCGGGGCGTGACGGTGAAGCCGGCGCTGTCGTCGTCCACGTTCTTGAGGGCCACGTCTGCCGCGTCCCTCTTCGAATAGTTCGCGTCGGTGCTGCTGGCCTCCCCGAGCAGGATCATGTAGGGCTGATCGCCGTCGACCTCGTCGTCGTTCACCCCCGTGACGGTCACCGTCTTGGCCGAGTTGTAGTCAGTGGTCGTGAACGTCACGGACGCCACGTTTGGCGTCCCTTCACCCGGGTCACTGCTCGAGATGGGGATGGCGACGCTCGCCGTCGGCTGCGAGGTGAGCACGATCGTGAACGTCGTGCTCTTGCCGTCTTCCTTGGTGTCGCCGGCGGGCATCGACACCAAGATGCCGGCGCTGTCGTCGTCGATGTTGGTCAGGGTGACGTCGTCGGGATCGAGCCCTGCATAGCCGGCGTCCATGCTGACCGCCACGCCCACATCGATGGTGTAGACCTGGTCACCGTCTTGCACGCGCTCGTCCACGGGCGTGATGGTGATCTTCTGCGGCGCGTTCCAGTTGAGCGGCGTAAACGTCACCGAGTCGGGGCTGACGCTACCCTCCTTCGTATTCAGGCTCTTCACGGGGATGGCCACGGGCGCCTTCGGCTCGGAGCCGAGCACGATCGTGAAGGTCGCCGACATCCCCTTCTCGGTGGTGTCGTTGCTGGCGGGGCTGACCGTGATACGCGGGCTGTCGTCGTCGAGGTTGGTGGCCGGCACGTCGGCGGCGTCGCGCAGGTTGTATTTCGGATCCTGACTGCTGGCGGGCTCGATCAACACCAGGTAGGGCTGGGGCCCGTCCGCGACTTTGTCGTCGACGCCGGTCACCGTTACGGTGCGCGGCGAATTCCAGTTCGCGGCGGTGAAGAGCAAGCTGCTCGGGCTCACGGTTGCTTCCGTCGGCTTCGAGCTGCGCAGCGGGATCGTCACGTCCATGGTCGGCTGCGACTGCAGCTGGATGGTGAACGTCGCGGTGCCGCTCGGCTCCTTGGTGACCACGCCGCCCACCGGAAGGTTGACGATCACGCCCGGCGAGTCGTTGTCGAGGTTGGTGACGTTGACGTCCGCGACGTCGATGCCCTGGTACTTCGGGTCCTCGCTCTGCGCGGGGGCGGTGATGATCCGGTAAGGTTGATCGCCGTCGGCGACCTTGTCGTCGACGCCCTTGACCGTGACGGTCTGCGGCGCCGCCCAGTTGTCGCGCGTGAACGTCAGCAGGGCCGGCGTGACGGTGCCCTCGGCGGGCTTGTTGCTGGAGAGGCCGATGAGCACGTTCTTGGCAGGCCGCGACTGCAAGACGATTTGGAAGGTGGCAGGCGTGCCGTCTTCGCGCGTCTGCAGGTTGTTCTGGTTACGCAGCAAGATCCCCGGCTGATCATTGTCGAGGTTCGTCACCGTCACGTCGGGCGGATCTTTGAGCTTGTAGTTGGCGTCGTCGCTGATCGCTTGGCCAAGGGTGATGCGATAGACCTGGGAGCCGTCCGCCGTGGCGTCGTCGTCGACGCCCTTGATCGTGACGGTCTGCGGGGCTCCCCAGTTGAGGCGCGTGAACTTCAGGGCGGCCGTGTTCACGGTCCCTTCAGCCTGGTTCGTGCTCGACACCGGGATGGTGACGTCGGCCGTTGGCTCCGTGTTCAAGCGAACTTGGAAGGTAGCGGTGAGGCCGTTCTCGCTCGTGAGCAGGTTGTTGACGGGCCAGACGCTGAAGCCAGCCGTGTCGTCATCGATGTTGCTGACGTCGACGTTGGCCGCCACCATGCCCGAGTAGCTCGGGTCCGTGCTCACGGCGTCGTCGGTGAACACCTTGTAGCGCTGGTCGCCGTCCTGCATGTCGTCGTTCACGCCCTTGACGGTGACGGTTTGCGGCGCCGACCAATTGGCGGGCGTGAAGACGAGCTGAGGGGGGCTGACCGTGCCTTCGGTGGTGTCGCCGCTGGTGAGCCCGATCGTCACGTCGGCGGTCGGCTTCGAGTTGAGCACCACGGTGAAGGTCGCTGCCTCGCCCCATTCGCGCGTCGTCAGCAGCGTCGGGGCCACGACCGTGATACCGGCGCTGTCGTCGTCGGTGTTCGACACGGGCACGTCGACGGGCAAGAGCACGCCGTAAGCCGCATCCGCGCTGGCGGTGCTGGGCGTTACGGTCACGTGATAGACTTGCATGCCGTCTGCGACATCATCATCGTCGACGCCGGTGACGGTCACCGTCTGCGGAGCGGCCCACGACACCTCGGTGAACACCAGCTGCGTGGGGCTGACGGTCCCCTCCAGCACGTTCGAGCTGGCGACGTCGAGCAGCACGTCACCGCTCGGCTTCGAGTTCAGCACGACCGTGAACGTGGCTGCGTCACCCATCTCGTGGGTCACGAGCCCGGTGGCGGGCGCCACCGTGATGCCTGGCGAGTCGTCGTCGATGTTGATCACGGCGGCGTCGGGGCCGTCGTGCCCGGCGTAGCCCAAATCGTCGCTCTCGGCGGGATTCGTGCGTATCCAATACGGCTGATTGCCGTCGGCACGGTCGTCGTCGACGCCCGTCACCGTGATCAGCTGCGGCGCCATCCAGTTCAGCGGCGTGAAGACGACGCTGTCGGGCCAGGCCGTCCCCTCGCTAGGGTCGTCGCTCACGAGGGTGATGCGCACGTCGCTCGTGGGAGGAGAGTTGAGCGAGATACCGAACGTGGTCATCTCCCCGTTCTCGCGCGTCATCAACCCAGTAGCGGGAGTCAGAGTGACGCCGGCAGTGTCGTTGTCTTGGTTCTGAACGATCGCGTCGTCGGCGTCGAAGCCGTTGTAACGCGAGTCCGCGCTCATGGCCGGCCCCGTGACGACGTGATAGGTCTGCAGCCCGTCCGCGATGTCGTCGTCGACGCCGGTGATCGTCACCATCTGCGGCGCCATCCAGTTCGTGGGCGTGAAGGTGAGCTGGGCGGGGCTCACGGTGCCCTCCGCCGGATTGTCGCTCGAGAGCGGGATGATGACGTCGGCGGTCGGGGCGTGGTTCAGCACGATCCCGAGCAGCGCTTCACCGCCAGATTCCGTCGTGAGTAGGCCGGAGGGCGGCAGCAGCGTGATGCCGGCGGTCTCGTCGTCGATGTTCTTGACCTGCACGTCCAGCGGGTCGAGGCCGAAATACTCGGGATCGTCGCTGGTCGCGGGCGAGGTCTTGATCGTGTAGTTCTGCGTCCCGTCCTCGGCCAGGTCATCGACGCCGGTCACCTGCACCAGCTGCGGGGCGTTGAAGTTGTCGGGCGTGAACGTGACGCTGATGGGGCTGACCACGCCCTCGGCCTCGTTGCTGCTCGAAAGCGCGATCACCACGATGCTGGTCGGCTGGACCTTGAGCGAGACGGTGAAGGTCGCTTTGCCTCCGCGCTCCGTCGTTATCAGGCCCGCGGTCGGCAGGATCACGATGTTGCCTTGCTCGTCGGCGCTGGGCCCACCGCCGCTGCCGCCGGGCTTCGTGACGTTGGGATCGTATTTGAAATCCCCGAGCAGGCTGTTACAGCCCGCGAGCGCGAGGGCCGCGCCCGCTAGCCAGGCTTTGAGCGAATTGAGCGACGCCATCAGAAAGACCCTTTCACGCCCGCGCTGCCGATACCCACGAACGGAGACCACTCGACGGAGGCGCGCGCAGGTGCGGGCTTGCCGCCCGACGCCGCGCCGCTACCGCCGAAGACGCGCGGATCGACCAGCAGCAGCAGCGTGCCGGTCGCTACCCCCACGCCGCCGACGATGAAGCCGACCGTGGAGAGCCTGCCATACAGGTAGTAGCTGTCCACGTCGCCTCGGTTCGGGCACGCCCTGTCGACGCACGACTCGTTCAGCGTGTCGCGCTTGCCGATCGCGAGCGCGCCCGTGACGCCGCCGAGCGCGAGGCCCACGCCGCCGATCGCGAACGCGCTGATGATTGCCGGCTTGCGCCAGGGCGGGTCGGGCACCTCCGTCGTGATGACGGCGGTCGCGTCTTCCTCGGGCTTGGGCTTGGCGTCGGGCGGCGCGTCTTCCAGCTCGAACGCGATGCTGAGCGACTCACCTTCGCGTAGCTCCACCGTCTTCTTCGCGGTGTAAAAGCCTGGTGCCGACGCCCGCACCTCGTGCTTGCCCGGATCGGCGGGGCGCTTCACGCCGAGTGAGGCCGCCGGGACGGGGACACCGTCGAGCGTGACGACGGGATCGCTCGGGCCCGCGACGGTGATCGTGATCCAAGGCAAGCGCGGAGGGATGGCCTCGATCTCGACCTTGGCGTCGGCCAGGGCCTTGACCCAGGACGCCGGCGCGCCGTCCGCTACACCCTCGCGGATGATGGTGGAGTAGTTCTCGTGCGCGTCGACCAGCTTGCCCAGGCCGACCTGAGCGCGCGCGAGATCACGCAGCAGCGTCGGAGCGTGCACGAGCTGCGCCGCGCGCGAGAAGCGGTCGGCCGCGGTCGCGTAGTCTTTCGCGTTCAACGCGACGTAACCCTCCTGCGCGAGCGTGCGCGCCGTCGCACGATCGGCCGAGCTTGGCTCATCGGCCAACGCGGCGGCGGGCGCGATCAAGGCTGCGCCGGCGCTGAGAACGAACGTCAAGCTAGCGAGGGAGAGTCGATGCCCCACCTCAGCGGCTTAATTCCACGCCGATGCGAGTGCAACTTGCTTTATCAACTAAACGGCCGAGCCGTCGTCCCGCGCATGCGTGTCCGATCGCACCGCTACCATTCGTAGTCATTGTTGTGAGATCTTAACGCTCACCCGTGCATGCTAGGCAGCGCGGGTCAGCCGAGCGTCGACTGCCGGCTCGGCCCCCCAGAGCCGTACCGAGAGTCGGGCAGCCAGAGCGGAACCCGCTCACCTGCCCCGCGGGTTTGGGGGCTTTTTCGAGGCCCTTCGCGGCGTGTTCGCGGCTGGTTTATGCTGGGTAGTTGGAGATGAACGAAAGGTCGCTGCTGGCGCTCGGGGTGCTGCTTGGCGTTGGGTCCGGCAAGCCGCCGAAAGAATGGCTCGAGAGCGCGCACGGCTACCTTCGCGAGAAGCAGGCGGAGGACCCGATGAACAGCATCGTGATGACGGTGCTCGCGGGGGCCGCCGCCTTCTACGCCGCGGAGCGTTATGAGAACCCCCAGGTCAAGTCGTTCTTCGACGCGCTGCTTTACGTCTCCACCAACATGTCCGTGGGGTACTCCGACATTTTCGCGCAAACAGACGCGGGCAAGGCCATTGGCTCAGCGCTCATGACCTACGGCCCCGCTATGGCTACGCGGGCGTTCGATCCTCCGCACGAGGCCCGGCTCCGCGCCGAAGAGGGTCAGCGCTCGGAGGCTCGGCTGGGCGAGATCGCGGACAAGCTGGAGGCCATCTTGCTCGAGCTCCGCAGCCACCGAGGCGAAACGTCCGAGCATGGCTGAAGTCGTCGTCTTGGCGCTGTCGTTTCCGAGCGTCGTGTTCACGGTGCTGCTCGGCGTCGTGCTCATCTATTGGGCCTTCGTGATGGTGGGGGTGGTCCACATCGGGGAAGGCTCCGAGGGCGCGCTCGACGGGCACCTCGATGGCGCGACCAAGGGCCTGCTCGAGGGCGCGGCGGACCACGTCGGTCATGCTCACGGGGATCTCGCGCCTTCGGGCGGCGGAGGGGACTTGGAGCTCGATGACGACGGCGGCGGCGCCCTGGCCGCGATCATGAGCGCGCTCCACCTGCGCTCGGTGCCGGCTACGGTCGTGCTCAGCTTGATCATCACCTTCTCGTGGTTGGTCAGCGTGGTCGGCATGCAGGTGCTCACGCGGCTTGCGCCCGCCTTGCTCGGCTCGTTCACGTCGCTCGGAGTGCTGCTGCTCGCCTTGCTGCTGTCGCTGCCGTTGACGTCGATCACGGCGCGCCCTTTGCGCAAGGTGTTCGCGACCAAGCACGCGCCCGCGAAATCGGACTTCATCGGTCGCACGTGCACCGTCCGCACCGGCACCGTGACGGCCAAGTTCGGCGAAGCGACCTTGCACGACGGCGGGGCGGGGCTGGTCGTGCGCGTGCGCGTCGAGGACGGCAAACAGCTCGCGCGAGGCGAGCAGGCGCTCATCGTCGACTACGACGCCGAGCGCGAGAGCTACTTGGTCGAGCCGATGCGCGACGTGCTCGGCGCCAAGCTCCCTCGCTCGTCGTAGCGCGCGTCCGTCGCCCGGGCGTGGTGCGGAAGGCGCTGGCCCTGCTCAGGCGACTAGCGTGAAGACGAGCGTCGCAGCCGCAGGAGAGCGACGAGCTTCAATAAGCGTCCCCGCTCACCCGTTCAGCCTCTCTACGCCCGCAGACAGCGCTCGCGGCTTCGGGCATTCTTTGCGGCGATGAACCTTGGGGATAGCGACATGCTCGGGCTGTATCCGGTGATCGTGGTCGTGGCGATCATCGCCTTCTTGCTGTTCGGCTTGCTGGCGCTGGTGGCGCGCTTCTATCGCCAGGTCGATCAGGGGCGGGCGCTCGTCATCAACACCATGCGCTCGGACCCGATCGTGGCGTTCACGGGCGCCGTCGTCTACCCCATCATCAACCGCGCCGAGACGATGGACCTCTCCGTGAAGACGATCGACATCGATCGTCGCGGCAAGGAGGGCCTGATCTGCAACGACAACATCCGCGCCGACATCAACGTCACCTTCTTCGTGCGGGTGAACAAGACCGTCGACGACGTGCTCAAGGTCGCCCAGTCGATCGGCTGCGCGCGCGCCAGCGACCCCGCCGCGCTCGAGGAGCTGTTCACGGCCAAGTTCGCGGAGGCGCTCAAGACCGTCGGCAAGCACTTCAACTTCGAGGAGCTGTACACCAAGCGCGACGACTTCAAGGACAAGATCATCGAGGTCATCGGCAAAGACCTGAACGGCTTCATCCTCGACGACGCCGCCATCGACTACCTCGAGCAGACCCCGCTCGAGCACCTCGACAAAGACAACATCATGGATGCCGACGGCATCCGCAAGATCACCGACTTGACGGTGATTCAGAACGTGAAGACCAACGAGCTCCGCCAGAAGGAGCGCATGGAAATGGGCAGTCAGAACCTGAACGCCGACGAAGCGCTGTTCCGGTTCGAGCAGCGCCGGGCCGAGGCGGAGGCCAAGAAAGAGAAGGAAATCGCGGTCGCCAAGGCCCGCGAAGAGAACGAGGCCATGCGCGTCGCCAGCGACGAGCGCAAGAAGACGCAGCTCATCGTCACCAAGAACGAAGAAGAGGCGCAGGTGGCGGACCAAGCCAAGGAGCGCGGCGTCGCTATCGCCACCAAGCACAAGGAGCGCGAGATCGCGGTCGAGAACGAGCGCGTCGAGAAGGCCCGCCAGCTCGAGGTGATCGGGCGTGAGCGCGAGGTGGCGCTGGGCGGCATCGCGCGTGACAAAGAAGTCGAGGTTCAGAAGAAGGAGATCGCGACGGTGATCCGCGATCGGATCGCGGTCGAGAAGACCGTCGCGGGCGAGGAGGAACAGATCAAGGACGTGCGACGCCTGGCCGAGGCCAACCGCGAGAAGGAGGTCGTGCGCATCGCGGCCGAAGCGGCGGCGGCGGAGGTAACGACCAAGCAGGTGAAGGCCGCCCAGGCCTCGGAGGAGGTCGCCAAGATCAAGGCCCGCGAGCGGATCGTGACCGCCGAGGCGGAGCTCGACACGGCCGACAAGCTGGCGCGCGCCAAGATTCGCATCGCGGAAGGCGTGCAAGCGGAGGCCGCCGCCGAAGGCCTGGCCCAGGCGCGGGTGAAGGAAGCCGACGCGGCCGCGAGCGAGAAGCTCGGCTTGACCGAAGCCAAGGTCTCGCTGGAGAAGTTGAGCGCGGAGGCGGCGGGCGAGGAGAAGCAAGGCCTGGCCAAGGTGCGGGTGCGCGAAGCCGAAGCGGCCGCGGTCGAGAAGCAGGGCGTGGCCGAGGCCGCCGCCATTCGCGAGAAGCTGAGCGCGGAGGCGCAGGGTCTGGCCCAGAAGGCGGCGTCGATGAAGGCGCTCGACGAGTCGGGCCGCGGCCACGAAGAGTTCCGGCTGCAGGTCGAGAATCAACGCGCGATCGCGATCGAGTCGCTCAAGGTCAAGAAAGACATCGTGGCCGCGCAGGCGCAGATCCTGGCCGAGGCCATGTCCAAAGCGAAGATCAACATCGTCGGCGGCGACGGCCAATTCTTCCAGCGCTTCGTCAGCGCCATCTCGCTCGGCCAATCCGTGGAGGGCGCGCTCGAGCAGAGCGACACGCTGCGTAGCCTCGTCGAAGGGCTCTCCAGCGGCGAAGGCGGCCCCGCGCTCGCGGCCGCGCTCGAGAAGATGTCCGGCAAAGGCGACGGCAAGGGTCCCAACAAGCGCGCCTAACGGCCTTCGCCGAGAGTCGTTTCGATGACTGAGCAGAACGAGCGGAGCCTCGAGGGCGGCTCCTACGAGGTCATTCGGCGGCGCCTGCTCGAGAGGGCGACCGAGCTTTCGGCGACCGCGGAGGCGCTGAACCAGAAGCGCAAGGCGCTGTTCGGCGGGGGTGAGCTCACGCTCGTCGCGACGGAGCGCGTTCGCACCGAGCACAACTGTACTCCGCGCGACGTGGTCAGCGTCGCGGGGCAGCTCTTGTTCGGGTTCGAGGTGTTCATCGGCTTGAAGAGCGAGACGCGCGTCCCCGACGTGCTCAGCTTGTTCAAGTTCGAGAAGAACGGCGAAGGCTACGACCTGGCGCAGCAGTCGTTCGAGGGCCCCGGCGCCTACCTGGCCGACCCCGAGTTCGACAAGCAGTTCCGAGACTCCTTTCGCTACTACAAGGAAGCGCGCCTGCTGCAGCTGCTGCGCACGGAGCAGCGGCTGCTCGTGGCGCTGCAGATCGGCGCCCGCCCCAGCGACTCCAAGATCTTCCGCTTCGCCATCGACGGCAAGGGGCGCGTCACTTTCATGGATGCGCGTGGCGAGGACGACTACAAGCCGCCGCGCCGGCACCCGTTCGAGTGGACGCCGACGCGCCGCGAGGACCAGGTCGCGGGCAAGCATCCGCACATCAGCGTGCTCAACGAGGTCTTCGTCGAGACCATCAACGGCGATCTCACGATCAAGATCGAGAACAACACCGAGGACGGCCTCGGTGTCTACCGCGAGCCCGTCGACGATCCGAACCAGACCCTCGATGACGCCGAGATCGGCTACGCCCGCGTCGCGGGCCTGATCTTGCTCAAGATTCGGCCCTTCCGCGAGCAGAAGACGCGCTACCTCGTCTACAACCCGCGCACCGAAGAAGTGCTGCGCGTCGACGCGCTGGGCGTCGCCTGCGTCGAGCTACCGGAAGACCACGGCTTGATCTTCCCCGGCGGCTACTACCTGACGACGGGCGAGCACAAGCTGTTCGACGGCGACAGCGAGGGTCTCGAGTTTCGTCGCAGCATCAGCTCCCCGAACGGGGAGGACGTGCTCTACGTTTTTTACCGCGTCGAGCAGGGCGAGTACGAGCTCTTGCCGTACAACCTGATCGGCAAAGAGGTCAAAAACCCCATCCGCTGCCACGGCTACAGCCTCTTCCCCGACGGCACGATGGTGGTGTTTCGCGCCGAGAGCGAGCCGACGCGCGTGCACCCCGTGCAGATCTGGTTGACGCCCTTCACGACCGCCGAGTTCGCGGCCTCCGCGCCGACCGACGGCTCGTACTTGGCCAAGGTCGGTAACGCGGCGCTCGTCAGCGGCATCAGCGAGCTGCTCAGCATTCGCAAGCTGGCGCAGACCGAGAAGCCGACGCGCCGCACCTTCGAGGACTTGGTGCGCGCGGTGCGCAAGGCGATCGATACGCACTACTGGCTCGGTCACGCGGAGCTGGGCGGCCTGCTCGAAACCGTGCGCGAGCTGTTCAAGAGCTCGGAGCTGATCGTCGATGAGTTCGAGAAGCAGCTCGCGCTCGAGCGCACGGCGCGCCAAGCCATCGACGAGGCCGAGACGGCTCAGGCTGCCCTGCTAGCGCAGGTTCGGCCGAGCGAGCTCAAGTCGGTCGAGGCGTACTTGAGCGGGCTCTCCGAGCTGAAGCGCCAGCGCGGCAGGCTGATCACGCTCAAGGAGCTGCGCGCCATCGACGTCGCGCGCGTCGAGGCGCTCGAGAGCGGCGTGGCCGAGCGCTTCGGGGAGGTGAGCCGCGCTTGCGTCGACTTCTTCCTGGCCGAGAACGCCTTCCAGCCCCTGCTGGATCGGCTCGACGCCGTCGTGAGCCAGGTCGGGCAAGCCCACAAGACGACGGAGCTCGGGCCGCTGCGCCAGGAGCTCGACGCGGCGCACGAGGGGCTCACGCTGCTGAGCGAGACCATCGCCGGCTTGCCCATCGACGACCCCACCGTACGTACCCAAATCTTGGACGGTACGAGCTCGGCGTTCGCCCAGCAAAATCGGGCGCGGGCCGTGCTCGACGGCCGTCAGCGGGAGCTGGCCGCCAGCGAGGGCCGCGCCGAGTTCGGCGTGCAGTTCAAGCTCTTGAGCCAGAGCGTCACGAGCGCGCTCGCGCTGGCGGTGACGCCGGAAGCGTGCGACGAGCAGCTGGGGCGCTTGATGCTGCAGCTCGAGGAGCTCGAGGGCCGCTTTGGCGAGCTCGACGAGTTCTCGCTGCAGCTGGCGGAGAAGCGCGAGGAAGTGCTGGACGCGGTCGCGGCCAAGCGCCAGCTGCTGGTCGAGGAGCGTCAGCGCCGCGCCCAGTCGCTCGCGACCGCAGCGGAGCGAGTTCTGGGCGGCATCGTGCGCCGGGCCCAGAGCGTCACGAGCGCGGACGAGCTCAACTCCTACTTCGCGTCCGACGCGATGGTGCACAAGCTGGGTGAGCTGTCGGCCGACCTGCGCAAGCTGGGCGACTCGGTGCGCGCCGACGAGCTGGACTCCAAGCTGAAGAGCGCCAAGCAGAACGCGCTCCGGGCGCTGCGCGACAAGACCGACCTGCTCGAAGACGGCGGCGCCATCATTCGCCTCGGGCCGCACCGCTTCACCGTCAACACGCGCCCGCTCGAGCTCGCGATCGTCCCTCGCGACGGCGTGCTCAACGTGCACCTGACCGGAACCGATTTCTACGAGCCGCTCTCGAACCCGCTCTTGGACGCGGCGCGCGAGCTGTGGGACCAAGAGCTCGTCGCGGAGACGCGCGAGGTGTACCGCGCGGAGTACTTGGCGGTGAGCTTGCTCTTGGAGGCGGAGGCCGGCGCCCCCGGGCGGAGCGTGCCGGAGCTGGAGCAGGCGGCGCGCGAAGGCAAGCTGCTCGAGGTCGTGCGGCAGGCCGCCGCCGAGCGCATCGACGAAGGCCACGAGCGCGGCGTGCACGACGCCGACGCCGCGGGCATCCTGGCCAAGCTCCTCGGCCTGCTGAAGCTCGCCGGAGGTCTGCGCCATTCACCGCGCGCGCGCGGCCTGGCCTGGCTGTACTGGTTGGGCCTGCCCGCGGAGCGCAAGGAGCTGGTCGAGCGCCGCGCGCAGAGCGCGGGCCGCCTCCGTGAGCGCCTGAAAGACTCGAGCGCCGAGCAGGAGCTCGCGCGCGATCTGCTTCACGGCATCGGCGACGCTTTGCAGCAGCTCGGCCTGGAGTCCGAGCGGCCGCTGGCGCGCTTCGCCGCTCGCTACCTCGTCACGGAGATAGCGACTGACCGACCGCAGTTCACGGAGTCGAGCGCGGCGGAGGAGCTGCGCCGCGAATTCACGTCGTACCTCGAGCAGTCGGGGGCCGCGCGCGGCTTCCAGGATGACCTGCGCGCGCTGGAGCGGCACCCCGCCGAGCGGCTGCGCGTCGCGCTGTCTTACGTGGACGCCTTCACGCGCCAGCTCGGGCGGGGCGCCGAGTACCGGCTCGAGCTGGCGGCGCGCTTGGTGGGCGAGGGGACGCTCGAGTTCGCGGTCTCTACGGCGCTGGTCGACGGCTCGGTGCACGACCTGCTCGGCGCTCATCCGCGGGTGGTGAGTCGCACCCTCTCGTTCACGCTGTGTGAGCTGCTCGAGCGCGTGACGACGTTCATCGAAGATCGCGCGCCCCGCTTCCGCGCCTTCCGCAGCCTGAAGACGGAGCTCGCGGCGCGCGCCCGCGAGCGGCTCAGGCTGAACGAATACCTGCCGCGCGTGCTCACCTCCTTCGTGCGTAATCGCTTGATCGACCAAGTGTATCTGCCGCTGGTCGGCGCGAACCTCGCCAAGCAGCTGGGCGCGGCGGGCGCGGCCAAACGCACGGATCAGATGGGCTTGCTCTTGCTCGTGTCGCCCCCCGGCTACGGCAAGACCACGCTCATGGAGTATGTGGCGAGCAAGCTGGGCCTCGTGTTCGTGAAGGTGAACGGGCCCGCGCTAGGCACCGACGTGCACTCCTTGGACCCGAGCGAAGCGCCCAACGCCACCGCGCGCCAAGAGGTCGAGAAGATCAACCTGGCGCTCGAGATGGGCAACAACGTGATGCTGTATCTCGACGATATTCAGCACACCCACCCCGAGCTCTTGCAGAAGTTCATCTCGCTGTGCGACGCGCAGCGCCGCATCGAGGGCGTGTGGAACGGCAAGACCCGCACCTACGACCTGCGGGGTAAGAAATTCTGCATTTGCATGGCCGGCAACCCGTACACGGAGAGCGGCGCGCGCTTTCAGATCCCGGACATGCTCGCGAACCGCGCCGATACCTATAATTTGGGCGATATCCTGGACGGAAAGCAGGACGCCTTCGCGCTCAGCTACCTCGAGAACGCGCTCATTTCGAACACGACGCTGGCCCCGCTCGCCGGGCGCGACCCGGCCGACGTCTACAAGCTCATCGGCATGGCGCGCGGCGACGACGTCGCGCTGAGCGAGCTGAGCCACGGCTACTCGAGCGCGGAGGCGCAAGAGATCGTGGAGGTTTTCAAGCGCCTGTTCAAGGTGCAAGACGTGCTGTTGCGCGTGAACCTCGAGTACATCGCCTCCGCGTCGCAAGACGATCGCTACCGGAGCGAGCCGCCCTTCAAGCTGCAGGGCAGCTACCGCAACATGGCCAAGCTGACCGAGAAGGTGGTGGCGGCCATGAACGACGCCGAGCTAGAGCGGTTGATCGACGATCACTACGCCAGCGAAGCGCAGACGTTGACCAAGGGCGCCGAACAAAATCTGCTCAAGCTGGCCGAGATGCGCGGTCGCCTCAGCCCCGAGCAGAGCGCGCGCTGGAGCGAGATCAAGGAGGCGTTCGGCCGCGTGCAGCGCATGGGCGGTAGCGAGGCGGATCCGGTGACGCGCGTCACGGGCACGCTGTCGGGCCTCGACGTCCAGCTCAAGGGCATTCGCGAAGCGATCGGCGCGGCCGCGGCCGCGGCCAGCGCCGGGAGCGGCGGCGATCTGGCGGCGCTGGCCAAGAGCTTGACCGAGCTCGGCCGACCTCGCGTCGAGGTGCGGCTGGAAGACGAGGGTAACGACGCGCTGATGACGCTGTTCAACCGGCAAACCGAGCTGCTGGAGCAAGCGCTCTCGGCGCTCGGAGAGCGCGCTCGGTCGCCGGTCGCGAGCGCAGCCAGCGGCGACGAGCAGAAGCTGTCGGAGCTGCTCGGCGCGCTCGGCAAGCTCTCGCGGCAAATCGAGCAAGGCGCCGATGGCAGAGCGCGCCGCGTCGACGTCGAGCTGGGGGTGGCGGGTCCCACCAATCTGTATCGACCGCTTTCGAGCCGTGACGTCCTCGCCGGCGGCGTCTTCGTGGCGACTTACGAGAAGCTGCCGCCGCTGGGCGCGGACGTGCGGGTGGCGCTGCGCTTCCCGACAGGCCCGAGCTGCGAGCTGACGGGCAAGGTCGCGTGGGTGCGCGACAGGCTCGGCGACGACGCTCCGCCAGGCTTTGGTGTGCGCTTCGCGGAGGTATCGGCCGAGGCGCGCGAGCTGCTTCGGGCCTACGCTGAAGCGCGCGAGCCCATGCTGCACGACGATTGAGCGCCCGCCGACCTTCCGCGCGGCGGTGATGAGCCCACTCAGGGCTGGTAGGTATAGAGCTCGACCCAGTCGTAGTAAGCCTTGGCGGAGCCGGTGGCGTCCGTGACGGCGCCGGCCCAAGCTGCGCTCGAGGACGCCCAAATCGTCAGCAGCACGTTTTGAGGCAGCTTCATGCGATCGATGTGCTCGGTCCAGCTGCGGACCTCGGCGCCGTCGATGGAGAAGCGCGCGCCCTGGGGTGTCCACTCGATCTCGTAGTCGTGGAAATCGGCGCTCGGATCGAAGCCGACGGCAGCAATCGTAGGCGAGGCGGTCGGCTTGACCGAGGTCGTGACGGGCGGCGCGGGCGGCGCCCCCAGATACACCATGGTGTTGAGCTGCACCTTGCCGGTTTCGCCCAGGCACTCGATGTCGAGCTCGTTCCAGTCGTCGGCCGGCCACGGCGTGTAGATGGTGACGAGCGACGACACCACCGCGGGCCCGGACGCGAACTTGATGCGCGCGCGCACGCGGCCATAGGTGAGTGTGTCCGTCGACCGCACCTCGGCCCCGAAGAACTTCTTGATGGCTCCCGCGTCGTCGACGGTGCCCTCGGGCGCGGGCAGGAGGCTTATCACCAGCTGCCCGGCTTCGACGACGGCCGCTCGTGGCGAGAACAGCGCCAAGTTGCTGTCCCAGGAGTGGGTCATGAGCTGCCAGCGAGCCGAGTCCAGGGTGTCGAAGTCGTCTCGAAACAAGAGCTCGAAGCTGCCGGGCTGCGCGGGGGCTCCGCCGCCGCTGCCGCCGCTGTCGGCGCCCCCGCTGGTCGCTGGAGCGCCGCCCCCCGCCGCGCCCGCTGCGCCCGCTGCGGCCGCCGCGAGGCCTCCATCATCGCAGCCGAGTAGCACGAGCGCCGCGGACGCCAGCAGAATCCGCGCGGAAGCCAGGGGAGCGACGAGGGAGGGACGCATGGGACCCACCGAAGCTGGCCTCGGCGCCACACGCGGGCATCTCACTTTTTGCGTGATCGCCCAGGCCCCCCCGCTGCCCGCCTCCGCGCCGCCACCTGACCATTGACGACGAGACCGACGATCAGGCGCTGCTATGCTCTGGCCGTGACCGCGGCGGCGCTGTACCAGCCTTTCCCGATGCTGCCGGGCAGGCGCGCGCAGGCGTGGCGCCATCAACCGTCGTTTCTCCGCCCCCGTCATTTTCACCGTGAGCCCGAGCTCAACTTGGTGGCGCGCGGCGAGGCTCGGTTGGCCGTCGGCGAGAAGGTCGCGACGGTCTCCGCGGGTGACTGCGTGCTGTTCGCGCCGGGGCAGGACCATCAGCTGCTCGAGGCCAGCGCCGATCTGGAGCTGTTCGCGATCGCGCTCACGCCCGAGCTCGCGGCGCGCGCCCGCTCGCTCTCGTGCGCCGCGCGGCGATTGACGCCGGCGGAGCTGAGCGAAGCGGCGGCCAGGCTCGGCGCCGCCGGTGAGCTGCGTGACTCTGCGGCCGTGGAGCAAGCGATCGTGCCGCTGTTCGAAGCCCAGCCTGCGACGGGGCTCCGCCGGAGCACCTGCTTGAGCCTGCAGCGGCTACTGCTGGAGCCGGCCGTCAGCGCGACGACGCTCGCGGCTCACGCGCGCACGACGCCGAGCGAGCTGAGCCGGCACTTTCGGCGCGACGTGGGCGTGCGCTTCGTCGAGTATCGGGCGCGCCTGCGCTTGATGGCGTTCGTGGCCGAGGTAGACGCGGGGCGTTCGCTGACGCGGGCGGCCCTCGACGCCGATTTCGGCAGCTACGCGCAGTGCCATCGCGTGTTTTCGCGCACCCTCGGCTGTAGCCCGCAGCAATACTTCGCTCAGCGTCGCCGTGACATCGACCGAGCGGTGGCGGTGCGCTGAGCGGCTGCTACTTGGCTTGCGTCGCACGCGAAGGGGGCCCAGTCTAAGCGTCATGCTCGAGGTCGCAGAAGCGGGGCGCTCGCTCAGTAAAGAGCAGTATGACGCGGTCTTGCCGGGGCTGCGCGCGGCTCTGCTCGACGCGCAGGCGCGCTTGCGCCAGGCGGGCTTCTCGGTGGTGGTGCTGATGAGCGGCGGCGACGCGGCGGGCAAGAGCGAGATGGTGAACGCGTTGAACGAGTGGTTCGACGCGCGCTTCATCCGCACCGAAAGCTACGCCGAGCCGACGGAAGAGGAGCGGGCTCACCCCGACTTCTGGCGCTACTGGCTGTGGCTCCCGTCGCGCGGGCGCATCGGGCTCTTCTCGGGCGGCTGGTATACCAGGCCCATCCTGGACGCCGCTTCGGGTCGGAGCTCGCGATCGGAGCTGGCCGAGCAGCTGGCGCGCATCAACGGCTTCGAGCGGACGCTCGCGCAGGACGGCACCCTGCTGATCAAGCTGTGGCTGCACATCTCGAAGAAGGCCCAGCGCAAGCGCTTCAAGGAGCTCGAGAGCGACAAGACGACGCGCTATCGCGTCAGCAAGCAAGACTGGAAGAACCACGAGCGCTACGACGAGCTGGAGCGGGTGCGGAAGACAGCGCTGTCCGAGACCAGCACGGCCGACGCCCGCTGGCTGGTCATCGACGCCGCCGACGCGCGCGCCCGTAACTTGACGGCCGCGCGTGCGATTCTAGACGCGCTCGAGTCGCGTTTGGCGGAGCCCAAGCCCGAGCGCGTCCCCCAGCCCAAGCCCAACATCGCTGATCCGAAGACGCTGCTCGACGACCTCGACCTGAGCCAGGCGCTGACCAAGCACGACTACGAAGCCCGCATCGCCCAGCTGCAATCGGAGCTCCACGGCCTGGTGCGCAAGCTGCAGAAGCGCGACAAGAGCGCTATGTTGGTGTTCGAGGGCCCTGACGCGGCCGGCAAGGGCGGCGCGATCCGTCGCGTCACCTGGGCGCTGGATGCGAGGAGCTACCGGCTCATCCCGATCGCGGCTCCGACCGATGAGGAGCTCGCTCATCACTACTTGTGGCGCTTTTGGCGGCACCTGCCGCGCAGGGGCCGCGTGACGATCTTCGATCGGAGCTGGTACGGCCGGGTGCTGGTAGAGCGCGTCGAAGGGTTCGCGAGCGAAGCCGAGTGGCAGCGCGCCTACCAAGAGATCAACGACTTCGAGCGGGAGCTCACCCGGTCGGGCATCGTGCTGTGCAAGCTTTGGCTGCACATCTCTCCCGACGAGCAGCTGCGGCGGTTCGATGAGCGCAAGCACAATCCCGCCAAGCGCTACAAGATCACCGCGGAGGACTATCGCAATCGCCAGCAAGCCAACCAATACGAGCTGGCGGCGGCGGAGATGGTCACGCGCTGTAGCCCGCCCGAGGCGCCGTTCATCCTCGTCGAAGCCAACGACAAGCGCTTCGCCCGCGTCAAAGTGCTGGAGTCGGTCTGCGCCCGCCTGCGCGGCGGGCTCTGACTCACGAGGCGCTCCGCCTGTCCAGCCGCGAGCTGGCCTGAGCTACGGCGCGAGCTCGCTCGACAAGCGGTACTTGAAGCGGTCGCTCCGGGCGAGCGCGAGCATGAGCTGCACGACATTGCCGTCGGTCTCTCGGAAGCTGCGAGATAGCTCGGCGGTCGTGCAGTCGTCGTTCTCTTCGAGCGGGCGACGATAAGCGTGCTCTTGCCAGTGGCGCACGAAGCAGGTCTGCCCGTCCTCGCTTTCGGCGATGAGCTGCAACAGCTCTGGTGCGTTGGCGAACGAACCGGCGGCATCCGTTACAGTCAACGTGCCGCTCGAGTCGATGGGCTGCCCCTCGTCCAGCGTTCGGTAACGACCGACACCGTCGTAGTGATCGAACGCAAAGCCCGGGTCGTTCAGTACAGAGTGGCAACCGCGGCACTCTGCGGAGGAGGTGTCGGCCGTCAGCCGCTGTCGCCACGTGCCGTTAGGGATCGGGTCGGGCGGCTCGGCCAGGCCCATCGCGGCGGGATCTGGCGCCATGTTCACGCAGAGGAGCTGGTTCACGACGAAGATGCCACGTTGTATCGTGCCGGGACGGAGCCTGTGCGACGTGGCGTCGAGGAACGCCTGCTGGGTGAAGAGACCTGCGCGCTCTTTCGGATCGAGCTGGACCTTGCGAAACTCGGCGCCCGCCACGTCGGCGTACCCGTAGAAGCGCGCTAGGGGCTCGTTGAGCCATGTCGACGGCTCGGTGAGGAGCGCGCGGTACGTGCCGACACCGAACGTCGCGTCTTCGATGAAGAGGCGGGTCTCTTCGCGCGCGAGCGCCAAGACCTCGCTCGATACCGGAGCTTCGGCCAAGCCGTCGTTGTCGAGCGGGTAGATGCGACGGTAGAAGGCCACGAGCTGCTGGCGATTCGCCGGGCTTCCGACGAGCCGCTGCAGCTGCTCCTCCAAACCGTCTTCTTCTTGCAGTCGACCCTGATCGGCGGCCCGAGATAGGTCGGCGTCGGGCGGGCCACCCGTGAGAAAGAAGCTCAGGCGCGTTGCTACCTCGAACGGACTGAGCGCTACCACCCCGTCGAGCTCCGGGCGGGCTCCGAGCTCGAGCAAGTACAGGAACTCGGGGCTCTGCAGCGTTACTTCGATCACGGCGCGCACGCCGCTCTCGAAGCTGCCACCGAGCTCTCGTCCGCGCTCGAACACGCTCACCATCTCGGCGACGTCGTCCGGCGTCGCCGGGCGCCGGAATGCCTGGCGCAAGAAGCGCTCAATGAAGTGAGCGCGGCAGGCTTCCTCGCCCGACGCGGGGTCGCAGTCCAAGACCCTGGCTAGGCGCACGTCGTCGGTCGTGACGGCCTGAGCCGTCGCATGCGCGATGTCGTGCATGACCTCCACGAGCAGCATCGAAAGCCCCCGGGGCTCGCTCTCCGCAGGCAGCCGCTCGACGCGCTCCGCCTCACCGACGAGCGCTGTGATGCTGTGCCGTAGCTCGTCGTTCGTGAGCATGCTGAGGGGGGCAGCGCCCGGATGAGGATGCTCGCAGCTGGGGCGCTGCAAATCTTCCTCGCCCGGCGCGCGGCCGCCTGCGCCCCCGCCGGCGCCGGGTGGGGCGACGCTGGACGACCCCGCATGGCTCGGGTGAGGCGATGATGCTCGCGAGTCGGTGCGACCGCAGGCGCTCATTAGCAGCAGCAGCACCGCTGCGACAGCGGGGTGCGTCATGTCAGACCTACCATCGGCCCCTTCGAGAACTCGGGGGTTCCGAAGGTTTGCTGGTCGTCGCCAAATAGGTTGAACAGCGACACGAGCAGGTTGTTGTGCGGCTCGTGATCCCTTTGAAGCCAGCGCCCCGTACGCAGGCCGCCGCCGTTGCCCGCGAGCAGGTAAGGCATGTCGTTCTTCAAGTGGTCGGGCGGACTCTGCAGATTCGAGCCGAAGAAGACGATGGTTTCGTCCAAGAGGCTCCCGCTCTCCGTTCGTGCGTTCTGCAGCTGACCGATGAGATAGGCGTGCTGCTCCGCGTACCAAGTAAAGATTTTCGTGCACTCCGCGGGCTGGTAGCCGCCGTCGCCGGAGTAGAATTGCAGCGTCTCGTTCAGCCCCAGCCAGGGGTAGGTGTGCTTGGCTTCCGTGTCGCACCACTGCAGTGATGCGACCGAGGTGATGCGGCAAGCGAGCGCCATGACCAGCATGTCGATCATGAAGCGCCCCACTTTCGGGATGGCGGCGTCCGTCAGCGGATCCTTCAAGCTGCCGTCGTCGGCCGATTGGAGACCGCTGCGCGGGTCGTAGTCGGAAGTGTCGACGCGGAGCGGCGCGGAGCAACTGGGCAGGGCCGTCAGCTCACGCTCGAGCTGCCGGACTTGCTCCAGGTGCAGCTCCAAGCGCTCGCGATCGGCCTGGCCGACCCGCGCCCTCAGCCGCGAGTAACGCTCGCTGACCGCGTCCAGGATCGATTTCTCCCAAGGGTCGCCCTTGGCACGAGGTGCCGCGCCGAACAGGCTTTCCCACACCTCCTGCGGATCCAGCCGCGGCGCGATGGGAGTGGCGCGCCCGTCATCGGCGTAATGAGCGATGTTGATCGGGCTCGGCAGTCCGTGCGACTTGCCGGTGCCCCAGCGCACCGCAAGCAGGAGGCTGGCCAGCTCGAGGCCTTTCGAGAGCCTGGGCGCGAGCACTTGGTCGATCGATGGCCCCATCGGGAATTTGCCGGAGCCCGGCTGCGCTATTCCCGTCAGCCACCCGACGAGGCCCGACTGGTCCTGATCCCCGTTTAGAAATTTCCACAGGGGAAAATCTACTCCACTGAAGCCCACCAGCTGCTGCTGGTAGGGAGCCAGCGAAGCCAGGATGGGGCCGAGTTTGAAGTTGTCCTCGGCGGTGAGCTCGGCCGGACGCCAGCTATCGAGGGTGGTGCCCGCCGGGGTGAACACGGTCACGAGGTGCTTGGCCGGCGGCGCCTTGGCGTGCGCTACCCGTTCGGGGGCCATGATCTCGAGCCACGGCAGCGCCACCGCGACGCCCCCCGCCCCCCTCAACACCGCTCTCCGACTCAGACGAAATTTCGACATTGAAGGCGCTCCCGACCGATCCTTTGCCCGCGCGAGCGAGCGCTCGATCCGTTAGTGAGCCCAGCGCGCCGTTTCTGACCCAACTCGACGTGCCAATTTTCACGCTCGACCTGCGCTCGCGGCGGCGTCGGCATGCCGCTGCCAATGCGCTATTACTGACCTCATGACGCGCCTCGCCATCGGCGGCCCGTACTCGGGAGCTTTCGGGCTTCTGGCCGTGCTGACGATGGGCTGCGGCGACGTGACTCAGCCGTCGCCCGAGGAGCTCAGGGAGCCGTCCGCCGTTGCGGCCAGCTTCGACGTCGCGCTGGCGTTCGACGGCGTGGACGATTACGCCACGCTCGGGACGGGGCGGGTGCCTGCGATCCAGCGTGACCAGTCGGTGATGCTGTGGTTCGAAGCCGCGCCCGGCGCCAGCGGCGCTTCCGAAGGGAGGCAGGCGCTCTTCACGCTGCGGCGCAGCGACGGCTCGGGCTACGCGCTGACGCTCGACGACGGCGTGCCCTACGCCTTCAACGTGTACGCGCAGCGGACACTGGCGCGCGCGGCCCTGCCGATCACGACCGGCATTTGGCACCACCTCGCGCTCGTCATCGACGCCTCGGGCGGCCGCCTCTATGTCGACGGCGTCGAGGCCGGCGCTGGCGATCGCCCGGCCACCAAGCGCACGCCCACGCACGCCTTCCTCGGCAGCCTCGACGGCTACAGCTCGATGTTTCACGGCTCCATCGACGAGCTGCGCCTGTACGATCGAGTCGTCTCCGTCGACGAGGTGGCGCGCGCCGCGGCCGGCGACGCGCCCGACCCGGACGTGGGCTCACTCGTGATGTATCTGCCGTTCGACGAGGCCAGCGGGGCGCGCAGCTTCGATCGCTCGGGCCTGGCCAACCACGCGGCGCTGGGGGACGGGGTGCCGTCGCTCATGCCGTCGCGGGTGCCATCGGGCGTCCCGCGCTGACGTCGAGCGCGCCCTTCAATCGCTGAAAACGCCGCTCGGCGAGACGCGGCTCAGGCTCACGGCGGCGTCGTCGGCATAGAGCACGAGCGGCTGAGGCTCTGCGCGCTCGGCCGTGTTGCTCAAGCTGAGCGTGAGCTCACCGCTCGGCGCGCCGGGGCGCTCGTTCAAATCGTAGCGAAGCGCGCCGTCGAGCCACACCCGCAAGCGACCGGAGCTTCGCGGCTCGTAGCGCACCTCGAGCTGAAACCAGCGCCCCACCTCGATGTGTGGCGCTGGTTCGGCCACCGGCTCGAGGAGGAAGTTGGCATGATTGTTCATCACTTGCAGCACGTACCCGCCCGTCTTCAGGCTGCGCAGCACGAGCGCCTCGCCTCCCGCCGGCAGCTCGCCGGGCGCCGCTCGCGAGCGCAGCCGCAGCAAGGTCAGCATGGGATCGAGCCGATATTGCTCGGGGAGCAGGAACCATGCGCTGTAGTACGCGTCGGCGAGCTCCCCCACGGCGTGAAACAGCTCGGGCCCTTCCTCTCCTTCGGCGACGCTCCTCGATGGGTCGTCGGAGTCTTTGGGATTCCAGCCCGTGGGGTTGGAGAGCTTGAGCGCGTAGCGACCGCTGCGCACCCGCTCGCTCGTGATCTCGATGGTCGAATCGGGCGGCAGCCGCGTACCGCCGAGATCGCCGCTCTTCCACTGCTCGAGATCACCGGTCTCTTGATCCGCGGTCCACACGAGATCGGTACCCAGATCGAGCGGGTCGCTGCAGCCGCCGAGCAGCAGCGCGGCGGCGGCTGCGCCGTTGGTGCAAAGACCACGGAGCATGCTCAGTCGATCGCGAAGCAATACAGCTTGCCGGCCCCGCCTCGGGGAGCCGTGTCGCTGCAGTCTTGGTTCTCGTGCGACGAGTTCCACGAGCCGTAGTTGCCGTCGGGGTTACCGCCGGGCCCGAGGCCGTCGGAGTGGCCCACCTGGGCCTTGTGGCTGGCGGAGTCGCTGGTCCAATCCTGGCAGGTGTTGCCGGCCTTGCTGACCGTGCCGTCAGGCTCGGAGCCCGTGAAGATGTCGTGTTCGTTGGGAGAGGGCGAGCCCTGCCACTGTCCGTTGACCTTGTTCTTCTTTTCGTCCAGGAACAGCTCGGCGTTGCCCTTCAGGGCGTGCAGAGCCGCCAGATCGGCCGCGACCATCACGCCCATCGAGTTGTGCCAAGGCCCTTGCCCGATGCGATCTTTGGCGTTCGCGCTCGAGGTGCTCAGGTAAGCGCGGAAGGTGTGGTCGCCAAAGCCGGCGGCAACTGCCAAATCTTGGCAGCGCTTGTCGGCGCCTTCGAGTCCGCCGAGCTTGCCCGTCTTGCTCGTGTCGCTCGTGACGAAGAACGTCGTCTTCGATTTGCCGCCACCGGAGCCACCGGAGCCGCTGGCGCCGCCCGTCGCTCCGCCGCTACCGGCATCCCCGCCGCCCGCGTTGCTGCCTGCGCCGCCCGCGCTACTGCCTGCGCCGCCCGCGCTGCTGCCTGCGCCGCCCGTCGCGACGCCGCCGCTGCTCATGCCAGCCGCAGCGCCGCCGCTTGCCCCGGAACCTCCGGAGCCGCTGCCGGGGTCGCTGTCGTCGCTGCAGCCGAGCGCCGCAAGCAGGCTGATGAATGCCAACTGGTCGAGGGTCTTGCAGCGAACAGCCATGTCACACCTCGCAGTGAGGGATTGGACCATCCCCGGCATCAAATGCCGGAACCGAAGGTCTAAGCGCTGGCGGCGGGGCTCGCAAGTCCCTTCTTGGCGCGCCGCTGCTCCAAGTAGGCCAGGATCGACGGCAACCACAGCACGGTCGCCGCGAGGCAAGTCAGCTCACCCACGGCCGCGCTCAACCCAAAGCTATGGATGCCCTTGTTGATCGAGAACAGCAGGGCGAGATAGCCGATGGAGGTCGTCAGCGAGCACAGCGTGAGCGCCCCACCCGTGGCCAGCACCACTTGGCGCAGCTTGCCCGGCCCCTCGAAGCGGTAACGCTGCATCATGTTGTGGGCATATTCCGCGCCAATGCCGATGGTTATCGGGATCGCTACGAAATTCAGAAAGTTCAGCTTGATCCCCTTCAAGTACATGAAGGCCACGAGCCCCGCGACGCCCAGCAGCCAGGGCACGAACACACCTAGCGCCAGCTTGTTGCCGCGAAATGCGATCAAAATGATCAAGATGGTTCCGAGCGCAGACACGAGCATCGCGCGCGGCGCATCCTCGCCGATCGTGTAGATCATGTCGGCGAAGATCACCGCCCGGCCGGAGCCGTGAATCACCTCGCCGTTCGGTAGCTTCACCTCGCGGAAGCTGTTGGCCCAGCGCATCAAGTACTTCGCGTCCCAGACGCTGCGACCGTGCCGGGGCACGATGTAGACGATGCGGCCGCGGGTGCCGTCGCGCTCGGTGAACGGTCGCGCCGCTTGCTCGGGCAAATCATCGATCCCGATCGGCTTGATTTCGCCCTTCGGCAGGTGCTTCTCGATCTTCGCCCAATCGGCGTCGCTGATCACGCCGCGCTTACGCGCGCGCTCGATGCGATCGCGCATCGCCTCGATCAGCGGGATTTTCTCGGACTGATCGCGAGGCAGCAGCGAGAAGATGCTGACCGTCTTGCCGAACGGCTCGAGCTCCGGATCGGGAGTGCGGCGGCGCTTTTCGAGCTCGACTTCGAGCGGCGGCACCTGGTCGACGCGATCGGTCACGATCGCGATGCCATCTTGTCCGACGCGCCCCACCACGTTGTCGACGACGTGCGTCAGCTGCTTGGCCGCCGACTTGTTCTCGGCGTCGTCGTTGCCGATGTTTCGCAGGTTGTACTCCATCGGGTCATCGTAGAAGTACAGGGCGGTGAGCCCGACCGTGACGAGGCCGATGGCGAGCCCGGTGGAGGCGACCAGCCGCGGCGCCCCCAAGCCCAGCCGCGCGAACAACACGCCGAAGTAAGAGCCGAGGCTCCAGGCCTTCTCTCCTTCGCGATAGGCGGGCAAGACGCGCTCGCTGGCGGAGAGCAGCGCAGGCGTGAACAAGTAGGTCGACAGCCAGCAGAACAGCATGCCGTAGCCGCCGATGATGCCGAAATGCTTGAAGCCGCGGAAATCCGTGACGATCAGCGAGCCGTACGCGAGAGCGCCCGTCGCCGCCGAGGCGAGCGTGGGTATCCAGGTGTCGCGATGGGCGAGGCGGATCGCCTCCGCGATGCCGAACCCCTGATCACGGCGGGCTTCGACGTAGCGCGCCATGTACACGATGCCGTAGTTGATCCCGTTACCGGCGATGATGCTGACCAAGAAGCCAGTCGAGCTGTTGAGGTAACCGATCGTGTAGCGGGTGACGCCGAACGTCCACAGCAGGCCCACCAGCAGCGCGCCACCCATCGTCATCACGACGCGGATGCGATTGAAGTAGAGGTACACGATGGCGAGCACGCCCGCCACGCCGCCGACGCCCACGTGGCTCAAGTCGCTGGTGATGCGCTCGTATTCTTCGGCGCCCGTCACGAGGTCGCCCGTGTACTGGACGATCATCGTCGGCTCGAATCGCTTCGGGTCGACCTTGGCGACGACCGCCTCGACCTTGCGCCGCAGCTCCGCCGTCTTCTCTTTACCGCCCACGGGCGTGCGAATCAGGATCGCCGCGAGCGACCCCTCCGGGTTCTCGTAGTAGCCGTTCGGGAACGTCGGCCCCGACGACGGAGCGGCGGGCGTGCGCGCCGCGAGCTCTTTTTCGATGCTCTCCGCCGTGATCGGCGGCGGCTCGTCTTCCTCGTCGAGCAGCGCGCCTTGCTGCTTGGCGACCTCCCAGTCGTAGCGCTCGATGATGCGATCGTGGGCCTTTTGCAGGTCCTCCTTCGCGGCGTACAAGAGCGCGTTCTCTTCGAAGAAGCGCCGCGCGTCCTTCACGCCGTAGTCGACCGCGCCGACCCACTCTTTGCCGAGCCCGTACAGCTCGGGCACGAGCGCGTCGACGCACGCCTCGAGCTCGCGCTGCTTGCCGCCTTGCTCCGTTCTGACGATCAAGCTCAACGTCGCGCTGCCGGCGAGGCGCGCGCTGGCGCGGCGCATCTCGATCACGCTGGGTTTGTTGTCGGGCAAGAGCTCCGACAAGTCGAGCTTCAGGTCCAGCCGCGAGGACGCCCACGCCGCCGGCAGCATGGTCAGCACGGCGATGACGATGAGCAGCCACGGTCGGCGTGCCTGCAGCTCCGCCAGCAGCGCGAGTAGCGTCGGAAGGCGGCGCTCGCGGTCGGACGAGTCGGGAGGTGGATCGGCTTCGGCCATGCGGGCTTGCCGTGTTATCACAAAGCCAACGAAACCCCGCCCGTCAGGCCGAGCCAAACGTAGGGCAGATGGCCTACCGTACCTTGGGGCAGCTGCGAGAGCGCTGGCGCGAAGGGGAACACGGCCGCAGAGGCCCCGAGAAACGGGCTGAAGAGGCGCTCCTCTGCCACTCCGAAGTGGAGGCCCAGCCGACCGCCGACGCTGAAGGCCGTGTCGCTCGACGGGCGGCGCGTCGACTGTCCGCCGACCTCCGCGCGCATGCCGACGGCGCTGGCGTCGATGCTCGTGGAGAGCGGCCCGCGCAGCACGACCCAGCGCGCTCCGATCGCCACGTCCAGCCGCTCCACCTCTGCACGGCCAGCGAACGCGCCGGTGTACTCGAGCTTGGCCTTCGGCCAGTAGCCGGTGGCGAGCGTCAGCCGCGTGCTACCCGAACCGAGCGCGACGCCGAGCGCTCCGCCAAAGCTCACCACGCGCGCGCTGTCGGAGAGCGGCGTGCTGAACGCGCCGCGGGCAGCGAGCTCGATGCGGACGCGTTTTGGCGCCGTCGCTACCTCCGGCCCGGTCTCGGTCTCGGTCTCGGTCTCGCGAGCGGGAGGGGCGGCCTGCGCTGGCGCAGGCAAGGTGGCCGGTCGTCGAGGTGCGCTCGCCGTTTCGGGCTCGGGCTCGGGAGCGCCGAGGTCGGGCGGCATGAGCGAGACGACGACCAGCACCGAAACGAAGTGGCTGCGGCGATCGCAATCGCGCGCAGCGTCTTCGTAGACGCGCACGTTGGTCTTGCCGTCGCGCGTGATCGCGATCGCGATGCTGCCCCCGCGATCACTGATGACGACGCTCGCATCCGCGGGCACCGCCTGGCGCTGCGCGGGTGTCGTGAGCTCTCGCACCTCCGCCTGCACGGCATCCGGGCTGGGGCAGCCGGAGTCGCTTTGAATGGGGAGCAGCTCCACGATTTTTCTCTAGTCCAGCCTGCGTCAGTTCAAAAGGCAGGCATACTCAAGCCGGCCTTTCGTCGGCGCCCCGGGAGTTTTTTGCGGAGGAGCCAAATTTCTGAAAAGGCAAAGATGGTAGCCCCCCTGGATCAAGGCAGGAACGTGCTGGCCAGTGAGCTCCGAGCCGACCGGGCTCCGGATGAGAACCCACCCCACAAGGGCGGTGGTGTCTCTGCGCTCAGCTTCGAGGCGCTCTACGAGCAGTGGTTCAGCGATGTCTCGCGCTGGGTGCGCGCGCTCGGAGCCGGTGACGCCGACCGTGACGACTTGGTGCAGGACATCTTCCTCGTCGTTCATCGCCGGCTTTCGGATTTCGACGGACACAACGTGGCAGGGTGGCTCTACCAAATCGCTCGGCGCAAGGTGCGTGATCACCGTCGCCTACTTTGGGTGAAGCACCTGTTCGGAAATACCAGCTCCCCCTTGACCGACGCGACGCTGGCCACGACGAGCGGACCGCTCGATGCGCTCGAAACGAAGCAAAAGCAGGCCCTACTTCAAACTTTGCTGGAAAAGCTGAACGAAGATCAGCGCGCTGCGTTCGTGCTCTTCGAAATCGAAGGCAATAGCGGCGAAGATATCGCTGCGCTACAAGGTGTACCCATCAACACCGTGTGGGCGCGCATTCACAAAGCTCGCAAGAAGCTGCAGGAGCAAGCCGCGCGCTTCGAGAAGCGGGGCGCTCAGGGCGGAGCTCGACGTCGGGGGAGGGTTCGATGAAGCGCTTGATCGAAGAATCCGAGCCGGCGCTGAGCACGCTGACGCAGCTGGTTGCTAGCAGCGCTCCGCACCAGTCGAGCCCGTTCGCGAAGCGCCACGTTTACTCGCGCATCCAGCGCGCCCTCGAGGCGAGCCCTTCGCGCGCCGCCTGGCGTCCCGCCCTCCTCGCGACGGCAGGCTTGCTGATCGCGGCCACGGCGGCCGCCGCCGGATATTCCATCGTTGCGCCGGAGGCTCCGGCGCTCACGCCCGCGCCGTTCGAGCGCGCCCTGCCTCCTGCGGTTCGTGTGGCGCCTGCCCCGGCTTCGGTGTCACCGGTCACACCTCCCCCCGTCGAGCCTGAGGTCGAAGTCGGCGTCAAAGACGAAAAGCCGAGCGAACGTCGCGTCGAGAGGCCGCCCCGGCCCGGCGAAGACCCGACCCAGGTCGCCGAAGCCGTGCGCGCCCTGCGCAAACAAGGCGACCCGGCGCGCGCGCAAGCCTTGCTCGACCAATACTTGCGCTCGAATCCGCGCGGGGCGTTGTCGGAAGACGCGCTGGCGCTGTCGATCGAAGCCGCGGCCGCGCGCAAGGATCCGCGCGCGGCCGATTATGCGCGCCGCTACCTGGCGCGCTATCCTCAAGGCCGCTTCCGCCCGATGGCTGAACGCGTGCTGGCGAAATAGCGCCGAAAGCTCGGGTGGCGCGGCGCGCTCTGCGCAGCGTAGCCCGCGGGGTTGCGGACCACTGACCGATCCCTGACAGCTGTGTGTCAGGGATATTGCAGCGGTTCGGGCCCCGCGTTGGGGGGCCACTGCCGGTACCGGAGGCGCGGTGCTAGGCCATGGGCCCCGATGCCGAAGCATGCCCCGCCGCCCGAGCCCGACGCGATCGTCATCCGAGGAGCCCGCGAGCACAACCTCAAGAACGTCACGCTCAGCATCCCGAAGCACAGCCTCGTGGTGCTGACGGGCGTGTCGGGCAGCGGCAAGTCGTCGCTCGCCTTCGACACGCTCTACGCGGAGGGGCAGCGCCGCTATGTCGAGAGCTTGTCGAGCTACGCGCGGCAGTTCCTCGGCCAGATGGAGAAGCCGAAATACGACACGATCCGCGGCCTCTCCCCCACGATTTCCATCGAGCAGAAGACAGCCTCGAGCAACCCGCGCTCGACCGTCGGCACCGTCACCGAGGTGCACGACTACCTGCGCGTGCTGTACGCGAGCATCGGCGTGCAGCACTGCCCCCAATGCGGGGTGAAGGCGTCGGGGCAGTCCGCGGAGGCCATCGTGCGCTCGCTGATGGCCCTGCCCAAAGGCGAGACGGTCACGATTTTGGCGCCGCTCATGCGCCAGCGTAAGGGCGAGCACAAAGACGTGCTCGAGAAGGCTCAAGCCAAGGGCTTCTCGCGGCTGCGCATCGACGGGCGCGTCGTGCGGCTCGGGCAGGAGCAGGTCACGCTCGACAAGAAGTCGAAGCACGACATCGATATCGTCGTCGACCGCATCAAAATCGAGCCCGACGCGCGCGCCCGCGTCACCGACTCGGTGGAGACGGCCCTCCGCGAAGGCGAAGGCAAGCTCGTCGCGCTCAGCGCGAAGGGCGAAGAGACGGCGTACAGCGAGAAGAGCGCGTGCCCGAAATGCGGCATGTCGTTCCAAGAGCTCTCGCCGCTGTCGTTTTCGTTCAACTCGCCGATCGGCTTTTGCGCCGACTGTAACGGCCTCGGTTCGCGCCCGGAGATGGACCCCGAGCTGGTGGTGCCGAACCCCGAGCTAGCCATCAAAGACGGCGCGATTCAGCCGTGGGCGGCGGCGGTGTCGCGCGGTGAAGGCTGGACCGCGTCCGAGGTCGACTGGGTGATGCGCCTGCTCAAGATCAAGCTCAGCACGCCTTGGAACAAGCTCACCGCGGCGCAGCAGAAGGGCGTCTTGTGGGGCGCGAGCATCAAGGGGAACGTGTGGGAAGGGCTCTGCAATCAGCTCATGCGCCGCATGCGCCAAACGGCCAGCGAAGACATGAAGCAGTGGTACATGCGCTACTTCTCGAGCAAGCCTTGCCATACCTGCGCGGGCGCGCGCTTGAAGGCCGAGAGCCGCGCCGTGAAGATCGCGGGCATGAGCCTGACCGAGCTGTCCCAGAAGCGCATCGAAGAGGCGTCGGATTGGGTCGACAGCGTCGAGCTCACCGGCGCCGATCGCGAGATCGCGGTGGAGCTCCGTAAGGAGATCCGCGCTCGGCTCGGCTTCTTGGTCAACGTGGGGCTCGGCTACCTGACGCTCGATCGCGCGGCTTCGACGCTCAGCGGCGGCGAGAGCCAGCGTATCCGCCTCGCGTCGCAGATTGGCTCCGAGCTCACGGGCGTGATCTACATCCTCGACGAGCCCTCCATCGGCTTGCACCAACGCGACAACGGGCGCTTGCTGGCGACGCTCGAGGCGCTGCGCGATCTCGGCAACTCCGTGGTCGTTGTCGAGCACGACGAAGAGACGATGACCAAGTCCGACTACCTGATCGATTTCGGTCCCGGGGCGGGCGAGCTCGGCGGTCAAATCGTAGCCCAGGGCACGCCCGAGCAGGTCATGAAGGATGAAGCGTCGCTCACGGGCGCTTACCTCTCCGGTCGCAAGAAGATCGAGCTGCCAGCCGCTCGCCGCGCCGGCAACGGTCACTTCATCGAGGTCAAAGGCGCCACCGAGCACAATTTGCGGAACCTCGACGTGAAATTTCCGCTCGGTACGCTGCTGGCCGTCACCGGCGTGAGCGGCGCCGGCAAGTCGACCCTCGTCAACAGCATCTTGTTCCCCGCGCTGTCACGCAAGCTGCACGACGCGCGCGCGCCGCTCGGCGCGCACAAGGCGGTGCTCGGTATCGAGCACGTCGACAAGGTCATCGCCATCGACCAGCGTCCGATCGGCCGCACTCCGCGCTCCAACCCCGCTACCTACACCAAGGTCTTCGACGCGATCCGCGAGCTTTACGCCAGCACACCCGAGGCGCGCGCCTACGGCTACGACGCGGGCCGCTTCTCGTTCAACGTGAAGGGCGGCCGCTGCGAAGCCTGCGCGGGTGACGGCTTGCGCCAGGTGGAGATGCACTTCTTGCCCGACGTTTACGTGACGTGCGAGGAGTGCGCTGGCCGGCGCTTCAACGACGCCACGCTGCGCGTCACCTACAAGGGCAAGAGCATCGCGGATACGTTGGAAATGAGCGTGCGCGAGGGCTTGGAGGTGTTCTCGGTGCACACCCAGATCATGCGCGGCCTGCAGACGCTCGCCGACGTCGGGCTCGGCTACGTGAAGATCGGTCAGCCGTCACCCACGCTCTCGGGCGGCGAGGCGCAGCGCATCAAGCTCGCGCGCGAGCTCTCGCGCGTCGGCACCGGCCGCACCATCTACATCCTCGACGAGCCGACGACCGGCTTGCATTTCGCCGACGTGGAGAAGCTGCTGCTGGTGCTGTCGCGCCTGGTCGACGCCGGCAATACGGTGGTGGTCATCGAGCACAACCTCGACGTGATAGCGCACGCAGATTGGGTGATCGACCTCGGCCCGGAGGGCGGCGCCGGCGGTGGACAGCTGATCGCGGAGGGTACGCCGGAGCAGCTGGCGCGCGTGACCGCGAGCCACACCGGGCGTTACCTCGAGGAGAAGCTGCAGCAGCTGGGCGGCGGGCTCGCGCAGCCAGCGCGGTCCACCACCAAGCCGGCGGGGCGAGCCAAGCCCAAGGCACGGGGCGGCGCGCGCGTCGCGGAGGCGAGCTGAGCATGGGCGCTTGGCTCGTCGCGAGCGGCGTCAGCGGCTTCTTGGCGGTGGCGCTCGGCGCGTTCGGTGCGCACGGCTTGACGGCGCGGCTCGCCGGCGTCGCCGACGGCGAGAAGCGCCTCGCTTGGTGGAACACGGGCGCGCACTATCACCTGCTGCACGCGCTGGCGCTCGGCCTCGTGGCGCTCGTGATCGCGCGGGCTCCGGCGGCGCGCTTCGGCGGCTACGGCTTCTGCCTGGGCACGCTGCTGTTCAGCGGCAGCTTGTACGTGATGGCGCTGGGCGGCCCGCGCTGGCTAGGCGCGGTCACGCCGCTCGGAGGGCTGTGCTTCTTGGCCGGCTGGGCCGTCGTGGCGTGGTGCGGCGTCGCGCTCGGCCGCGCCTGACGTCACGCGCCGGCGCCGTGGCACTTCTTGTACTTCTTGCCGCTGCCGCACGGGCACGGATCGTTGCGCCCCGCCGTCTGCAGCGCTTCGAGCGCGAGGTGACGCGCGCGCTCCTCCGCGACCAGCTGCTGCCCTTCCTGGAGCTTGCCGAGCTGAAACAGGCAATCGGCGAGGGCCAAGAGCGGCGCGGAGCGCTCGCTCGGCGTCGTGGCCAACGCGAGCGCGCGCCGGTAGTACGCCTCGGCCGCGTCCAGCTCGCCCAGTTGGCGGTAGACATCGCCGGCCTTGCGCTCGACGAGGCAAGCATCCTCCGCCTTCTCGAGATTCTCGTTCACCCGGGCCAGCGCTTCGTCGCGGCGGCCGGCGCGAGCCAGCACGATGGCCGAGTCCCCGCGGACCAGCTCGGGGTCGAGGAACGTGATGGCGTCGGCCAGCTGCAGCGCCAAGTCCGTCTGGTCGATATGGGCCAGCTCCATCGGCATATCGAGCAGGCGGGCCAGCAGCGAGCGCGAGATGAGCCACTCGTCGAGGGCCTGGAAGCGGCTCACGTCGCCGCGGAGCGCCTGCGCGAGCTCGAGCGCCGCCCTGCCTGCTCGCAGCATCAGCTCCGGATCGTCCGCCGATGACGGCTCGGAGCCCTCGAGCTCGTCGCTATCGGGGCCGACGTCGTCGTGCAAGTCGAGGAACTTTTCGGCCAGCTCGATCAGCTCCTCCAGCTCCTTCGGCTGCGGCGCTTCGGGCAGGGCGCCCTGCGGGGTCGCGCTCACGTAGCTACCCACCGACTCCAGCGTGACGGGCGCGGCCAGCGGCTGAGCCTCGTCGCGCACCTCGACGACCTCGACGAGGAAATGCGCTTCGCTCTCGAAGCCGAGCAGGTAAGCGAACGTCTTGCCGGGGCTCAAGCCGAGCCGGAACAAGAGCGCGCGATCGGTGCGGTTGCCCTGCGCGCGCGGGTCGACGAGCATCGTCTTTTCGTCCCAGAAGCGCCCGGACATGAAGAAGGCGTGCGGCGGCTTGAGCGGATCGAGCGCGTAGCTCGTTGCGATCAAGGCGTGGAGAGCGTGCAGCGTGCTGCGCCCGTCCACCTCGAACACGCGCCGCACCTCCGGCTGCTCTTCCGGACTCACCGACAAGCGGAAAACGCGATGCGCCATGCGGCGCGCACCCTAGCAGAAGCCGCCGCGCGCGCGTCACGGTCGCCCGAGGGGGGAGCGCCGGTTCACGGCACGGCCCCGCTGCCGTCGATCACTTGGGAGGGTGAGCCGACGCGCGGCTGCCAGCGGGGAGGGCCTGGCGCACGCTCACCCCCCGAGCGCGGCGCGCAGCCGCTGCTCTTCTTGGCCTAGCTTGGCGATGGCTTCCAGGGTGCGGTCGGCGATGCGCTGCTCGGTGCGCGCGGTCGGCGGCTCGTCGAGCAAGTCGGTAAAGTCGATGGGCTCGCCGTAGACGACCAAAATCTTCCGGCCGGTGCCGTCGAAGTTGCTCTCGATCTGACGGGGCAAGTCGTTGATCAGGCCGTGAATGAACACGGGAATGACCGGCACGCGCGCGCCCTGAATGATGCGCCCGACGCCGCGCTGGGCAGGCAAGAAGGTGTACGGGTCATCGTCCTTCTTGCGCGTCCCCTCGGGGTGAATTCCGCAGAACATGCCGCCGCGCCGGAGCAGCCACGAGAGCTCGTCGAGCGAGGTCGGGTTCAAGATCAGCTTCTTGCGCTCGCGGAACAGCGGCGGGTACATGGCGAAGAAGCTCATGACGCCGTTCACGAATAACCCGATCGGGTTATCGTAGAAGAACGTGGAGCGCACCGGGAACACGATGCGATGCTGCAGGCGGCGCCGCACCAAATCGCCCGTAATCACGTACATGTCGAAGAAGCTGCGGTGATTCGAGACGACGATGTAGCTCTGCGAGCGCTCGAGCTTGGGCAGCCGCTCGAGGCCGTGAACGTGGCGTAGATTCTTGGTACAATGGTGGATCCACAGCGAGCCGAGGCGGTGCTGCAGCGTACGGATCAGCTCGTCGATGGGGCCTTTGCGGAAGGTGCCGCGCACGAAGCCGACGATCACCCGCTCCCAAAACGAGAGCCGCTCACGGCCGCTGGAGACCAAATCCGGCCGCGCGCCTGCGGAGGGCTCTGGCGTGGGGGCGTCGCTCGAGCGGGTGGGTGGGGAGGCGGCCTCAGACATTGTCGAACACGATGTCGACGTAGCCCGGCGGAGGCAAGTGGGGGCTGACGGCGTTGAAGACGTGATTGGCGAGGTGGCGGTAGTCGACGTCGCCGCTGCCCTGGGGGGTGAGCTTGATCGTCGGGTGGGGCTCGAGGTCGCGCTCGGGGTTGTAGGTGCGGAGGAGCTCGTAGCGCGCGAGCTCGGGCAGCTCAACCAGGCAGCGCTCGAGCGCCGCGGTCAGCTCTGCCGGCACCGGCGCGCCCGCTTCAGCCACGACGGTGCGCACGTCGTCGTCGGGGATCGCCGCCACGTAGCCGACGAGCGGGATGGGGTGACCGGTGACCAGCTGCTTGACCTCGGCCGCCGTGAGCATCAGCTCCGAATCGGCGCCGGCGTCGATGACCACGCCCTGCACCTGCTCGTCGAGGGTGCCGCTGGCCATCTCCAGCGCCACGCCGCCGGGGATCTGACAAAACTCGAGCTCGCCGCCGCCCGTGCGCCAGCCCAGCTGGCCGCCCATGGCGTCGAGGTGAGCGGGGGTCGTGAACAGCGCCGCGAAGCTGGGCCCGTCGGGCATGGTCAAGAAGTGCGGTTGCAAGCGCAGCTCGCCTTCGACCTTGGTGCGCTCGCCGGCGGTCGCGCCCGCGAGCGGCTCGGCGAGAGGGATCAACAGATCTGCTTGCTCGAGGGCGTCGAGCAACGCTTTGACGTCGCTGCGAAAGCCGCGCCGCGCCTGTCGAACCGCCGTCGTCAGGTCCGGGCCACCGCCCGAACCGCTGTCTTGCCCGAGAACTTGCATGGAAGCGCGGCTCCCGTATCACGACCGCCGCGCCACCGCACGGCCGGGCTCGGCGAGGGCTGATCGGGACGGCGTGCGTGATAGGCTCCCGGGCCCCGATGGTCACGCGCGTGCTCCGCAGCTTCTACCCCGAGATCCAGCCCTATCGGACGGGCTTTCTGCAGGTCTCCCCGGTCCACTCGCTCTACTTCGAGGAGTCTGGCAACCCTCAGGGCAAGCCGGTCGTCTTCCTCCACGGCGGCCCGGGTGGTGGTACGAGCCCCAAGCAGCGCCGCTTCTTCGATCCGGCGCGCTACCGCATCGTGCTGTTCGACCAGCGCGGCTGCGGCAAGAGCCGGCCGCACGCCTCGCTCGAGGACAACACCACCTGGCACCTCGTCGCCGACATCGAGGCGCTGCGCGTCCACCTGGGTATCGAGCGCTGGCAGGTGTTCGGCGGCTCGTGGGGCAGCTCGCTGGGCCTCGCCTACGCCGAGGCCCATCCCGACCGCGTGAGCGAGCTCGTGCTGCGCGGCATCTTCCTGCTCCGGCGCTGGGAGCTCGAGTGGTTTTATCAGCAGGGGACGAGCATGTTGTTCCCCGACGCCTTCGAGCCGTTTCACGATCTCATCCCCGAAGCGGAGCGCGGGGATTTGATCGGGGCGTTCCACCGCCGGCTGACGAGTGACAATCCGGTCCAGCGCCAGGAGGCCGCTCGCATCTGGAGCGTCTGGGAGGCGAGCACCAGTCACTTGCTGCAAGATCGCGACTACATCCGGAGCGCAGCCGGCGACGAGTTCAGCTTGGCTTTCGCCCGCATCGAAGCGCACTACTTCGTGAATCACGGCTTCCTGAAGTCGGAGCAGCAGCTGCTCGACGACGTCGCCAAGATTCGTCACTTGCCGTGCACCATCGTGCAAGGTCGCTACGACGTGGTGTGCCCGGTCAAGAGCGCGTGGGAGCTCTCGAAGGCGTACCCCGAGGCGGAGCTACGCATCGTGCCCGACGCCGGTCACTCCGCGTTCGAGCCCGGCATCGCCCACGAGCTGATCAGCGCGACGGATCGCTTCGCCGCCAGGAAGAGCTCGCAATGAGCCTCGCGGACGCGTTCTTCACGGTGCGCAAGCTGCTGTCGCCGCGCTCGCGTCGCTCTTGGCTGGGGCGGACTCGCGCGCACATCGAGCTGCGTGATTTGTCGGCCTCCGAGCTGTCGACGTTCGCGGAGCGCGTGCGTCCCGCGCTGCTGGCGCTCGTGCGCGTGCACGGCGTCGAGATCAACGCCCCGCTGCGGCGCGTGATCGTGGCCTTCGACGACGACTCGTACTCGCTGTCCGAGCTGCTCGTGGTGGTGGAGCAGGCGGAGCGCGCGGCGGGGGTCGACAACGCCGCGTTCCGCGACGAGGAGTGGGAGCACCCCGCCGATATCGAGAGCGTCGAGCGGCTGATGGTCGGCTTGTGCGCGGACGCGCTCGGTACGATGACGGGCCTCGGCCTCAAGTTCTCGCCGCTGCCGGCCTCGCGCATCGCGGGCACGCTCGGCAGCTTGTTCTCGATCGCGCAGACCACCGAGCGCTTGCGCAAGCCGCTCGACGACCGCTTCGGGCCGCAGCGCGCCAACCTGCTACTCGACGTGGCGGCGGCGGCCGCTCACGGCGCCGCGCAGCGCCCCGGCAGCGCGTTCGTCGAGCTCGCGCACAAGTTCTCGCGGCTGGGCGAGGCTCAGGCGCGGCGCCGCGTCTGGGAGCAGCGCGAGCAAGAGCTGTTCTCGGTGCCGGCCGACGTCGGCGAGCTGTTGGGCAGCGAGCCCAGGCCACGCGCGCTGCCGCGCGGCCCGATCGAGGAGTACGCGGATCGGGCGTGGATCGTGTCCCTCGGCGGCTTCGCGGTGAGCTTCTTGACCACGCGCAGCGTGCAGCGCGCCGTCGCGGCGCTGTTCGCCGGTCTGCCTCAGCCGGCGCGCCTCGGCCGCGAGACTTTCTGCGCGGAGCTGTCGCGCGCGCTCGCTGCCCGCCAAGCGCTCGTCGTCGACGTGGAGGCTCTGCGTCGGCTCGATCGCATCGATTGCTTGGTGCTCGAGAGCGGACTGGTGGCGCGAGATCGCTACGAGGTTCGCGAGCTGATCGTCGTCAGCCACGTGGACGAGGCCGAGATTCGGCGGGCGCTCACGGCCGCGCTCGACGTGGAGCGGCCGATCGAGAAGCGACGAGTCGGTGACTACACCTTCGGTGCGCTGGGGGTGCTCGGCTGCGAAGTGCCGGACGAGCTCAGCCCCAGCGCGGCCGATTTGGGCCGTCGCGGCGGCCTCGTGGTGGGCTTGATGCAAGACGACGCGCTCGTCGCCCTCGCCGAGGTAGAGCTGATCCCTCAGACCGGCATCGATGAGCTGATCACGGCCGCGCACGAGGCGGAGATGCGCGTGGTGGTGGCGGGCAGCGACGAGCAAGTGCTGTCGGGGCTGCCTGCCGACGACACCATCGGCGGCGGTGAGGATTTGGCGCGAGGCATCCGCCGTCTGCAGCGCGAGGGCCGCGCCGTGTGTTTGGTGGCGACGAGCCGTTCGCCGCGCGTGGACTCGGCCGACCTCACCATCGGCTTGATGCGTGAGGGCGAGCCTCCTCCGTGGGGCGCGCACGTGATCTGCCGGGACGACCTGTCGGACGTGCGCTTCTTGATTCACGCCGCCGTGTCGGCGCGACAGGTCGCCAAGCAGGGCGTGAACATCGCCCTCGGCGCGGCGACCCTCGGCGCCTTGGTCTCCGCGGGCGGCGTGTTGCCGCTCACCGCCCGCCGCGTGATCGCGGTCGTGAACGCGGCTTCGCTGATCTCGATGGCCAACGGCGTGCGCGGCTCTTTCGCGCTCGCGCGCCGCGCGCTGCCCGCGCCGCGTGACCGCACGCCGTGGCACGCGCTCGACGCGCGCAGCGTGCTGGTCAAGCTGCGCTCCTCGGAGCAGGGGCTCTTGCGGCGTGAAGCGCAGCGCCGCAAGCGCCCGAGTCACCACGCATCTCGCTCGCGCGTGGGCGAGCTGGTGGAAGCCGTCACCGACGAGCTGTTCAATCCGCTGGCCCCGCTGCTGGCGGCGGGGGCCGGCTTGTCGGCGGCCGTCGGCTCCTTCGGCGACGCGGGCATGGTCGGCGGCGTGGTCGCGCTCAACGCGCTGATCGGCGGCGCGCAGCGCTTCCGCACCGAGCGTCGCTTGCGCGAGCTGTCGCGCGGTGAGCGGCGCTACGCGCGTGTGCGGCGCGGCGCAGCCCTGCTCGACATGCCCGAGCAAGAGCTGGTGCGCGGTGACATCATCGTGCTCGAGGCGGGCGACGTCGTCCCCGCCGATTGTCGCATCTTGTCGGCGGAGGCCCTCGAGGTGGACGCCTCGAGCATGACGGGCGAGTCGCTGCCGGTGCGCAAGTCGCCCGCGCCCTCGTTCGAGCTGCACGTCGCCGATCACAGCTCCATGCTCTACGACGGCACCGCCATCGCGGCGGGCCGCGCGGTGGCGGTGGTGGTGGCGACGGGCGAAGAGACGGAAGCGCGCCGGGGCGCCAGCGCCGTGAAGCGCGACCCCAGCCGCGGCGGCGTCGAGCGCCGCCTGCGCTCGCTGATTCACATGACGGGGCCGGTGGCGCTCGGCGCCGGCGTCAGCCTGATCGGCGCGGGCCTGATCCGTGGCCGTAAGCTCGAAGATTTGGTGGGCAGCGGCGTGAGCCTGGCCGTCGCGTCGGTGCCGGAGGGCCTGCCGCTGATCGCGACGGCGGCGCAGCTGGCGGCGGCCTCGCGCTTGTCCAAGCGAGGCGCGCTCGTGCGCAACGTGCGCAGCATCGAGGCGCTCGGCCGCGTGGACGCGCTGTGTCTCGACAAGACCGGTACGCTCACCGAGGGCCGCATCGAGCTCGGCTCGCTCTCGGAGGCGACCGCCGACGCGCCTGCTCGATACGGCGAGCACGAACGCTCGCTGCTCTCCGCTGCGCTGCGCGCTGCCCCCGAGCTCCGCGTCGGCAGCACCAAGACCGATCCGACCGACGGCGCGCTGTACCGCGCCGCGGAGACGCTCGGCGTCCGCGTGTTCGACGGTGAGAGCGGCTGGGTGCGCCTGCGTGAGCTGCCGTTCGAGGCCGAGCGCGGCTACCAAGTCGTGCTCGGTGAGCGACCGCGCGGAGCGCTGCTGTCGGTGAAGGGCGCGCCCGAAAAGCTCATCGCTCACGTCAACAGCTTGCGCAAGGCGGGCGAGCTCAGCGAGCTCGATGAGGCAGGTCGCAAGGCCCTGCTCGAGCGCGCCAGGGAGCTAGGCGGCGCGGGCCTGCGCGTGCTCGGGGTGGCCGAGGCCGAGGTTTCGGCCGACCACGATCTGGCGACGTTGCCGCCCCTGTGCTTCCGCGGCTTCATCGCCTTCCGTGATCCGGTGCGCTCCACCGCGGCTCAGGCCGTCTCGGACCTGCACGCGGCCGGCGTGGTGACCTACATGTTGACCGGTGACCACCCGAGCACGGCCGAAGCAGTCGCGCGCGAGGTGGGGCTCTTGCCGCCGGGAGGCATCGTGATGTCGGGCAGCGCGCTGCTCCAGTTCTCCGACGAAGAGCTGGACGCGCAGCTGGGCCGGGTGCGCGTCTTCGCGCGGGTCACGCCCGCCCAGAAGGTGCGCATCGTGCGCGCTCTGCAGCGCGCGGGCCGGGTGGTGGGCATGGTCGGTGATGGCGCCAACGACGCCCCTGCGATCCGCCTCGCGAACGTCGGCATCGCGGTCGGCCGACAGAGCACGGCGGCAGCTCGCGCAGCTGCCGACGTCGTCTTGACCGACGAGCGCATCGAGACCTTGGTGCACGCTATCGTGGAAGGCCGCGCGATGTGGGCTTCCGTGCGCGACGCGGTGTCGATCTTGGTCGGCGGCAACCTCGGCGAAATCGGCTTCACGTTGGCGGCCGGCTTGCTCGATGGTCGCCCGCCCCTGAACCCGCGCCAGCTCTTGCTCGTCAACTTGCTGACCGATGTCGCGCCCGCGATGGCGATCGCGCTGCGGCCACCCTCGCTCGATACGTTGAGCGCGCTGCGCCGGGAAGGGCCGGAGGCGTCGCTCGGCCAGCCGCTGAACCGCGACATCGCGGTGCGCGCGCTCGTGACGTCGCTCGGCGCCGGTAGCGCGTGGGTCGTAGGCCGATTCGGTGGCCGTGAACGGGCCAACACCGTCGGCTTGCTGGCGCTAGTGGGCTCGCAGCTGGGGCAAACGCTGGTCTCGGGCAAGCTGAGCCGGCCCGTGATCGTGACGAGCGTCGCCTCCGCGGCGACCTTGGCTCTGATCGTGCAAACGCCAGGGATTTCCCAGCTCTTCGGCTGCAAGCCGCTCGGCCCGTTCGGTTGGGCCACGGCGGTGGGCGCTTCCGCGGGCGCGACGGCCCTCGCCGGCTACTTCCCGGAGCTCGTCAGCGCGACGATGAAGAGGCTGCACCTCGACAAGCCCGTCATGGTCGAGGATCTCGAAGCCCTCGAGCCGTAGCGGAGCGGCTCGCGCGCGGCAACCGCGCCGGCTCGGAGCTCGCCCGGGCCCTCCCACGTTCGCGGGCTCAAGAAGCCGGCGCCGCATCGCGGGCCGACGCAACCAGCGTGTGGAGCGTGCGCCGCAGCTCCGCCACGTCGAACGGCTTCTCGAATTTGGCGTTCGGCACGCTCTCCAAGAACTCGGCGACGCGCATCATCGACACGCCGCCCGTCATGAAGACGACGCGGGCCGCGAGCCGGGGCTGCTCGCGGCGCAGCACCTCGAACAGCTCCATGCCGGTCATGCCCGGCATCATCAGATCGCACAAGATGGCGTCGAACCCAGGCTCGCCCCCCTCTTCCTGCAAGAGCTCGAGCGCCTCGGCGCCGCTCTGGGCGATGATCAAATCGTGCTCGCCCTGCAGCAGCACCTTCAGCGTGTGCGCCACCACCGATTCGTCGTCGACGACGAGCACCCGGCCTCGCGCACGCCCTTCGCTCGCTTCTTGCGACGCGCGATCCGACTTGCGCGGCATGATCGGCGATAGCTTCGAGGCCGGCAGCGTCACCGTGAAGGTTGCGCCATGGCCTGGCTTACTGTGCACTCGAATCTCGCCGCCGTGCGTCTGCACGATGCCGCGGCAGATCGGCAGACCGAGCCCGGTGCCGACCCCCACCGGCTTGGTGGTGAAGAACGGATCGAAGATGCGACCGAGCAGCTCGCTCGGGACACCCGGGCCGTTGTCGGTCACCTCCGCGATCACGTGCTCGCCGTCGGCGCGCAAGCTGACGCGGATCGAGTTGTCGGCCTCGTCCGAGTCCGACGCGAAGGCTTGGGAGGCGTTCAGCAGCAGATTTAGGAACACCTGCTCCAGGCGGCCGGCGTTACCGTCGACGGCAGGCACGGTTTGGTAGCGCCGCTCGAGCCGGGCTCGCGTGCGGAGCTCGGGGTAGGCGATGTTTACTGCCGCCTCGATCACGGCTTCCAGGCTCACCGGCTGGCGCGCCGTCTCCTCGCCGCGCGCGAAGGTGCGGAGATCGCGCACGATGGCGGCGACGCGGTCCGCTCCGTGACACGCATCGTGAACCCGCACCATGAGTGATTCGACGCGCGCGGGATCGGCGGCCGCCTTCGGCAGCTCGCGCTTCAAGTACTCCAGGTTGAGCAGCACATAGGCCAGCGGGTTGTTGATCTCGTGCGCGACGCCGGCCGACAGCACGCCGAGCGCGGTCAGGCGGTCCGCCTCCAGCAGCTTGGTTTCCATGCGCTTGCGCTCCGTCACGTCGCGCGCGAACGCCAGCACCGCGGGGCCGCCTTGATATTCGATGGGAATCGACGAGATCTCGACGGTATGCTCTTCGCCGCGCCCGTCGATGGAGCGGTACTCGGCGCGCTCGTCGAGCCCGCCGCGCTCGAGGAGGCGACGGATGCGCGTCGCGGCCCGATCGCGATCATCCGGGTGTAAGAACTCGGTGATCATGCGGCCCGTGCCCTGCGCCGCGCTCTCGAGCCCGAGCAGCCGCGCCGCGCGCCCGTTCAAGTACATCACGACGGGGCCGCGCAAGATGGCGACGCCATCCGGAGCGCCATCCACGAGGTCGCGGAAGCGCTTCTCCGATTCGTGCAGCGCTTGCGAGGTCGCGGCGCGCGAGGAGACGTCGTTGACGAAGGTGACGACGATGGGGTGACCATCGAGTGACGCCCGGCTCTGCGCCAGCTCTACCGCGACGCGAGCTCCCGAGCGATGCAGCAAGAGCGTCTCGAAGCTACCGGGGATCCTCTCTCCGGCCGCGCCTCGGGCCGACATCTCGCGAAGCCGCGGGAGCTCCTCGGGCGCGATCATCGACCACGGATCGCGCGACATGGCCTCCGCGATGTCGTAGCCAATCATTCGCGCCAGATCGCTGCTGACGAAGAGGTTACGCGGTGAGCCTTCCGAGACGTCGGTGATCGCGAGCCCGGTGCCCGAACGCTCCGCGGCTTGGCGGAGCGCGTCGAAGAGGCCCGCGCGTTCGGCGATCGAAAGGTCCAGCGGACCGGACATAGCCCTCTGAGGATAGCCCGAGTCGCAGCGACTCTGGCGGGAGAGGAGTAGTAGGCAGGGGTGAGGGCGCCACTCGCCGGCACGCTGACGCTGGCTGCGTCAGCTCGCGTGTGGGGAAAGGTGGCGTGCTCACCTCAGCGAGCGCCGAACGCCCGGTGACCGCGGTCTACTTGACGAACGTGAGCCAGCCCGCGCGGCTCTCGTCCTTGCCCGTAACGGCGCGCAGGTAAGCCCGCTGAAACAGCGCGCCGAGCGTATTTTTGCCGGTGACGAACTCGGCCCCGTCGAGCTCACGCACGGGCGTCACCTCCGCGGCGGTGCCGGTCATGAACACTTCGTCGGCGCGCAGCAGATCTTCGCGCGTGAAAGCACGGATTTTGATCGGCACTTGAAGCGCCTCCGCGATCGACAGCACGCAGTCGCGCGTGATCCCGGGGACGATCGACGAGCTGACGTCGTTCGTGTGCAGGACGCCGCCTTTGACGAAGAACACGTTCTGGCCAGTGGCGCTGGCGACGGTGCCTTCTTGGTTGAGCAAGATGGCGTCGTCGAAGCCGCGATCCATCGCTTCGTGGGCGGCGAGCACGCTGTTGGCGTAGTGCCCGCTGGCCTTGGCCATCGTCGGCAACATCGTGTGGTGAAATTTGCGCCAACTGGAGATGGTGACGCGGATGCCGTTCCGGAGCGCGTCCTCCCCGAGGAAGGTGCCGAGCTCGCGCACGGCGATGAACACGCGCACCGGGCACTCTTTCTTCGGTCGCAGGTCGATGGGTCCGCTGCCGAAGTAGGCGAGCGGACGCAGGTAGCCGTTCTGGATGCCGTTACGGCGCGTGACCTCGAGCGCGCCGCGCGCGAGCTCATCGGCGCCAAACGGCAGCTTCATGCCGTAGAGGCGCGCCGACGAGATCAAGCGCTCGACGTGATCTTGCAAGCGCACCAGGGCCGGGCCGTTCGCGGTCGGGTAGCAGCGAATGCCTTCGAAGACGGCTGTGCCGTAGTGAAGAGCGTTGGCGTAGTAGTGCACCGAGAGCGAATCGGCCTCGCGCACCTCGCCATCCCACCACACGTAACGGGACAGCTTTTGACCGCGAGGGCGCGCCGAAATCAGCGCGTCTTCTTCCGGCACGCCGTCGAAATTCGGCCACTCTTTGTCGAGCGAAGTCATGGTCGTCTCTCCGTTCGCGAGCCCAAGCTCCCGAGCCTCGTGTAGATGCTACGCGGATCCGCTACGCTCTGCACCGTGTTTTCTCGGCGCTCTTCTCGCGATCAATCGCCGAACGCCATCGCGCGGAGCCTAGCCGCGCGCGCACGCCCGCGCTGGGATTTGACGATCTCGAACCCGACCGCCGCCGGCATCACTTACCCCGAGGAGCTACTGCCCGCGCTCGAGCGCTCGCAGTCGGGCGCGCTCGCGTATCGACCAGCGGCATTCGGCGACATGGCGGCTCGCGAGGCGCTCAGCGTCCTCACCTCCGCCGACCCGCGCGACATCTTGCTCACCGCCAGCACCAGCGAAGCGTACAGCTTCTTGTTCAAGCTGCTGTGCGACCCGGGAGACGCGGTGCTCGTGCCGGCCCCGAGCTACCCGCTGCTCGAGCACCTCGCGGAGCTGGAGGGCATCCGCGCGCTGCCGTATCGCCTGGCCTACGACGGCGCGTGGCACGTCGACCTCGACAGCGTGCGGCGCGCGCTCGACGTCGGCGCGCGTGCCATCGTGGTCGTATCGCCCAATAACCCCACCGGTCAGTACCTGCTGCCCGCGGAGCGGCGCGCGCTCGAGAGCTTCGGGCTTCCCCTCATCAGCGACGAGGTTTTCGGGGCATTTCCCCTGGAAGCGCCCGCGCCCGCGCCCATGACCGAGCCCGCCACGCTGACCTTCACGCTCGATGGCTTGAGCAAGCGGGCTGGCCTCCCGCAGCTGAAGCTGGCGTGGACGGTCGTCAGCGGTCCGCTCGAGCAGCGGCAGCGGGCGCGCGAGCGCTTGGAGCTGATCGCGGACACCTTCTTGTCGGTGGGAGCGCAGGTGCAGCGCGCCCTGCCGGAGATTTTGCCGCTCTGCCCGCTGCTCACGCAGCGCATCGCCGCGCGCTGTCGCGAGAATTGGCACACGCTCGAGCAGCTCGTCGCCGCGTCGGCGCTCACTCGGCTGCGCGCCGACGCGGGCTGGAGCGCGGTGCTGCGCTTACCTCGCCTGGCGAGCGAGGAGACGATCGTGCTCGACTTGCTCGAGCGTCACGACGTGCTCGTGCAGCCAGGATGGTTCTACGACTTCGAGAGCGAGCCGTATCTCGTCGTCAGCCTGCTCAGCGAGCCGTCGACGTTCCAGGAAGGATGCCGACGGCTCGTGGCCTACGCGACGGAGCTCACTCGCTAGGCAGGAGCGCGCGCGGCTCGACGTGGCCGCGCGGCGCTCCTCGTCAGAGGCGGATACTAGGCGCGCCGCCGGCGCGCGAGCAGCAAGCCTAGCCCCACGAGACCGAGCGCAGCGGCCGCGCTGGACTCGGGAGCCCCCGCGACCTTGCAGCCGCAGCCACCAGGCTTGCCCTCGACGGGCGGCGGAGCGTTGTCGTCATCCGACGGCTCACTCGTCTGCTCGTCATCAGGGGCAGCGTCGGAGGTTGCCGCGGCTTCCTCGGCGGGAGCTTCCTTCTTCTCCTCGGCCGGCTTGTCGCCGTCTTCTTTCTTCTCGTCCTTCTTCTTGTCTTTCTTCGACGCGAAGACCATCGCGCGGCGATCGACTGTCTCGTTTTCCCCTTGAAACTTCAGGGTTTGGGCGGTGCCGACGAGCTGGCCGTTGCGGGTGTCGCGGATGCTCACCTTGTACTCGCCGGCTTCGTAGCCGTGAGCGCGCGTGACCTTGAACGAGAAGCGGGTGCGCGACTCGATCTTGCCTGAGCCGCTGTCCATGAAACCCACGTCGACGCTCTCGATCAGCGACTGGCGATCGGTGAGGGGCACGGTGTGCTCGACCAGCTTGTCGCCATCGGTCATGTCACGGGCGTAGTAGGCGGTCGGCTGGAACTCGAACTTCATCGGCACGTGCGGCACGTCCGGCGCGCGCGGCATGTAGATCGACACTTCCAAGCGCCACGACTTGTCCTCCCGCTCTTTGACGGTGGTGCTCTTCCACTGGACACGGCCCGCGGCGAGGGCCGAGCCGCTGAAGGACAGCACGATTGCCAGCTGGCAAAAGACGAGGAACAGGCGACGCGCCGCGAATGATGCACGATTCAAGGTCGAGACCTCCGTTCGAGGCGCACGAACGTAGTGCCGTGAGAGCGAAATAGCTACGGCGTTGCGCGCGAGCGCTGGCTCACGGAGCGTCGTGCAGTGGCGAGCTCTCGTCGTCGAGCCACGGAGGCGCTGGAATCGTATCGTGGGGCTCGAAGTCACCCGCCTCGAGCTCAGGCACGGTGGCCATCGTCTCGAGCGCGTTCGGGAGGCGCCGCTCGACACGTCGTGAGAGCTCCGACGGGGGCGGGGGCTCGGTCTTACCCTCCGCAGTGGTGTCGCTGGCGAGGGTGCGGCTTGGAGTTGCCATAACCAATCCTTTGGACGTTTGAACTAGAAAACGGGTTTCCCTAGCTCCCGCACCGTTATGGCAAAACGCCGGGCCGGCCGCCAGCAAATTGTCGTGCCTTTCCATACATCTGATTACCTGTGGCGAAAAAGCTCACGGATCGCGAGCGGTTAGCCGCGGGCTTTGATGTGCAGCGGAGGGCAGGTCCTCTCATTCGGGGCGACGTCCGCACAGGACGACGAGACCCGGCGCGACGTCACGATTGCTCAACGTCGCGCCCAGAAGCTGGACGGGTTCGTGAGCGAGCAGCGGTCTCTCGGCTTCGAGCTGGTGCGAGAGCGGCAAGGCGAGCGCGCTGTCGAACCCAATGTCGGAGAGCGAGACGGACTTACCCGCGTCGAGGCCAACGAGCGAGATGGTCGCCTCGCTCGTCTCGAGCTCGGCTTCGACGAAGCCAAACGCGGTCGTGCGGCGTTGGGGCTCGGCGGGGCGAGTGCGCGAGATGCGTACGCCCCCCGACTGGGCTTGGCCCGCGAGCGCCTGCGGCTTGGCGATGCGCAGGCCCACACGGCTGACGGCGGCGTAGCTCGCGAATAGCCAGCCGGCGCACTCCTCTGCCGCCATCTCCAGCAGCGAGTAGCGTCGAAACTGCAGGAGCGCGATCAGCTCCGTCGACGCACGCGAGTAGTCGACGGTGTGCGCGATGCGCCCACTCTTGCCCGCCCGCTCCAGATCGACTCCCAACTCGACGTCGAGCGTGACGCGCTGGAGAGCGCGCCGCTCACGCGCTCGAATGCCGATGATGCAGCGGCAAGACAGACCGCGGATTTCGATGCTGTCAGTGGACAAGGCTGGGCCTACCCTGCCACAAAAGACGCAAAATGACTCGAGACGCAGCGGCGTCGCGGCGACGAATCAGCTAGGCTGAAGGTCCGATGAACGGTTGGGGTCGCTTTTTGGTGTTGTGCTTCGCAAGTCTCGCAGCAGGGGCGTTCGTTGGGTGCGGCGGTCGTACCGGAGACGCGGTGTGGGACGACGCTGATGCGGACGGCTCCGGGGCTGACGGCTCGGGAGCCCAGCCGTTCGGAGGTAGCGGCTCGGTCGCAGGCAAGCCTGCTCGCGGGGGCTCGAAGTCGATGGGTGGCTCGGGGCCGATCGGCGCCACGGGTCCGGGTGGCGATGGTCCGGGCGGCTATTCCGCCGGTGGCTCCTACGGCACCGGCGGCGCTTACATCTTGGGCGGCTATGGCGGAGCCGGCGGGTACTACGGCGGAGCCGGCGGGTACTACGGTGGAGCCGGCGGGTACTACGGTGGAGCCGGCGGCTACGTGTCTGGCGGTGCGGGCGCGGGCGGCACGCCGAGCGACTGCGGCACGTGCGTCGCGCTCACGTGCGGCAGTCAGCTGCTGCAATGCGCACAAAGCCCGGGCTGCGCGAAGATCTTCGGCTGCGTGCAGGCCACGGGCTGCACCGGCATCGACTGCTACAGCTCGAACACGTGCCGTCAGATCATCGACGACACGGGCGGCCTGGGTAGCTACTCGATGACCCAGCTGCTGTCTGCGCTCACCTGCGTGCTGCAATCGGGCTGCGGCTGCCGCTTGTAGCGGACGCGCGAACGCTCAGTGTACGACGCTCGGCCGCGGCTCGACGCGGGCCACGACCAGCGGCCACGCCAGCGCTTCGCGCGTGAAGCCCTCCATACCGGGCTGCTTGATGTCCACGCACACCTGGTAGCTCCCAGGCACGGCCGGCGCGGGCAAGCCCAGCGAACGCGTGCGATAGCGCGGCGTGCTCGACTTGTGCGAGGTCGCGTCGGTCAGGAGCTCGAGACCGGTGGGGGCGACGAGCGCGAAGCGCATCTCGAAAGGCTGCGAGATCTCACCCGGACCCAGCAAGAAGTAGGCATGCACTTCGAGAGGCAAGAACGCGCCCGGCGGCGGATCCACGTTGGGCTGCAGGTTCACCTGCTCCACGACGTTGAACAAGGTCACGTTGTTCGAGTGCTGGTCCAGACTGGAGCCGCCGCACAACGTGAGGAAGTAGCACTTCGGCATCGAGCGGCTCTTAGCGCAGGAGCACGCCGCTGGCGACGCGAATGACGGCCACGGCGCCGAGCGCGAAGGTGAGCAGCGAAAGCGCCGCGCAAAGCCGCGCGGAGCGACGACGGCGCGTCGCGCTGTCGAGCCAGCCTTCGCCGAGCAAGCCTCGATGCACCGCCAGCCCGGCGTGCGCCGTCGTGGCGAGTAAGCCCAGCACGTAGAGCGCGGCGGCGGCCGGCACGCCCGCAGCCGTGCTCGAGAGCTGGGCGATCAAACGAAAGCCCGTGTCCTCGGCGGCGGCCCGACCTCGCAGCACCGGCAGCGGCAGCTCGCCGGCGTGGTACAGCACGAAAGCGAGCGCCCCGAGCGCGCACGCACGCGACAGCGCGCGGGCGAGCGCCGAGACGTCGGCGGGCAGGGGGCGCAGCTTGCGGCCGCTCGCCACGAGCCAAGCTCCCAGCGCACCATGCAGCGTCAGCGGCAGCCACACCAGGACGACGCTCGAAATCAGCGAGAACGCGCCGCGCGTCGGGCGCAGCACTTGGCTCACGTCGCCCGCGAAAGCCAGCGTGAGCTCTCGCGTCACATGCAAGCACAAGAACACGGGCAGCGGCACCAGCCCCGACCAGACCAGCCAGCGCTCGACGGCGGTGCGCCTCTGTGCCACTTGTTCTGCTTTCGAGGGCGCGCTGCTCTCGGTCCCCTGCATGCTTCGCGTTTCCGTCATTGGCTTTGGCGTCGTCTGCCTCGGGCTGGTCGCTCCGAGCTGCGCGGGGCCGGAGTCAGGGAAGCCGAGCCCGAGCCTAAGCCAGACCCGGGCCGCGCAAGCTGCATTTCGCAACATCGTGCAGCGCTGGTTCGACGAAGACGAGCCACAGCGCCCGCTCCTGCGCCCCGCGCTCGAGCGCTTCGTGGCGCGCTACCCCACGGAGCCACGCAGCGCGGACGTGCGCGTGCTGCTGGCGTGGATCGCCATCGCTACCGGCCGGCACGCCGAGGCGCGCGGCTTGCTCGCGGAGGCGCGTGCCTCCGGGGCCCCGAGCGTGCGCGACTTCGCGGAGGTGGCCGAGGCGCGGCTCCTGCTCGCCGAGCAAAAGCCAGAGGCCGCGCTCGAGAAGCTCTCTCGGCTCGAGGGCAAGCTGGTCGATCAGTCCGAGCGCTTGATTTGCACCGAGCTGCGCTTGCAAGCCGCGCTGGCTTGTCGTCGCTTCGACGAAGCGCTGGACGCGCTCACGAGCTACCTCGCGGCGGCTCCCGTCGACTTGGGTGACCGGGCTCGCACGCGCGCCGAGGCGGCGCTCGCGGGTCTGCCGGAGCCGGCGCTCGAGTCGAGCTTGACCGCGCTCGATGCGAAGGCGCGTCGCGGCTCGCTCTCCGCGCCCGATGTTTGGCTGCGGCGCGTGGTGCGGGAGCGCTTGATCCGCCTCGCGGTGCAGAAGAAAGATCCGAAGCTCGCGCGCCGCTTGCTCGATTCTCACCCTGGGCTCGCCGGCAAGAACGAGCTTTCGAGCGAGCTGTTGCAGCTGGCGGCGAGCGCCGCGACCACCGCCGACGCGCAAGGCGCCTTCATCGGCTTCGTGCTCGAGACGGGTGACCCCGACGTCGAGCGCCGCTCGGCGAGCGTAGCGCGCGGGCTGTCCGAAGCGCTGTCGGCGTCGCTGCCGGGAGCCGAGAGCTTGCCGATCGTGGTCAAGGCGTCCGACGCTCACCGCGTCGGCGACGCGCTCACGGAGCTGGCGAGCGCGGGCGCCTTGTCGCTCATCGCGGGGGTCTCCGACGCCTCGGCCGAACAGGCAGCGACGTGGGCCGTATCGGGCCGCGCGCCCGTGCTGCTCGTGCGCGACACTCCCGACCTCGTGATCTCCGAGCTGTCGTTCGTGCTCGGCACGAGCGACATCGATCAGCTCGACGCCATCAAGAAAGAGCTCGCGCGCCGCGGCGTCTCGCGCTGGGCTCGGGTCGGCAGCGGCGGCTTCGACTGCCGAGCCACGCCCGAGAAGGCTGGTCAAGCGCGCTTCCCCGTCAAAGACTGGAAATCCGAGAACCTGGAAGCGGTCGCGGTGCTCGGTCCGCGAGCTTGCGCGCTGGAGCTGTTCGCGGAGGTACGTGAAGAGCACGCCTCGCCGCTGCTCGCGATCGGGCTCGAAGGCGCGGAGGTGCTCGGTCTCGTCAGCGGCCGGCGCTTCGCGCTCGGCGCCGGCGCTTTTCCGAGGCTACGCGGGGGGCACGACATGCCGGCCGACTTCTACGAAGCGCTCGGCCGCGACGGCGGAACCCTGCTGCGCACCGCGTGGTCCAACATGGGCGGGCTGAGCGCTGCCCCCGACGCCGCGCAGCGCGCGAAGCTGCCGAGCGTGCTCTCCAACGTGACGGTGGAGCTGGGCACCACCGACAGCACTGGCTTCGGGGGCAAGCGCCGGCTATCGCGCCGGTTGATCATCCGTGAGGCGCCATGACCGAGCTCGAGCGACTTCTCCCTGACAAGGCGTCGACCAGTCGCCTGGCCGCTGACCTCGCGCCGCTCTTGCGCGGCGGCGAGCTGCTCTTGCTCGATGGTCCGCTCGGCGCCGGTAAAACGTTCTTCGCGCGGGCGCTGGCGCGCGCCTTGGGGCTCGCCGACGGCGAGCGGGTCACGAGCCCGACCTTCACGCTCGTGCACCAGTACCAAACCGAGCCCAAGCTGGTTCACGCGGATCTCTACCGACTCGGCGACGACGAGCGGGGCGTCTTCGAGCTGGGCCTGTTGCCCGAGCGCGACGACGGCTGCTTGCTGGTCGTCGAGTGGGGGCTGCCCTTCCAGCGGCTGCTGGGCGGCGACGCGCTCGTGATCACGCTGTCTCGCGAGCCGCGCAAAGCCGTGATTTCGGCGACGGGCACGCGATCCCGCGAGCTGCTCGAGGCCGTGTCCCAAGTCGGGGTAAGGTAGCGCCCTTGGCGGAAGCGTCGAACACCCCGGCCGAAGCGTCGCTCATCGCGCGCGCGCTCGCGCCCGTCACCAACCTCCTCGACACCATCGGGCGCTTCCTCACGCTCACCTTCCAGTCGGTGGTGTGGATGATCCGCCCGCCGTACCGCGTCTCGCAGCTGCTCTTGGCGGCCGAGTTCATCGGCGTCGAGTCGATGTTCATCGTCTCGCTGACGGGCGTGTTCAGCGGCATGGTGCTGGCGCTGCAAATGACCTACAGCCTGCGGCAGTACGGCGCGGAGGGCGTCGTCGGCGCGGTGGTGGCGGTCTCGCTGGCGCGCGAGATCAGCCCCGTCTTCTCGGCGCTGATGGTCACGGCGCGCGCCGGCAGCGCGATGGCGGCCGAGCTCGGGAACATGCGCGTCACGGAGCAGATCGACGCGCTCACCACCATGGCGGTCAGCCCCATCCAGTACTTGCTGTCGCCGCGCATCTTGGCGTCGGTGCTCATGGTGCCGCTACTTTGCATTTTGTACTCGTGCGTGGGCATGGCGGGCGCCTGGCTCGTGGCCGTGAACTGGCTCGGCGTCGACCCGGGCACGTTTCTGGCGAACATCGAGAAGGGCCTCGTGCCCAAAGACTTCTACATGGGGCTCGTGAAGTCGGGGACGTTCGGCTTCTTGGTCTGCGCGCTCTCGTGCAATCAAGGCTTCAACGCTTCGGGTGGTGCCAAGGGGGTCGGTGAAGCGACGACGCGCGCGGTCGTGCAGAGCGCGGTCGCGATTCTGGTGGCCAACTACGTGATCACCAGCCTGATGACCGAGATGTGACCCGCCCTGACGCGGCCGAAAACGGGGCGAGGCGGCGGAGCTCGCGCCAGCTGAAGTAAGCTCGCGCCATGGCCTCTGCAGAAGCGGCGATCGCGCGCGACTTGCCGTTTTGGAACCCGAATTTGTCGCTCGAGGAGCGGGCGCGTGACCTGCTCGGCCGCCTCACGCCGGCTGAGAAAGCAGCCCAAATGCTGCACGACGCGCCCGCCATCGCGCGGCTCGGCATCCCGGCGTACAATTGGTGGAACGAGGGGTTACACGGAGTCGCGCGCGCCGGAGTCGCGACCGTGTTTCCCCAAGCCATCGCGCTCGCGGCCACGTTCGACGTGCCGCTCATGGGCCGCGTCGCGCGCGCCATCTCCGATGAAGGCCGCGCCAAGCACCACGCCTTCGCCGCCGAAGGCGATCATGGTCACTACAAGGGGCTCACCTATTGGGCGCCCAACATCAACATCTTCCGCGATCCGCGCTGGGGCCGCGGCCACGAGACCTACGGTGAGTGTCCGTTCTTGACCGCGCGCCTCGGCGTCGCGTTCGTCAGCGGCTTGCAGGGGGACGATCCGCGCTACCTCAAGCTGGTCGCCACCGCCAAACACTTCGCGGTGCACAGCGGACCCGAAGGGCTGCGTCATGGCTTCGACGCGCGCGTGACGCAGCAGGACCTGTTCGAGACGTACCTGCCGGCGTTTCGCGCCCTGGTTGGCGCTGGTGTGGCCAGCGTCATGACCGCTTACAACCGCGTGAACGGCGAGCCGACCTCGGCCAGCCCTACCCTCTTGCAGCGCATCTTGCGCGAAGGGTGGGGATTCGCGGGCTACGTCGTCTCGGATTGCTGGGCCATCCGCGACATCCACGAGCAGCACGGGGTCACCGCGGGCCCGGTCGAATCGGCGGCGGCGGCGCTGCAAGCGGGCTGCGATCTGAACTGCGGCTGCACCTACGAGCACCTGCCGGCCGCGCTCGAGCAGGGCGCAATCAGTGAAGCCGATTTGGATCGTAGCTTGCTCCGCCTGCTCGAAGCCCGCCTCCGGCTCGGCATGTTCGACGGACCGGAGAACGTGCCGTTCGCGCAGATCCCGTTCGAAGTCGTCGATTCGGCCGAGCACCGCGAGCTCTCCCGAGAGGCGGCGCGCCGCGGCCTGATATTGCTCGAAAACGACGGCGTGCTGCCGCTGCGGCAGGGCCTGAAATCCATCGCCGTCGTCGGTCCGAACGCTCACGCTCCCCGCGTGCTGTGGGCGAACTACTCAGGCACGGCCTCGCACACCGTGACCCCGCTCGATGGCATCCGCGCGCTCGTCCCGCCGGGGGTTCAGGTTTACTTCGCGGAGGGCTGCGCGACTCAGGGCACCGACCTGACCAGCTGCGCGCCCAGCGGCAACCTCACCGAGGCCGTGCTGCTCGCCAAGCGCGCCGACGTGACCATCCTGGTGCTGGGCCTCAATTCCCAAATCGAGGGCGAGCAAGGCGACGCCGGCAACTCCGAGGCGGCGGGCGACAAGCTCGATCTGGCGCTGCCCGGGCTGCAGCAGCAGCTGCTGGACGCCGTGCTCGCGGTGGGCAAGCCCGTGGTGCTGGTGCTGGTCTCGGGCAGCCCCTTGGCGCCGCACTTCGCGGAGCGGCGCGCCGCGGCGATCCTTCAGGCTTTCTATCCCGGTCAGGAGGGCGGCTACGCCCTCGCCGAAGTGCTGCTCGGCAAGGTGAGCCCCGCCGGTCGCCTGCCGGTGACGTTCCCGCGCTCGCTCGCGGACGTGCCGCCGTTCGAAGACTACGCGATGCGCGGCCGCACCTATCGCTTCGCGGAAACCGAAGCGCTCTATCCCTTTGGCTATGGGCTCTCGTACACTCGCTTCGCGTACTCGACGCTGGCGCTGTCGACAGTCGAGGCTCCCGCTTCCGCGCAGCTTTCCGTCGAAGTGAGCGCGCAGGTGACCAACGTCGGCGCGACGGCGAGCGACGAAGTCGTGCAGCTCTACGTGCGACACCTGGAAGCCTCCGTGCCGGTGGCGCGCCACGAGCTCCGGGGCGTCGAGCGGGTTCACTTGGCTCCCGGCGAAACGCGAGCGCTGCGCTTCCAGCTCGACGCGGCCGCCCTCTCGCTCATCGACGCCCGCGGTGAGCGCCGGCTCGAGCCTGGCCGGCGGCGAATCTTCATCGGCGGCAGCCAACCCGACGCACGCAGCGCCGAGCTCATCGGCCAGGAGCCGCTGTCGGCCGAGCTGCGCGTCAGCGGCGTCGCTGTTTCGTTGCCGTATTGAGCGTGCTCGTCGTGGGCCTACGTCACACGAGGCCGCTCAGCGAGCGCCGCTGCGCGCGGGGGCGGAGGGCCCTGCTGCGGTCGCGTCCGAGTGGCGGCGCAGCTTGGCCAGCTGTCGCGCAATTTCCTCCGCCGCGGCGGTGTCGTCGAATTTCTTGCTCTGCTTCTTGCCCCGCGCGTCCTTGGCTTCGTTCGCTTCTTGGCTCGGCTTGCCCGACACCGCCTCCACGAACGCGGTCATCCGCTGCGGCTCGCTGTTGCCGTTGACGTTGACGATCGTGAGCTTGCCCGCGCCCTGGAGCAGGTCGTTGCGGAAGTCGTAGACGGCGCCGACGACGGTGAGCTGGCCGGTCTGGATTTGTTTGCCGTAGCGCTTGATCGCCGTATCGACCTGGTTGTTCACGTTGGCGATCACGCCCTCCGCCCAAGCCGCCTCCGCCGACTTGCCGGAGCTCGGCTTCGGCAGGTGGATGGGCGCGAGCTCTTTCTGAATTGGCGCGCTGAGCTTGCTGAGGTCGCCCAAGGCCGCCTTCACAGCGCCGCAGCCGGTATGGCCGATCACGAGCAGCAGCGGCGTGCGCAGGTGCTCGACGCCGTAGTCGATCGAGCCTTCGGCGTTCTCGACCTGATTGCCGAGGTTACGAATCATGAAGTCGTCGTTCTCGGGGGTGACGTCCCAGGCCGTGCTGTGCACGCGCGAGTCGGCGCAGGTGAGGACGGTGGCGCGCGGCGTCTGCTTGTCGGCGAACGCCGCGAAGAACTTGTCTCCGTGCGCCATGTAGTCCTTGTTGTCGCTCAGCACCTCGCTCATGAAGCTGCGCGTCTGCGCCAGCGGCTCGTCTTGGGCGGCCTCCCACGCGAACGGCACGATGAACTTGCCCGGATCGACTGGCTCGCTTTGACCCTTGGCGTCTTGGCCACCCTTGGCGACCTTCGCGCCCTCTTTCTTGGGCGCTTTCCTCGCGTGCGGCTCCGCGCTGACCTCCTGCTTCGGTTGGCATCCGAGGCTCAGGCTAGTCACGGTCAAGAGCAGGGCGAGGCGCCGGGCAAAGGCCATGGTGCATCGAACGGCCGGGAGCCTCCGAACTTGAGCTGGCCTCGGGCTTGCGTTCGCTCGCTTCCGCGCATAATCGAGCTACTCCCGCGGCCGCCGCCCCGGATTTCCGGTTGGCGCGGTTGTCCCACATCCGTCCCACCCGTGACCGACCGCTCTCCTTCTCCAACGTTTCAGGCCGAATCGGCGGCGCCGGGCGCGGTGAGCTCACCGAGCTGGTCGAAGCTGCGCCGGCTGCGCGCGGCGAGGCGGGTGCTCGGGGCCGCCCTGCTCGCGGTCGTGCCCGTGCTGGTGGTGGTGCTCGATTTCCAGCGCCGCGGCGGGCGCATCGCGCTGTTCGAGCAGTATTACCGGCTCACCTACCTGGCGTCGTTCGTCGAGAGCTTGTGCGTGTGGGGCGCGCTCTTGTACGCCGCGTCGCGTCGTCGCGGCTGGCTGCGGCACGTGGCGGCGGCGCTGTTCGTGCTCATGGTCACGTTCAGCATCGGCGGGCAGAGCTACTTCTACGACCAGTATCACGCCTACCTGAACGTCGACGTGTCGGTGTTCGCGTCGAACTTCATGGACAGCGTCGTCAACCAGCTGCTGGCTGACATCGGCAACTACTTGCGCGCGAAGCTGCCGCCGCTGGCGCTATCCCTCGGCCTGGTGTGGGCAGCGCGGCGCGTGATGCGCCCAAGGCGCGCGTCGGCCAGCGTGTTCGGCGTGTTGGCGCCGCCGCTGCTGATCGGCAGCTTCTTCGTGCCGACCGAGCACCGCGGTCAACAGGCCTCCACGCCCGACACGCTGTACCTGCACGCGGTGGGGGGCCTGCTCCGCACTCAGCTCGGCTTCACCGATCAAAGCAACCAGCTGCGCCCGCGTGCGCGCAACTCGCTGCCGGTGCCGCCGCTCGCGCGCGCTGACGTACCCAAGCGCAACGTGGTCTTCGTGATCTTGGAGAGCGTGCGGGCCGACTCGACTTGCATCGAGCACGACCCGGAGTGTCGCCGCACCGGCAGCACGAATCAGCTGTTTCCCGGGCGCTACCCGTTCACGCAGATGCGCTCGATGGACTCGTGCACTGCGATCTCGCTCGCGGTGCTGTGGTCCGGTCTGCGCCCGACCGAGAGCCGCGACACGCTGCACGAGTGGCCGCTGATCTTCGACTACGCCAAGAGCCTCGGCTACGACACCGCCTATTGGACGAGCCAGAACATGATGTTCGGCAACGTGCGGCTTTGGGTGAAGAACCTGGGCGTCAATCACCTGGTGACCGCGACCGATCTCGACCCGACCGCGGATCTGGATATGGGCGCACCCGAGAAGTACTTGGCCGATCACGTGAGCGAGAACATCGGCCAGCTGAAGGAGCCATTCATGGCCGTCATTCAGCTCTCCAACGTGCACTACCCCTATTACCTGGATCCGGAGCTGCCCACGCCGTTCGAGCCGTGGACGACCAGCAAGGCGCCCGAGCTGAACGCGCAGTTCAAGAATTTCTACCAGAACTCGGTCTACCAGCAGGACTTGCACGTCGGTCGCATGCTCGACGCCGTGCGCAAGTCCGAAGCCGGGGCTCGCACCGTCATCGTCTATACCAGCGATCACGCCGAAGCGTTCCGCGAGCACGGCCAGATGGGGCACACCTTCAGCATCTTCGACGAAGAGATCCACGTGCCGGCGTGGATCGACGCGCCGCCCGGCACGCTGACGGACGACGAAGCCAAGAGCCTGCGTGACAAGCGCGACTCGTTCGTGTTCCACGTCGACGTCGCTCCCACCGTGCTCGACTTGCTCGGCGCCCCCGCTGACCCCCAAATCGCCAAATATCGCGAGAAAATGCCGGGCAACAGCCTGCTTCGGCCCGAGCTCACCACCGAGCCTTTGCCGATGACCAACTGCGCCGGCGTCTGGTCCTGCGCGTTCGAGAATTGGGGCTACATGCAGGGCTCCCGCAAGCTCGAGGCGCGCGCTTGGGACCGAGGCTGGCACTGCTATGACGTCGAAGCCGACCCTCTGGAAAAGCTGCCGCTACCAGCCACGGAGTGCGGCGACCTCTTGCAGCGAGCCATGGAAACGTTCGGCGGGTTGCCCGGTCGCAACGCCGAGCGGAACTAGCCAGCGACGGCCGGGGGCGGGCGGGCGCAACAGGGAGGTTGCGAGGCGGGGAGGGGCGGTGCTCGCTCGTGTCGTGCGCTTCTTTGGGGCGCCCGGCCGTTACGGCGCTCGCGTCGCTCCGTGAGGTCGCGTCCGGCGTCAGCTCAGCGCGAGCATGCGCTCGATGGGGATGAGGGCGCGGCGGCGCAGCTCGGGGTCCATTTCGAGGCGGGGCTCGAGATCGCGCAGCGCGAGGTACACCTTCTCGGGGGTGTTGAGGCGCATGAACGGACACTCGTTGCAGGCGCAGTTCCCGTCGGGCGGTGCGGGGATCAGCTGCTTCTGCGGCGCGCGCTTCTGCATTTGATGAATGATGCCTGGCTCCGTGACCACGATGAACGTGTCGGCGTTGTCGTTCTCCACGTATTTGAGCAGGGCCGCGGTCGAGCCGATGAAATCCGCGCGCTCGAGCAGCGGCTCCTCGCACTCCGGGTGGGCGATGATTTTGGCGCCGGGGTGCTGCTGCGAGATCGCCAGCAGCTTTTGCAGGCTGAAGGTCTCGTGAACGATGCAGCTGCCCTGCCACAGCTTGAGCTCCCGCCCCGTTTGCTTCATCACCCAGCGTCCGAGGTTCTTGTCGGGCGCGAAGAGGATCTCCTTGTCTCGGGGGATCGCGTTCACGATCTTCACGGCGTTGCTGGAGGTGACGATGTAGTCACTCTCCGCTTTCACCTCCGCCGAGCAGTTGATGTAGCTCACGGCCACCGCGCCGGGGTGGCGTGCCCGCCATGCCCGGAAGCGATCGGCGGGACAGCCATCCGCCAGCGAGCAGCCGGCTTTCATGTCCGGGACGAGCACGATGCGCTCGGGGTTGAGAATCTTGGCCGTTTCGGCCATGAAGTGGACACCGGCGAACAAGATCACGTCCGCTTGGGTGCGCTGCGCGGCCTGCGCCAGCTGCAGCGAGTCGCCGATGAAGTCGGCGAGATCCTGTATTTCACTCTCTTGGTAGTAGTGCGCGAGGATGACGGCGTTGCGTTCACGTTTCAGACGACGAATCTCTTCGTCCAGATCCGGGATGGCAGCGACATCGACTTGTTTGGCGGCGAGCATCGGTCGCCGCACAGTATGCGACACTTCGCGAGCGCTCGCTCGCTCGTAGCGCTTCGCCACAGCGAAAGCGCACGATCGGCGATAGATTCGGGCGTCTGCGCGCGCTAGGCTGGTTGGACGCGCCGGGACAGGAGGCGCGCTCCACATGCCGCCAAGGGAAGAGTGGACTGAGTTGGCTCGGAAGCTGGACTGGTCGTTCAGCTATGCGGACGAGCGTCAGGTCTACCCCGAGGCGCTGGCCGGCTCCCCATGGCTGCCGAGCCACGAATGGCGAGATTGGGACGAGCCGTTCCGCACGACCTTCGCCGAGTACGTCACGACTCAGCATCAGAAGGAGGTCGCGTTCCAAGCCGTGGCGGACGCGGTGGGCCGGGTGGAGGATCTGGCCCAGCTCGACCCCGCATGGCTGAGCGTCGTCAAGCTGCACATGGCCACGCTGCCTCTGGCGGAGTTCGCGGCCGTGATCGGCAACCTGCGCGCGGCGCGCTTCGGGCGCGACAGCGCGTGGCGCATGACCTCGTTGCTCGGCGCGCTCGACGAGCTCCGCCACACGCAGCTGCCGCTGCGCACCATGCACGGGCTGGTGCGGTGGGATCCGCAGTTCGCTTGGACGCACCAGCTGCTGCACTCGGATGACTGGATCGCGATCGCGGGCCGGCACCTCGTCGACGAGCTGCTGCTCGGCTCCGACGCGATCGAGTTCGCGATCGGCACGCACTTCGTGTTCGAGACCGGCTTCACGAACCTGCAGTTCATCGGTCTGACCTCCATGGCCAAGCAGGTGGGTGACCGCTCGTTCGAGCAGATGCTGCACAGCATCCAGACGGACGAGGCGCGCCACGCGCAGGTGGGCCATCCGGTCCTGAGAAAGCTCGTCTCGCACGACAAAGCTCGCGCCCAGCGCCTGGTCGACAAATGGTTTTGGCGTTCGTTTCGCTTCTTCGCGGTCGTCACGGGCGTAGCCATGGATTACTTGACGCCGCTCGCGGCGCGGCGCGGCAGCTTCCAGGAGTTCGTCGAAGAGTGGGTGGTCGACCAGTTCCAGAGCTCGCTCGACGAGCTGGGCCTGCAGCGGCCGAAGTATTGGCAGGCGTTCCTCGACGCGCTGCCGATTTACCACCACATGCTGTACGCCAGCGCCTACAGCTACCGAGCCACGACCTGGTTCGACTGCGTGCTGCCGAGCCCCGACGAGCGAGCCTGGCTCGCGGAGAAGTACCCGGCGACGTGGCCGCTCGTGGCTCCGGTTTGGGAAAACCTCACGCGGCGCTGGCGCGAATCGGGTCCTGGTCTCGAGTGGTTCACGCACGGCAACACGCCCGTGGCGTTCTGCAATTTGTGCCAGCTCGTCTTGTGCGCGGGCACCCCGCAGCAGAACGAAGCCTCGTTCGTCGAGCGGGCGGGGCGGCGCCACGTGTTCTGCTCGCAGCCGTGCCGCGAGTTGTTCGAGGCGGAGCCCGACCGCTACGCGTCGCACCTCGGCGTCGTCGAGCGCATCCTGGCCGGGCAGGCGCCGGCGAACCTGCTCGAGCTGCTCAAACATTTCGGCCTGAGCGAGCCGGTGTGGGGCCACGACGTGCGCTCGGGCGACTACGACTTCTTGCGTGAGGAGCGGCGCTGATGGCGATCCCGCTGTACGTGTTCGTGCAGGGTGACACCCTGGGCTTGGTCGTGCTCGCGCCGCCCGAAGAGAGCGTGAGTCAGCTGGCGCTGCGGCTGGCCCGCGCCGCGGCGCCGCGGGTGACGTTGCGGGGCGCGCTACGTGTGCTGCACCGCGGGCGCGTGCTCGACGCTGAGCTGTCGGTCGAACGCGCCGGCATCGCCCCGCTGGATCGCGTGGACGTGCTCGGGGAGGGCGAATGACGACAGCGCGCGTGCTCAGAGAGGATGAGCTGTGGATCGGCGAGATGCGCGGCGTGGTCGTGCAGGGCGAGCCGATCGTGGTCGTGCGCACGGAGGCTGGCGTGTGCGCCTATCACGATCGCTGCCCGCACCAAGGCTATCCGCTGAGCGAGGGCCGCTTGGACGACGGCAGGATCACGTGCCGCGTCCATCGGCACAGCTTCGACGCGCAAACCGGGGCCGGCATCAACCCGCCACGGCCCTGCCTGCGGCCCGTCCCCGCCCGCGTGATAGCAGGGGAAATCGTGGTCGAGTTGCCGGCGCCCCGGCGGGTGGCGCCGTGAGCGCGCGCGGGGCCGGCCCCGTGCTCCTGCCCTCGGAGGTGGGCCTCGCGGTGCTTCGCGCCATTCGCGCCGACAACCCGGCGGTCGAGGTGCAAGACCGGGGGGCGTACCTGCGCGTCGTCGCGCCCGAGCGCTGCGTCGCGCGGCGTCACGCCATCGAGCTCGCTCTCGGTCGTCCGTTTCGCCTGCCGGGTGACTTGGAGCAGGTCATGCCCTCGTTCAAGGGCACGCTGCGGCTCGACGCCGAAGAGGTGGTCTGGGAGGCCGGTCCGCCATGAACGGCCGCGAAACGCGCGCTCGGCGCGCCTCATCGCCGGCTGCTCGCACCTACCCGTGTCTTGCGGGGCTGCGCACGAAGCCCAGCGACTACGAGGTGACGACCACGGCGCTCCTCTACTACCCGGACCGCGGCTTCGAGGTGAAGACGCCGGTCTGGCAGCATTACGTCGAGCACCAGCGGCAAGGGCAGCTCTGCTCCGAGCAGTGGGACTCGTTCCGTGATCCCGCGCACACCACGTACTCCTCCTACGTCGCGGAGCGACGAGACCAAGAGGTGTTCCTGGACCGGGCGTTCGCGCTGGCGCCGTCGCCGCTCGCGCCCGAGCTCGAGCCGCTGTTGGGCTTCATCAGCGCGCTGCGCTTTCCGCTGCACGGCCTGCAAATGACGGCCGCCTACGTCGGGGCGCTCGCGCCGAGCGGGCGCATCAGCGTGGCGGCGGCGTTCCAAGCCGCCGACGAGCTCAGGCGAGTGCAGCGCTTGTGCCAGTGGCTGTCGCGTTCTGGGCGCCCGCTCGACGCGCTCGACGCGCTCGGCCGCGAGCTGTGGCAGGCGGCGCCCGAGCTGCAGCCGCTGCGTCGCGGAGTCGAGCGGCTGCTCGTCACCTATGACTGGGGAGTGGCGCTGATCGCCCTGAACGGCGTGCTGAAGCCGCTGCTGGAGCAGCTGTGCTTCGTGCGCTTGGCGGAGGTGGCCCGGCGCCACCGCGAGGACGTGCTCGCGCAGACCTTGACGTCGCTCGCCGACGACGGGCGCGGCCACGCCGCCTGGTTCATGGCGCTCCTGCGGCAGCTGATCGCAGAGCGGCCGCGCAACGCGCTGGTGATCGCCGAGCGCCTCGCCGAGGCTCGGCCGCGCTTCACGGAAGCTACCTGCGCGGTGGTGGAGCTGCTGGGAAGCGTGCTCGGCGACGCGCAAGAACGCCAGCGCGTCACCCGCGAGCTCGCCGCAGCGCTCGAGCAGCACCTGGCCCCGCTCGAGCTCGGACCCGATGCGGGCGACGAAGGGAGGCGACGTGGCGTCACCGCGTGAGCCGACGCTGGGCCTCCCCGCGGGCTCGATGGGCGACGACGCGCGATTCCGCCTGCTCGCCGACCACGCCCCCGTCATGTTGTGGATGTCGGGGCTCGACGGCCGCTGCGAGTTCTTCAACTCCACCTGGCTCGACTGGACCGGGCGCTCGCTCGAGCAGGAGCGCGGTAACGGCTGGGCCGAAGGCGTGCACGCCGACGACTTTCAAGACTGCATGGATCGTTACCTGAGCTCGTTCGTCGCGCGGCAGCCGTTCCGCATGGAATACCGGCTGCGCCGCGCGGACGGGGCGTACCGCTGGATCTTGGACCACGGCGTGCCGCGCTACTCCGAAGCCGGCGTCTTCGAAGGCTTCATCGGCTCCTGCATCGACATCACCGAGATGCGGGAGAGCTCGGAGGCCTTGCGAGCGCGCTCGCGCGCCCTGGGGGCGGCCTTGCGCGAGCGCGAGGTGCTGCTCAGCGAAATCCACCACCGCGTGAAGAACAACCTGCAGCTGCTGTCGAGCATGCTCGCTCTCCAAGCGCGCACCGGCTCCCCCGAGACGCAGCACGCGCTGTCGGAAGGACAACGCCGCATCGACTCGATCGCGCTGGTGCACGAGCAGCTCTACGGCTCGCGCAATCTGTCGGCCGTCAATCTGGCGCGCTACACCGAGGCGCTGATTCCCGAGCTGTGGCGCGCGAGCGGGGTGGGGGAGCGCGTCGCGGTGGGGCTTCAGCTAGCCGACGTGGAGCTCGGTCCCGAGCGGGCCATCCCGTGCGGGCTGCTGGTGAGCGAGCTGGTGACCAACGCGCTGAAGCACGCCTTCCCGGGTGGCCGCTCCGGCAAGCTCAACGTGAGCCTCGAGCAGCTGCCGCTCGCTCAGCTGCGCCTCACCGTCGAAGACGACGGCGTGGGTTTGACGCGCGAGTTCCCGCCCGGGAACGGCGGCAGCCTCGGCCTCGATCTAGTGGCCATCTTCGCCAAGCAGCTGAGCGCCGAGGTCGTCGTGGAGCGTGAGCGGGGCACTCGTTTCCGCCTCACCTTCGCGGAGGTGGGCTGATGAGCGCCATTTCGCTCGAAGGACGCGCGCCGCGGGTGCTGATCATCGAGGATGAGCGCGTGGTCGCGACGCACGTCGAGCGCAGCCTCAGCGACGCTGGTTACGCCGTTACGGGCATCGCCGCCACGGCCGGTGAAGCGGCGGAGCTGCTGTCGGAGGGCTTGCCCGACGTCGCTCTGGTCGACATTCGCTTGCGGGGCAAGAGTGAAGGCTTCGAAATAGCGGCGCGGCTTCGCGCGGAGAACGACGTGCCGGTGGTGTACATGACCGCGCACACCGACGACGACACGCTGCAGCGCGCCGCACGCACCGGCGCGTACGGCTACGTGGTCAAGCCGTTCACGATCGGTGAGGTGAAGAGCGCGCTTCAAGTGGCGCTCTTCAAGCACCGGTTGGATCAGCATCAGGCGGAGCGCGAGCGTTGGTTCGCGACGACGCTGCGCGCCATCGCCGACGGCGTCGTGACCTGCGACGCCGAGCAGCGCGTGACGTTCCTGAACGCGGCCGCTGAGCGCATGCTCGGGCGCGACGAGGCGGACGCGCGTGGCTGCGGCATCGCGGAGGTGCTCGGGCGCGGGCAGGCGCTCGTCCCCGAGGTGGGAGCGGCGCTGCAGCAGCGAAGATCGGTGGCGCTGTCGCTGGAGCCGGAGCTGAGCGTCAAATCGGCGTTGCTCGAAGGGACGGTGGCGCCGATCGTGCACGCCGAGCGCGTGCTCGGCGCGGTGCTGGTGCTGCACGACGTGACCGAGCAGCGGCGTCGCGACGAGCAGCTCGCCCTGACCGATCGCCTGAGCTCGCTCGGTACCCTGGTCGCGAGCGTCGCTCACGAGATCAACAACCCGCTCGCCTACACCATCGGCAACCTGGGCCTCGCTAGCGCTGACCTCTCGCGCATCAAAGATGAAATCAGCGATCCGCGCCTGGCCGAGTCGCTCGAGCGCATCGTTCACAGCTTACGCGACGCGGAGGACGGCGCCACGCGCGTCGCCAACACGGTCAAGGAGCTGCGCGCGTTCGGGCGCATGGAAGAGCGCAGCCAGCGCGCCGTGGATCCGCGCGCCTGCGTCGACTGGGCGATTCGCCTGACCAGCAATCAGCTGCTCCACCAGGCCCGCTTGCTCACGAGCCTGCGCGACGTGCCGAGCGTGCGCGCGAACGAGCTCAAGCTGTCGCAGGTCGTGGTCAACTTGCTCACCAACGCCGCGCAGGCGCTCACGGGCGAACGCGAGGACAACGAGGTGCGCGTCTCGACGTGGACCGACGAAGACGGCTTCGCGTCGATCGAGGTCGAAGACACTGGCCGCGGCATGAGCGACGAGGTGCGCGCCTCCGTGTTCGAGCCGTTCTTCACCACCAAGGCCGCCGGTCACGGCACCGGCCTCGGCCTCAGCATCTGTCGCAGCATCGTGGAGGACTTGGGCGGGGAGCTCACGGTCGAGAGCGAGCTCGGGAAGGGCAGTCGCTTCCGCGTGCGGCTGCCGCCGGCCGCGGACGAGCTCACGCGCTTGTCTGCTCGCCCGTCGACGCTGCCGCCGCCGCGCGCCAGCACCACCCCGCGGGCGGCGGCGAGGAAGGTGCTCATCGTCGACGACGAGCCGATGATCCGTACGCTCGTGAGCCGTTTGCTCGGCGACCGTTGCCGCGTCACTTGCGCGGACGGCGTGCGCGCCGCCCTCGCCGTCCTCAACCAGGACGCGGAGCAAGACGTGATCTTGTGCGATCTGATGATGCCGGGCGAATCGGGGATGGACTTCTTCGGCGTGGTGCGGCGCCTGTACCCGGATCTCGTGGGAAGCGTCGCGTTCATCACCGGCGGGGCGGTGACGCCCGACACCAGCAAGTTCTTGGAGACCGCCGCGCGCCCGGTGCTGAGCAAGCCGTTCAACGCCGATTCGCTGGTCGGCTTCGTCGAGCGCGTGATCGCGGAGCGCCGGCCTAGTCGGCCAGCTTATCCGCTTTAGGCACCGCCTTCTGGAACTCCTCCGCGTACGACTCGGCGGTCCTCGCCGCCCTCAGATCGAGCTCGAAATCCGGCACGCTGGTCGCGTTCAGCTTTTGGAGGAGCTCCGCGATCTCACGCTTGGCGAGGCCGAGCTGCTCGAGCTCGGCGGTGCTGAGCGAGCCGCCCTTGGATGTCAGGCCATCGCCCTCGATGCTCACCAAGCGGCGCACCGCGTCGAGCTCCATGCGTGACATGCGCGCGCCGCAGACGTCGTAGTCGAGCCAGGCCTCGTAGCTGAGCGGGGCGACGCGCTTGAGGATGCCCGCCAACACGCGTCCGTACTCCTGAATCTCCCACTGCGCGTGGCGATCGACGCGCAGCTTCAAGAAGTGCAAGAAGTTGTGCAGATCGATCTTCCAGTACCACTGCGTATAGGTGGAGAGCGGCAAGTCGATGCGCGCCAGCTCGCGCGCCATGTCCTCCGACGTCATTTGCTCGTAGGCGCCGCGGCTGAGCCTTCGGATCTCGTTCCAGCGCGCGACCGACGCCGCGTACTGCTCGGGGGACACGGGGGTGCCGCTGCGGCCCTGGTTGTTGGTGCGGCTCTGCGTCTGAAGCTGCTCCGCGCTGGGCGTATAAAACAGCATCGGCATCAGCGAGTACCGGCCCGAATACTCGTTCACCGACGCGGCGCGGTGGCGGATCCACTGCCGCGCGATGAACATCGGCATGCAGCAGTGAAACTTCAGCTCGAGCATCTCGCTCGGCGTGGTGTGCAGGTGCCGGCGCAGGTAGCGGAGCAGGCCGCGCGTGAGGCTGGCCTTGCGCGTGCCGTAGCCGTAGCTGACGCGCGCCGCGCGCTCGATGCACTCGTCGGTGCCCATGTAGTCCACCAGCGCCACGAAGCCGTGGTCGAGCACGGGAAAGTAGAGGCCGAGGATCTCCTCCGCACCAGGCGAGACGGGGCGCTTGCTGGACATGGCGCGGACCGTAGCAAGGACGGGGCGGGTCCAAAAGCGCGGGCGGCGCTCCGCGGCTCGCGGCGGCCGTTCACGCTGAAAAATGGAAGGGCGGCGTCGCCCCGCGGATTTGTGGCTGGACCCGCGCCGCGCTGGAATGACCCGTCAATCGCTGCTACACCGCCGCCCCATGCGCATCTGTCTTCTCGGAGCCACTGGTCTCGTCGGGCGCGAGTCGCTCGACCTCGTCGCCCGCGCCTGGCCGGCTGCGGAGCTCTCTCTGTTCGCGAGCCGCGATCAGGAGCTGAAGCACGGCGGCAAGACGTACAAGGTGGACGCGGCGGCCAAGCTCGAGGAAGAGAGCGCGACCAAGGGCGACGTGGCGTTCGTCGCGCTCGACGACGATCACAGCAAGCGCTACGTGCCGCGCCTACTCGCGCTCGGCTATCGCGTGATCGACAAGAGCAACACCTACCGCGCCGATCCGAAGGTGCCGCTCGTGGTAGCGGGGGTCAACTCGGGGCGCGTCGACGAGTCGGTGCGCCTGGTCGCGAACCCGAACTGCACCACGATCCCGCTCGCGCTGGCGCTCTCGCCGCTCCAGAAGGAGCTCGGTCTCGTGAGCGTGACCGTGAGCACCTACCAGGCCGTGAGCGGCGCCGGCATCGCGGCGCTCGACGGCTTCCTCGAAGCCAGCAAGGCCGGCTACGCCGCGCTCGACCGCTTCGGCAGCGTGTTCGATCCGAAGGCGTACGCGGGCAACACCGTCCCCCACAACGGCGGCACCGACGAGAGCGGCTTCTCCTCGGAAGAGCGTAAGCTGATGTTCGAAGCCAAGAAGATCCTCGAGCTGCCGGAGCTCGACGTGAGCGCGCAGTGCTGCCGCGTCGGCGTGGCGGTGGGCCACTACGAGAACGCTTGGGTCAGCTTCGAGAAAGAGGTCACGCTCGAGCGCATCGCGAGCATCTTGAGCGACAAGGCCAAGACTCCGTTCGTCCGCTTCCTACCGGGCGCGGCCGGCGAAGGTCTGTCCGCGGTCTACGCCGTCAAAGACCGCGACAACGCGCTCGTGGGTCGCCTCCGCCTCGACGCGCGCGACAAGACCCGCCGCACGGTCTGCCTCACGGTGGTGGCCGACAACCTGCGCCTCGGCGCCGCCACCAACGCCGTGCGCATCGCCAGCCGCTGGTTCAAGTCGAGCGATCCGGAGCTGCAGGCTTAGCCCGCGGATGCGCGCCGGGGGCCTGCTCGTCTGCTCGCTCGGCGTGGCGCTGGGCTGCTCGCGCCCTGCCCCCCAGGCGCCTGCCTCCGGCGCTGCGCCACGCGCGGCGGCGCTGGCGAGCGTGGCCAAGCCGCCGGCCCCCCGGCTCTTTCCCCCCACGCGCGGCCCCGGCGTGGTGGACGCCGGCTCGGAGCCGGATGGCTCGCGCCGGTTGCTCGCGCTCGGCCTGCGCGTGGTGCAGCGCTCCGACGGCTCGCTCGAGGTCGGCGACGAGCTGCTGCCCGCGGCTCGGAGCGCCCGCTACGTCGAGTTGCCAGAGCGGCTCGGAGGCGGATTTCTGTTCTGGATCGGCGCCTCGAGCAGCACGCTTTTGTATCGGGCCCAAGCTTGGACGGCCAAGCTCGAGCCGCTAGCGCAGCTCGACTTCGAGGTTGAGCGGCTCGTTCCCGGCTTCGATCGCCTGCTGATCTTGCCGCGGCGCGACTCGGAGTACCGCGCGCTCGATCTGGAGACGGGCGCGGCCGTGCCGCCGATCGGGCTACCTGCTGCGCCCGCCTACGGCGCGCTCGCGTTCGTCGACGGCTGGTTCGGCGCGGTGCAGGTGCCTTTGCGCGGCGTGCTGGTGAGCTTCGACGCCGGCGCGAGCTATCGGCCCCTGTCACCGTCCTTCTCCAGCGTCGCGAGCGTCGGCGACGCCTTGCTCCTGTCGGCGCCCGACGGCACCTACCGGCTCGGCGCGAACGGAGTGATGTCTCACGTCGCCGGTGTCGACGCGGCGAAGGCGTCCGAGGCGGCGCAGGCCGAGGTCGCGCGCGTCGTCGCGGAGGCCGGCCAAGGCCGTACGAGCGAGCTTGGCCTGCCCCCGCTCTTACAGGCGGCGGCGCTGTCGGGCGCTCCCGATGGTCGCGGCGGCGCGTTCGTCGCGCAAGACGGCGCGCTGCTACGCGTCGCGCTCGACACCGGGCGGGCGCTCGAGCGGCGCGAGCGTGCGTTCGTCGCCTCGGGCGAGTGTCAGGGCGTGCGCTTGGGCGTAGGCGTCGGCTTCGTGTGCGGTCAGGGGCAAGAGCTGACGCGCATCTACCGCGTGACCGAGCCGTTCGGGTTGTCGCTGGTGCTCGAGCTGCCGGGCGCGCGCGTGGTCAGCGAGAGCGGGACGGGCGGCCTCGTGGTGCACGGCCCGTGCTCTGCGGCGCCTGCGGCGAGCCTGGCGCGGCAGCACTGCATCTTGCCGAAGGTGGGCGCCCCCTTTGCGATTCAGAGCATCACCGAGCGCGATCGCGTGGTCGTGCTAGCCGACGGCAGGGTGGTCGTGGTGACGCCGCCCGAGCCCCGGCGTTCCGGCTCAATCGCGATCTTGAAGGACAGCGCGTGGCAGCGGCTCCCCATCACTTTCACCCGGCGCGAGCCGCGGCAAAAAGCGCTGCTGGCGGAGGCGATCTGGCTCGACGGCATGGTCGAGTCGTCGCCTGGCGTGCTCACGGGCTGGGCCGTCGGGGCCGGGCCGTTCGCAGGTTTTTCTGTCGGGCTGGACGGCAAGCTCACGCTCGGCCGAATCCAAGATGGCGGCGCGCGGGCGCTGTTCGCGGGGAAGCGCGCGCTCGTGCTCGGTGAAAACGGCCTGGCTTCGGAGACGACCGACGGCGGCGCCGACTGGCAATCGGTCGAGCTTCCGCCCGAGATCGACGTCAAGGCTGCCGGCGCGTCGGCGAGGCAAGGCTGCTCGGCGGTGGGCTGCGTCTTCGCCGGCTTCACGCGCATCGGTTATTTCGAGGGTCGCGCCCCCCGTGCATTGGCGACGCCGGCCACTCCTCCTCGCGTGAGCTTTCCGGGCCCGGGCGGCAGCCGCTGGCTCTTGCGTTGCGCACCGACGGGCGAGGTGAGCGCTCCCGCGCTGCCGTTTCGCAGTGGCGCGACGCCCCTGCAGCGCGGCGTCGCGCGCGCTGCACCCACGACCGACGAAGAGGCACCGCTGCCGCCGCTGTCCGGGCTCCTCGAGCTGCCCCCGCCCGCGCTCGCCGACGGCTTCGAGGGCGTGGACGCGGGCACGGAGCAATACGGGATCCAAACGCGCGTCTACGCTTACGGCCCGCGCGGCGGCGACTGGAGCAAGACCGGCTCTCTCCGCATCTCTTTCGCGGATCGGTTCGCGGTCAAGCAAGGCGTGCGGCAGACCGCCAGCGCCCGTAGCCCCTGGCTAGACGCTGCCACCGCCGCCGACGCGCTCGGAGCCGAGCCGAGCAGCAGCTCCGCCGGCCTCGCCGCGTCGCTCGATCCGTCCGGCAGCTCCGGCGCCCTCCTCTTGACCTCGCGCGGCGCCATCGACCTCTTCCTGTTCGAGGCCGACCGTGTCCCGCGGCGGCTCGCGAACGTCGGGCGGCTGGGTCTGGGGTCGCGCGCCTCCGGTGTCGTCAAGACCAAGACGGGCACCTTCCTCGGCTCTTACGACGAGAGCAGCCGCGCGTTTCGCGTCTACAAGGTCGTGGGTCAAGATCTCGACGTCGTGCTCGAGGTCATGGACATCCCGCCGCCGCGCGGAGCGAACGCGGAGCTGGTGCGCAGCGCTGCCGGTGATGCCCTCGGCATCTGGGTTCGCGGCACCGGCTGGTTCGTTCATCCGCTCGATTTGGAGAGGAACCTGGTCGAAGCGCCCTACGTGGTGACGCCCGCGCAGCTGGCGAGCATGCCGCCGCCGTGCGCCGACGGCGCGGAGGGCTTCTTGCTCACCGGTCAGATCGCGCCCGACCCCTACGCGGACGTCCCTGCCGGCATCAGCGCGCGCGCGTTCGAGGGGCGTTTCCGTGTGTCTTCGCTGGGGGTTTGTCTCGACGCTCTGGCCGCCCAGGGCGAGGTCTTGTCGACGCAAGCCGGGAAGGCGGCGCTCGCCAGCCTGCGCGCGACTGGCCGCCCGACCGTGAACGCGACGCTGACCGAGCGTCGCGCGCTCGGGCGTCGAGTCGAGCTCACTTGCTCGAAATGAGATCGGTTCGTCTCGAACGGAGCCTCCGGCGTCCCGCGTGATCACGACTAGCGAGCTCGCGGCGCGTGGTGGTGGTAGCTTCACCCGCGGGCGTTACGTCTTTCGCGCTGCGGGTGAAGCTGCGACGATTGTTTTTGCTCCTAGGTCGAACAGCAGAAGCAGGATTGGATTTCGCAGCGACGCGCCTAGCGTCGAGTCGCGCGCGTCGGCACCAAAACTGATTTAGGGGTTTGATTTTCCGAAGAGCTGCTGCTACTACTTTCTCGTCCGCGCAGAGTGAGGCTGTCCCCCCCCCGGCCCCTTTGCGCGGACACTTTTTTGTCTGTCGCTTTGGCGACCGCGACAAAAAGCAGGAGCGAAGGTCGCTCGCGCCCCGCGCCTTTCGCTCGCGCCGCTCGTCGTTCCGTGTGGCCAGTCGCGCGTGGTCGAGGGGTCTCAGCCCTTATCGAGCTTCTTGGCCATGGCTTCGCCGAGCTCGATCGCCCGCTTGGTGGCCGAGTCGACGGCGTCGATCAAGGTGCGGCGCAGGCCGCCGCTCTCCAGCGTGTGCAGGCCGGCGATGGCGGTGCCGCCCGGGCTGGTCACCATGTCCTTCAGGCGACCGGGGTGCTCGCCCGTCTCGAGCAGCAGCTTGGCGGAGCCGTAGACGGTCTGGGCCGCGAGCAACAGCGCGGTGTCGCGGTGCAGGCCGACCTTCACTCCGCCGTCGGCCAGCGCTTCGATCATGACCATCACGTACGCGGGCCCGCTGCCCGAGAGACCGGTGACGGCGTCGATCAACGACTCATCCAGCACGACGGAGCGGCCGATGGCCGCAAACAGCGTCTGCGTGACGTCGATGTCGTCTTGCGTCGCGCGCGAGCCGGGCGCGATCCCGGTGGCGCCCGCGAGGGCGATGGCGGCCGTGTTCGGCATGGCGCGGACGACCCGCACGTGAGCGGGCAAGCGCGCTTCCAACGAACGGATCGGCACGCCGGCCGCGATCGACACGAGCAGCGTGTCGGGCTGGAACGACTCCGCCATTTGGTCGAGCACGCGATCGATGACCTGCGGCTTCACCGCCAGCACCACCAGGTTCGACTCGGCCGCGAGCTGCCGGTTGTCGGTGAAGGTGCGGATGCCGTGCTCGGCCTCCAGCTCCTTCAAGTGCTCGGCGCGCACGTCGCTGGCGCAGATTTGCGATTTTTCAACGCTCTTCGAGGCGAGCAGGCCGCGGATCAACGCGCCGGCCATGTTGCCGGCGCCGAGCATGCCGATGCGTCGAGATTTCATGGGCGGGAAGCTAACTCACGAGCCCCAGCCGAGCCAGGATTTCGCGCAGCGAGCGCGGGCCATCGGCACCGTACGCGCGCTCCGGCAGGGTGCGCTCGGCGTAGCGCGCGTCGAACCAAACCGCGCTCGCGCCCGCGCCGAGGGCGCCCTGCACGTCCGCCTCCCACGCATCGCCCACGTGCAGAAGCTCCCCTGGCTCGACGCCGAGCGCCCGACAGGCGTGCTGAAAGATCCGCGCATCGGGCTTATCGATGCCGACTCGCCCCGAGTCGACCACGACGTGGAAAGCGTCGCTCCAGCCGAGCTCGTCGATCAGCTCCGCCAGGTGACCCTCCGAGTTCGAGATCACGGCCAGCTTCGCGCCCGCGCTCCGAAGCTCACGCACCAGCTCGATCATGCCGGGAATCGGCTTGCGCCACAGGTTCTTCTTCGGCTGCTCCTGCCACAGCCAGCTCGCGAGTGACGGCGCGGATTCTGGTGGCACGCCGCCCGCCTCTAGCTGAGCTTGCATCATCGCGAGCCAGGCGACCGCGTGACCCTCGGCCTTGAGCTCGCCGTAGAGCTGCCAAGCGTGCTCCGCGCCCGCCGCGGCGCGGGCTTGCTCGAAGGCGTGCCCTCGCTCGGCCAAGCGCGCGCCGACGAACTGGTAGTCGAGCTCCGCCAGCGTTTGTCCGAAGTCGAACGCGACCGCCCTCATCCGAAGAGCCCGCGTAGCTTCTCCAAGAAGCCTTGTTGTTGAGGCTGCACGTCTTCACCCAGCTCCCGCCCGAGCTCTTCGATCAGCTCGCGCGCGCGAGGCGTGAGGCGCGCGGGGATCTCGACCTCGACCTCGACCAGCTGGTCCCCGCGACCGCTGCGCAGGCGATGCTCGACGCCTTTGCCGCGCACGCGCAGCACCTGCCCCGGCTGCGTGGAGGGGGGCACTCGGAGCTTGATTTTCCCATCGAGCGTCGGCACGTCGATCTCGCCGCCGAGCGCGGCTTGCACGAAGGTGATCGGCACGCGGCAGACCACGTCGTCACCCGAGCGCCGAAACAAGGGGTGAGGCGCGACCTCCACCAGCAGCTCGAGGTTGCCGGGCGGCCGATCGGGTCGCGTGCGGTGACCGCCCTGATCGACCACGCGCGTCGCGCCGTGCTCGGTGCCGGGCGGCACGTCGACCTTCAGCACGCGCTCGCTGCTCGACAACCCCTTGCCGCCGCAGGCGCGGCAGGGCGTGGTCGGGAGCGAGCCCGCGCCCTTGCAGCGAGAGCAGGGCCGCTCCATCGCCAGCGGGAACAGCGCCTGCTGAAAGCGGACACGCCCGCGCCCGCCGCAGGCTCCGCAGGTCTCGACGCGCGTCCCGGGCTCGCCGCCGCGACCGCCGCACGAGCCGCAGCTGTCGGTGCGCTGATAACGCACCTCCTTGCTCGCTCCGAGCGCAGCCTCTTCGAAGGTCAACGAAAGCGGCAGCCGCACGTCGCCGCGATCGCCGCCGCGGAAGCCGAAGGCGCCCAAGATATCGCCGAAGATCTCGTCGAAGCCGCCGAAATCGACGACGTCGCCGCCAGCGCCGCGCCCGCCCGCCTGGAAAGCGGAGGGACCATAGCGGTCGTAGGCGCTGCGCTTGTCCGCGTCGGACAAGATTTGGTGGGCGAGGTTGAGCTCGGTGAAGCGATCTTGCGCCGAGGGGTCGCCTTGGTTGCGATCCGGGTGATGCTGCGCGGCCAAGCGCCGGAAAGCCGCTTTGATGTCGGCTTCGCTGGCGTCGCGGCCGACACCGAGGACTTCGTAAGGGTCGCGCACTCGGCTTCGGCCATAGCATGGCCATTGGCGCTCGGCTGGAGCTTCCGCCGCGCGGCTCCGCGGCTGCGATTCTGGCGCGCCGTCGCGGGGGCCGGCAGCGCCGCGGCCGCGCGCCCGCTGCTCGGGCGGCCAGGTGGGACCACGACCCCTTCCCGGACTGCGTTCGGCCGGCTACGCTTCGCCGTTACTGGATGAGTACGTCCGACGACGACCGGCGCCACGGCTACCGAGCTCCCATCGAGCTCAAGGTCGAATACAAGCGGCTGAACACGTTCTTCGCGGACTACACGCGCAACATCTCGCGCGGCGGCACCTTCATCGGCACCGACAAGCCCTTGAAAGTGGGCACCGAGTTCGTGTTCGCGCTCGGCGTTCCGAACATGGTCGAGCCGCTGCGACTGCGCGGCAAGGTGATCTGGACTACCGACGTCGCCGACGCCACCAAGGCCAACCCCGCCGGCATGGGCATCGAGTTCCAGTACGACGAAGGTGAGCGCGCGAAGAAAGAGGCCGCCGTCGAGCGCTTGCTGGCGGCGGAGCTGGGCGAGCACCTCGCGACCAAGCTGCTCGGCCGCAAACCGCAGCTCTGAGCGCTGGCAAGCGGTCAGGGCACGACGACGTTCGCGGGCAGCTTGAAGTCTTTTTGCGTCTTGTCGTAGGCGGCCAGCACGTCACGTGCGATCGAGACCTCGACCAGGTCGATGGCTTCGCTCCTCGCGACCTGCTCGAGCCCCGCCTTCGCGGCGTCCGGGTTGCCTTGCGAGTGACGCGCCATCGCAGCGTAGAAGACGGCTTCGGTGCGCTGGGGGCGATCCTTGGCCGCGGCCAAGAGCTCGGCGTCGGTGAGGCGGCCGGTGGCCCACGCGCGCAGTCGCGCCGGCCAGCCCGAGCTGTCGTCGAGAGCGGAGTAGGCGTCTTCTACCGCGCCGCTCGTGGGCACGCGCAAGCGCCGCTCGAGCAGCTGCAGCCATAGCGCCGGGTAGACTAGATCGTCACCCGACATGCCGGCGCTGAGCGCGCGCTGCACGGCGCCGCGCGCGACCGAGAGATCCGACAGCGTGAGACCGCGCCGCGCCGCATCCATCACGGTTGCCGAGAGCAGGCGCGGATCGGAACCGGCGGCCTCGAAGGCGCGCTCGGTAGCGCGGCGCACCGCGCGCTGGTCGCCGTAGTATTCGAGCACGCGGGCCAGCAGCCGCTCGGCGCGCGCCTGCGCGGCCCCGCCGCGGCTCTGCCTCTGCGCCGCGAGCGCGCGGGTGAGCGCGGCCTCCAGGGCGCGGCTCGCTTCCGTCGCGTCGCGCTTCTCGCGGAACAGCTCGAAGCGCGTCACCTGAGCGTCGCTTTCGGTCAGGATGTCTTGCGAGGCGCGCGCCGCCTCTACCGCTTTGTCGGCCCAGCCGAGCGCCTCCGTCAGCTTGCCGCGTTGACGCTCGATCGCGACCAGGAGCAGGTAGGCTTCACTGCTCGGCTCCTCCGAGAGCGACTTGAGCAGCAGCGGCCGCGCGCGCTCGAGCTCCCCGTGGCGAATCTCGGTCGCGGCCATCGCGAAGCGGAGCCGCGCCGGCGTCGGTCGCAAGCGGCCCCGCAGCGCCGGCGTCGACGCCAGCTCCAGCAGCGGCCCCGCGTTCTCGAAGGTGGCGCGCGCGGCGCCGAGCCCGCCCGCGTCCTCTTCATCGTTCACGGCGCGCATCACGAAGCCGAGCGCGGTGCTCAATCCGTCGGGCTCGGGGCGCTCGTTCAACGCGGGCGCCAGCACCAGCGGCGCGACCTCCGCCATGCCGTGCGACGACAGCTCGCTCGCGAGCGGCAAGCTGCCTCGCAGCGAGCTCGGCTCCGCTCGGAACAAGCCTTCGGCGGCGCCGAAAGCGGCCGCGTCGACCAGCTCCGCGTCGAGCAGGCCGTCGGCGCTGCTGCGCGCGGACTGGAAGAAGTGATACAAATCGGCCCAGGCGTCCGCGTCACCCTCGTCGCCCGCGCGCTCCAAGCGCTCGCGCAGCTCGGGCGCCATCAGCTTCTCCAACCCCGAAGAGTCGAGCAGCGACAGCGCCCCGCGCGGATCGCGCTGGCGCAAATACAGAGCCGCCACCGTGTAGCCGCCCGCGCGGAGCGCGCGGTAGGCCTCGAAAGCTTCGTCTCGCTCCTGGCTGGAGCGAATCGGCGCCTCGCCGATGTTCGTCGACAGCGCCTGGCGCAGCCAAGCGACGGTCGCTTTCTTGGCGTTCTCCATCGCCTGCGGGCCGGTGTCGAGCAGGGCTCGACTGATCGCGACGCGCGCGCTGGCCGAAGCCGTCGACACCGCGCCCGGCCCGCGCGTGTCTTGGCGAAACTTGTCGATGGCGGCCAAGTGCGCTTGCACGTCGGCGCGCCAGCTGCCCTCTGGCAGGCGAGGCAGCAGCATCGAGTACAGCGCCAAAGCGCGCCCGTCGTTACCGACGCGGGCCACCTCCGTCGCGGCCGCGTCGAGCGCTTTTTCGCCTTTCGCGAGCATCTCGCCGCGCAGCTCTCCCGCGCGCCCGAGCAAAAACGCGCCGCTCACCGCCGAGAGCCCCGCGGCCGCGTTGCCGCTGGCGAAGCGCTGCTCCGCGCGGCGCAGCTGGTGCTGCGTGACGCCGATCAGCAAGCCGGCGCGCTCGGCGGAGCTCTCGCCGCTGAGCAGCAGCTTGTAGGTCGCGTCCCCGAAGGAATGCTCGTCGACGCTGACGGGCGCGATCGGCCCCGCCGCGGACCCTGCGTTCTTCGGATGACCTGCGCCCGCGGCGCCTCCTGCGCAGCCGTTGAGCAGGGCGGCCAGCGCGACGAGCGGAAAGACGGACAGCCGCATTGGCCAGAACCTTACCACCGCTTCGGCCAGCGGGGGCGGCGCGTCGCACGCTGCGCCCGCGTCGCCGCAGCGGGGTGGCAGGCTGCGCCGGCGCCTACAACAGGACGTCGAGATGCAGGCGCACGCCGCCGATATCACCGGCGCCGAGCCGGCCACCGAGCGGAGCGATGTACCCCAGGCTCGGCGCTACGCTGCCGAAGCGGGCTCCGACCTTCGGCTCCAAGACCGCCTGGACCGACGTCGGCTTGCCTCCCTGCGCGCTCGGCTCGAACGCGAAGGTCTTGATGGGGGTCCAGACGATGGCGAAATCGAGACCCGCGTACAGCAGGGGGCTGTCGAGGAAGTTGTACGTGCCGCCCAAGGTCGTCACTTCGCGCATGGCGAAGGCGTTCCGCTCGTACGTCCCGGCGCCGGGTGGAGTCGTGAAGCTCGGGTTCGCCACGTCCGTTCCGAGCGCAGGCAGCAGCACGAGCTTCAAGTCCGCGTGCAGCTCCCAATCCTTGCGCTCGTGCCTCACGCCGCCGCCCAAGATGATCGGGAGGCGCTTGGGCTGGAACAGCTCGCTGTCGCGAAAGCCCGTGGTCGCGTCGGCCAAGCGGTTCGCGTAGTCTTGGGACATGCCGGTCGTATCGGAGCCGGTCTGGTCGGGGTTGCCAGCCGCGATCGGAATACCGACGCCGAACAAGATCGGCACGGTCGTGAGACGACCGACGGGAATGCGATACTCCCCGAAGAGCTCGGGCGACCCGAGCACCGTCGAGTTGAGGGTATCGCCGTTGGCTTGCTTCACCATCGTCATCGTGATCGGAAAGCGCAGGCCGGCGCTGAGCGTGGTGGTCACGTCGTAGCGACCGCCGAGCTGGAAGCCGAGCGCGGTGCCCTGGTTGCCGGGCTCGAAATCGGGCGACTCTTCCGGCGCCTTGCCGAAGCCGATCACCACCTGACCGAAGACTTGGATGGGATCGCGGGCGCGACCCGGGTCCGGCGCTCTCTTGCTGCGCGGCTTGGCGGGGGCGTCGTCAGCCTCGCTCGCCTGCGGTTTGTCGCTCTTCTCGTTTTCGACCGGATCGCTCCAGCTGGCGCTGGCGGAGGGGCCGTCGTCCCGATTTTCATCCTTGGGTTTTTTTTGAGCGAGCGCGCTCGTGCTGACGAAAACCAGGGAAACGGCAAGGCTAACGATGGAAAGCGGGCGACGCATCGGGGTCCTCCGGGCGGCTAGGCGCGCGACGTTACCATGTGAATCGAAAACGGGAGTAAGCTGCTTCGCTTCGAGCCGATGAGCGATCCACTGGTACGCCAGCCGCCCAAACGACTCGCTGACTTCGAGATCATTCGTCGACTCGGAGCGGGCGGAATGGCGGAGGTATTCCTCGCCAAGAAGCGCGGCGCCGAGGGCACGTTCAAGCTTCTCGTCCTCAAGCGAATTTTGCCGGCATACGGTTCTTCGCGTCGCTTCCGCACCATGTTCGCGGAGGAAGCCCAGCTCGCGACGCGCCTGAACCACCCCAACATCGTCCAGGTCTACGACTTTCAAGACTACGGCGACGAAGGGCAGCTGCTCAGCATGGAGTACGTGGAGGGGCCCGACCTGCGCAAGCTGATGAAGGCGGCGCAGGGCAAGGGACAACGCGTTCCGCCTTACGTCTCCGCGTACGTGATCTCCGAGATCGCCAAGGGCCTTCATTACGCGCACGAGCGCAAAGACGAGGCCGGCAAGCCGCTCGACATCGTGCACCGCGACGTGTCGCCGCAAAACATGCTGCTGAGCTTCGACGGCGCCGTGAAAATCGCCGATTTCGGCATCGCCTCCGCGAATTTGTTCCGTGAGGAGCCGGGCGTCCTCAAGGGCAAGACGGCGTACATGTCGCCGGAGCAGGCGCGCGGTGAGCGCGTCACCCGTCGCACGGACATTTACTCCCTCGGCGTAGTATTTCACGAATTGCTGACGGGGCGCCCGCTGCACGGCGCCGCGGAGGGGCAAGAGCTGCTGGAGGCGGTGCGGGCAGGTCGCGTGGAGCCGCCGAGCACCTTCGTGCGTGAGCTGCCGAGCGACCTCGAAGAGATCGCGATGAAGCTCTTGGCCCGCGATCCAGCCGAGCGCTTCCAAACCGCTCGCGAGGTGGCGAGCGCGATCAGCCGCGTGCTCTTGCTGCGCCAACAGCTGATCGACTCACACGTGCTCGAGAGCGTGCTCGCGGATCTCGTGCCGCGCGAGCACACCTCGCCAGGCGTGCCGCTGCCCGAGCCCATCCCGGGCTTGCACATCGGGCCCGACGCGTCCGAGCACGCTTCGTCACTCTCGATTGGCGCGGGCTCCGCCGGCTCCGAGCTAGCCGCTGACGAGAACACGGGGCCAGGGCTGACTCGCGCCGGTCTGCGTGAGCGCGCTGGGCGCGAGGTGCGCCACGTCGCGGTGGTCACGCTGTGCATTCACGGACTGCCCGAGCTCGTGGCGGCCTCCTCGCCCGGGCAGGCGGCGCACGCGCTCGATCGCCTCAAGAGCACGCTCGAAGAGATCGCGTTTCGGCGCGGCGCCCACTTCGCCTGGACCGAATCCACGCCCGGGTCCTTGCCCTTCGCGAGAGCCGTCGTCGGCTTGATGGCGAACCCGGCGCGCGCGCCGCTCGACGCGGTCTGGCTCGCGATCGACGTGCACGAGGTGATCCGTGGCGCGTCGGAGGATCTGCCGCTGCCGCTGCGGGGCTCGATCGGTATCGTGCGCGGCATCGCCACGGGGCAGCGCGACAAGGCGGGCCACCTGGTGCAGCACGAGCTGACCGAGCCCGCCAATCACCTCGCCGATCTGCTCGGTGAGCACGCCCCGCCCGGCGTGAGCTGGGTCGCGGGCGGCCTCTACCGCCTCGTCCGGCGCGACTTCGTCTGGGGCGACGCGCCGACGATCAAGATCCCCGGCGCCGAAGAGCGCAACTTGCCGGCGGACATGCGCATCTACTCGCTGCTACGCCCGCACACGCGCGAAGAGAAGCTGCTGGAGATGGCCAGCGCCTCGAGCGACCTGATTGGGCGCGACGCCGAGCTGGCTGATTTGCACGCTGCCTACTACGGCGTGGTCGGTTCGGGGCTGTCGACGGGACAGGTCGCAGCGCGGGTGATCTCCGGCGAGATGGGCATCGGCAAGACCGCCCTGCTCACCGCGTTCTTGAACGAGCTGCCGCCCGACGCGCGCGTGCTGCGCGCCGAGTGCTCGCCCGCGCTCAGCGAGGTGCCGTTCGCGACCGTGTCCGAGTGGGTGCGCGAGCTCACCGGTACGCGCGCCGATCAGCCGATCGAGGAGGCTCGCGCGCTCATCAGCGAGGCGCTCAGCGAGCTGGCGGGCGGCGAAGACGGCCCCGAGATCGTCGAGCGTATGGCGGAGCTCGCCACGGGCCGAGTGCGCGGCGCCGTCGACGAGGCCGACGTGGCGCGCTCGCGCCAGCTGGTCTCGCTCGGTCTGCGCCGCTTCTTCGCGCGGGCCGCGCTGGAGGCGCCGCTGGTGATCGCGCTCGACGGCCTGCAGTGGGCGGATCGCCCGAGCCTGGAGCTGGTGAGCGAGTTCCTGAAGCGGCCGGAGCCGCTGCCGATCTTGGTGCTGCTGCTGGCGAGGCCGGACGACCGCGTCATGCCTCAGCTCGAAGAGCTGGTGCGCATCGATCTGAAAGGATTGTCGGCCGAGCATCAGCTGCGCCTCCTGCAGTCGCGCTTCGGCGTGATCGACGGCGTGCGCCAGGTGTGCGCCGACTTGCTACCGCGCGCCGGCGGCAACCCGTTCTTCTTGCTCGAGATGGTCGACGCCCTGCTCGAGCGCGGTCGCTTCGAGATCCACGAGCGGGAGGGCGGCGGTCAAGAGCTGGTGGCCGTCGAAAAGCCGGGTGAAGCGGCGCTTCCGCTGCCGTCCACGCTCGAGCAGCTGATCGCGGATCGCTTGAACGAGCTGCCGACCGGCGAGCAGGCGATCGTGGAGTGGCTCGCGGTGGCGGGCGGGCCCCTCGGCAACGACGATCTGATCGAGCTCGAGGGTCCGGAGATCGAGGACGCCGTGATGCGCTTGTGCGCGCGCGGCTTGTGCGAGCAGAAGGGCGAGCTCACCGACGTGCGTCACCCCCTCACGCGCGACGTCGCTTACCGCGCGCTCGACCGTCGACGCCGAGTGCGCATGCATCGCCGCCTCGGCGAGCACCTCGGCCGCACTCCGCTCGGCAAGGGGCTGACGGCCGCCATCGTTGCTCGCCATTTGGCGCGCGGCAACGCGCGCGAGGAGGCGGCTGGTTTCTTCCTCGAAGCGGCCGACGCGGCTCGCTCCAGCTATCAAACGCAGCTCGCCAAGCGCTGCTATCGGCGCGTGATCGCGCTGCTGTCGGAGAACGACCCGAAGCTGATCGAGGCTTACGAAGCGCTCGAAGCCATCTCGCGCAATCAAGGCCGCTGGCAGGAGCGACGCAGTCACCTCACCGAGCTACGCCGCTTGGCCAAGCAGAGCGGTAAGGCCTTCTGGGCCGCCACCGCGCTGCTGCGCACCGCGCAGTTCGAGCTCGACGCCGGTCAGCTCAGCCGCGCCCTGGCCAGCGTGCAGCGCGGCGAGCAAATGTCCAAGAGCGCCGGCTCGGCCGTGCTCGAGGTGACGGCGCTGACGTTGATGGCGGAAATCCTCCACGAAATCGGCGACATGCAGGGAGCCTTGGGCGCCGTCGACCGCGCCTTGGAGGCTTCGAACAGCGACACCGCGCCGGCGCGCCTGCGCGCGGAGGCGCTCCGCTTGCGCGGCACGCTGCTGCGCCGCGTCGGCCGCGTGCACGAAGCGGTCGAGTGCCAGGCGGAGGCGATCGCGGTGTTTCGCCGGGTCGGCGCGCGGCGCCTCGAAGCTCGCGCCAAGAACTCGTTGGCGTACGCGCTGCTCGTGCTCGGCCGCTTCGAAGACGGCATCGCGCTCGCCCTCGACGCCATCCGCATCGAGCTCTCGATCGGGGGGCGCTTCCAGATCGCGCGCACCCTGAGCACCATCGGCGCTTGCTACGCCAACTTGGGTGACGTGCCGCGCGGGCTCGCGTACCTGCGCCGCGCCCGCGACGCCCACGAGCGCTACGGTGATCGCGACTCACGCGCAGACACGCTGCTCTCTACGGCCGAGCTGCTGCTCGACGCCGGTGACCTGGTCGCCGCGGAGACGCTCGTGGGTGACGCGGGCGCGCTCACCGCCGTCACCGGCAGCGCCTACGACTCGGTGCACGAGAAGATCCTGCGGGCGCTGATGGCGCGGCAGCAGAACGACTCGGGCCGCGCCGTGATGTACGCCTTCGACGCGCGCCAGGCCGCCGAAGCGCAGGCCTACGTGGCGTTTCACTTTTACGCGATGGCAATCGAAGCGCGAGCCCGCGTCGAATCGAGCGAAAATCACACCGGGATCTTGCTCGCCACCACCGCCATGGGCGCCATCGAGACGCTGCAGGGCTCCGAGTATGGCCTGCACACGCGCGCGCTGTGCTGCGAGGCGCTGGCCCGGGCCGGCTCGCCTCAGGCCCACGAAATGCGCGAGCGCGCCCGCAGCTACGTGCGGCGCCTGGTCGAGCACATCCGCGACCCGATTTTCCGCGAGCTCTTCCTGAAGCGGCGCGTGGTTCAGGACATCCTCATCGATCCCCCGGCGCCGCCTCAATCGCCCGCGCGCCGCAGCCTCTTCCCTTGAGGACAGGCCGAGTCGCACGAAGCTACATCGGTAGGTCGACCGAGGCGTCGACGTAAATGCCAGTCATCGTTATCGAATATTTGCCAGGGAAGCCGCAGAACGCGCAGCGCCCATCCGGATCGGTCGTGTCGACTTGGGCGCTACCCATGCGGCGGCTGAGGGCGACGTTCACCTGCCAGCGCTCGTTCACGTAGCCGGCGCCAGCGGTGACGGTGTGGGTGGGCCCGGGCGGCGTGCCGAAGGCGCTCGGATAAAGCTCGTTCGTGACTTGGGTGTCGAAGATGTAGCCGAGCCGCACCGGCCAGGACGCGGACTGACCGAGGCGGTACTCGCCGCCGACGCGCCAGGTGACGCCGTTCTGCCAGTTGAACACGTTCGGTGTCGTCACCTCGTCACCGTTCAGCGTGCCCACCAGCCCGGGCTCCTTATTCTCGCTCTGGAGCGCCCACTCGACGTCGCTCGCCAAGCCGACGCGCGCGAAGTCGTAGCGCGCGCCGAAACCGAGCTTCGTCGGCAGCGTGAAGGCGAGCGAAGCGTCCGCGGCGTCTTGAGTGACCACGGTGACGCTATCGGCCTTCGTGGTCACGACGACCTTGTTGCGGAACACCGCCCCGAACTTCAGCTGCTCGATCGGCTCGTACTGCACGCCGACGCGGAAGCCGCTGAAATTGGTGCCGCTCAGCTGCAGGTCCAAAAATCTCGGGTTGTCGACGGCGCCTTTCCGACGCTCGAACGTGACGTAGCTCATGCGGTAGCCCGCGCCGATCGCCAGCTTGCCGGGTAGCCAAGCGTCTTTGGGCACGTTCAGGCTGAGCAGGGGCGTAGCTTCGAAGAACACGATCTCGGTCGAGTCGATCCATTCGCGCCCCGCAGCCCGGTAGTGGTACTCGGCGCCGCCCGACGCCACCGGGAAGCCCGCCACGCCGAGCGTGAGCCACTCGTGGACGCGGTAGCCGCCGCCGAGCAGAAAGAACGGCGCCGTCACCGTGTCGGACTCGAGATTGCCCGAGAAGTCCTCATCGGGCGTGCCCCGCACCTTGCCCAGGATCAGGCTGAAATCCCCGATGAAGCCGAGCCCTTGGATGCCTTGTAACCCCGCAGGGTTATGAAAACCGGCCGACGCGTCGTCGACGGAGGCGATGGCGGTGCCGCCCATCGCTTGGTGCCGAGCCGAGTACAAGATGGGCGTATCGAAGCCGGCCGCCAGCGCGGGGAGGGGAGCCGCCGCCCAGACGGCCGCTACCGCACAGGCCCTCAGCTTGCCGGCGCCGGTCACTCGGGCAGTCCGCTGCAGGTGTTGAAGTCGGGGCGACAGCCCTTGTCTTCTTGGCAGGTGTGGCAACCGTCCGAGTCCGGATCGAGGAAGCACGCCCCGGGGCAGTTGGTGATCGTGCAGTTGACGACATCGGCATAACAGCTGGCGCAAGCGCTCGTCATCTCGAGCGCTTCGAGGATGCAATCACGAGCGCACGTCTCATCATCATCATCGGCACAGCCCTTGCCGCAGCTCTGGGCGGTCGTGCGAGCGGTGCCGTCGATGACGAACGCACAGTCCGTGGCGTTTTGACAGGTGGTGTCCTCACTCTCGTCGCAGCCGACGTTCAGGTTCGGCGCACCGCCGTCCGAGGTGCTGGGCTTGCCGGCGGTCGCGCCCTTGCTGCCCGCACCGTCGTCGCCCTCGTCGTCGTCGCAGCCGGACAGGCTCGAGCCGAACGCCGCCACCAGCATCAAAGCAGGGAACATACGCTTCATGGAAGCCTCCTTGACGTGAAGCGACCGCAAGGCAGCGGTCTCTGGGAGCTATTTGATTAGCACCCCTCACCGCATGCGGCAGAGTTTGTTTCACGTCGAGCTGCGCGCGACACGCGCCGTGGCGTTTTGGGCTCCGAGGTCGCAATGCCCCACACTCGGCGTCAGGCGGCGCGAGCACAACTACATTGTAGTCGTCGCGCCGCGAACACACTTGCTCAAATGCTGGCGAGCGCCGACTCGAGCTCGCCCAGCGTCTTGCCGTCGCCCTTGCGAGCCGCGATCGTGATACCGGCTTCGAGCCACCCTTTGGCGTCCGCGCCGCGGCCCGCGTCGAGCAGCGTCTGCCCGGCCATCAGGTACATCGGCAGGTAGTCGGGGTCTTTGGCTTTGAGCTTTTCGAAGGTGGCGATGGCGTCGTCGACGCGGCCTTCCTTTCGGTACTCCATGCCGAGACCGTAGAAAGCGAACGAGTCGGCGGCGCCGGAGGCCGTGTGTTGTTCCAAGAATGCGAGTCGCTTGTTCATGCAGGCTCCAAAAACTCGAGCAAGATACGCTTGTCGCCGAAACCGGGGAAGCTTGCCACCACGCTGGGCTTCATCCCTCCATCCACGCTTCGCACGACTCCCTCCCCGAAGCGCACGTGCCTGACATGGCTGCCTGGACGCAAAGCTTGACCCTCGTCACCAGCGTCTTGGCTGTATTCGTCACGCTCGACGACGCGGGACCCGGGCGCGAGCGGCTTGCCCGCGCCAATTCCGGTGCCGGTGTAGCGTTGCCCCTGGAACTCGCCGTTGCTGCGGCTTCGATAGCCCCCCGGCGAATAGCCACCCACGTAGCCCGCGCCGTAGCGCGCGCCGGCGTACCCGCCCGCCGAGCGCGCGGCGCGGGGCGACCCCTCGAGCTTGATCGCGTCTTGGGGCAGGTCGTCGAGGAACTGGCTGCGCTCCAAGTAGCGGGTCTGCCCGAACAGGGTGCGGCTGCCCGCGTAGGTGATGGTCAAGCGCTTGCGAGCGCGCGTGATCGCGACGTAAGCGAGGCGGCGCTCTTCCTCGAGCTCCTCGTCTTCGCCGCTGGCGATGCCGCGGTACGGGAACATCTCTTGCTCCATGCCGGTGAGGAACACGGCGTCGAACTCGAGCCCCTTGGCGGAGTGCACCGTCATCAGCGACACCATCGGGCCATTCTTCTGCGAGTCGGTCGCGGCGACGAGCGACACGCGCTCGAGGTAGCCGGAGAGGCTGGGCGTCTCCCCGCGGCCGGAGGCTTCTTCTTCGTATTCCTGGATCGAGCCGACGAGCTCCTCCAAGTTGCCGAGGCGGGCGTCGCTCTCGGCGGTGTCTTCCTTGCGCAAGAGCTCGCGGTAGCCGGTCACCTCGAGGATGTGCCCGGCCAGCTCGCTCGGCGAGAGCCGCGCCGCTTCCGCCTGCAGTCCGTCGATCAGCGCCTTGAAGGCGCCGAGCTTCTTCGACGCGGCCGTGCCCAGCTCCTTCATCGCCTGCGGGATGGCGTCGAACGCGCACACGGAAGACTCGCTGGCGACGTCGAGCAGCCGCTCCACCGTCTTGTCGCCGATACCGCGCGCGGGCGTGTTGATGACGCGCGCCAGATCCGCGTCGCTGGATGGGTTGACGGCCAGGCGCAGGTAGCCGAGCAGATCCTTCACCTCGGCGCGCTCGAAGAACTTCATGCCCCCGATGATCTGGTAGGGCACGTTGCCCTTGCGCATCGCCTCTTCGAGCGTGCGCGACTGGGCGTGGACGCGGTAGAAGATGGCGATGCTGCTGGCGGGGGTGCCGCGGCCGAGCTCGGCTTGAATGCCGCGCAGCACGTGGTCGGCCTCTTCTCGCTCGTCCATCACCGCGCGTAGCCTCACCGGGTCCCCCGCGGGCGCGTCCGTCCACAGCTCCTTCGGCTCGCGCTCGGCGCTGGGCTCGATCACGCCCAGCGCCGCCTTCACGATGTTGGCGCTGGAGCGGTAGTTCTGCTCGAGCTTGATGATGACGGCGCGCGGGAAGTCCTTCTTGAAGCTGCGGATCAGCCGCACGTCGGCGCCACGCCAGCGATAAATCGACTGATCGTCGTCGCCCACCACGCACAGGTTCTGCGTGTGCTCGGACAGCGCGCGCACGAAGCGGTACTGGATCAGGTTGGTGTCTTGAAATTCGTCGACCGAGACGTGCAGGAAGCGCCCGCGCAGATCGCGCCCCGCTAGGCTGTCCGGATCCTCGAGCATGCGTGTCACGCGCAGGATGAGATCGTCGAAGTCGACGGCGTTGGCCAGCGCCAGCGCCTGCTCGTAGCGCGCGAACACCTCGAGCGTGACGTCGGTGAGGCGCCCCAACTGCTTGGACTCGCGCGGCGTGCGGCCTTCGCTCTTCTCGCCGCTGATGGCGGCGAGGAATTGCTTGGCGGGAAACTGCCGCTCGTCGTAGCCCAGCTCGCGGAGCGCCCGCGTCACGACCGCTTTTTGATCCGAGCCGTCGTAAATGACGAAGTCGCGCTTCAGCCCTACCGCGTCGTGGTAGCGTCGCAGCAGCCGCGCACACACGGAATGAAAGGTGCCGATCCACAAATCACGAGCTACCTCCGGCGAGGTCAGCTGCGTGAGCCGCTCCCGCATCTCGGCGGCCGCCTTGTTGGTGAAGGTCACGGCCAAGATGCGATACGGCGGCACGCGGTTGGCCAGCAAGTTCGCGATGCGGTAGGTGATGGTGCGCGTCTTGCCGCTGCCCGCGCCGGCGAAGACGAGCAACGGCCCGTCGACGTGGGCGACGGCTTGCTTTTGCGGATCGTTGAGCTCGGGCATCCAGAGCACTCGGTGACACCGCGCTGGCGCTGCCGCAAGTGTCTGGCCGAGCCAGGGCACCAAATGCGCGCGAGGGCGGGCCGGTGCAGGTAAAGCCCGAGCAGCGCGCGTTCACGCTCCGGCTCACGCTGGCGGCGGTGGGTCTCGTGCTCGGACTGTCGGCGGCCGCGGTGCTGCCGCTGCTCTTGCCGTGGCAGGGTCAGCTCGGGTTGATGCTGCTGGCCGGCTGCTGCGGGGCGGCGCCGTTCTTGGGGTACGCGGCGCTGGCGCGCCTCGCCCGTCGGCTCCAGCTTTCGCAGATCGTGTCGTGGCGCTTGGCGAGCGCGGTGGCGGCGGCGTCGGCGCTCGCGGTCGTGCCGCTGTTCAACCTGTACCGCGGCGTCGTGCGCGTGCTCAACCACGGTGAGGAGCCGTTCGTGGTGTGGGTGGACGGGCGGCGTGTGGCGCGCGTGGAACCGAGCAGCGGCGAGAGCGCGCTCGCCGGCGTCGAGCTGCTCTTGCCGGCCGGCCCGCGCGACTTGCGGGTCACGGCCGCCAGCGACGGCCGCGAGCTGTTTCAGCGTCATCAGCTCGTGAGCGGCGGCAAACCTCACCTCTTCGCGCCAGACAGCGCCGGGTATTGCTTCAGCATCGAGCGCCGCGGCTACGGCGACGACGCCGCCGAGGCTTTCGAGAACGAGCCGCTCGAAGGCGCGAACCCATTTTGGGTGCTGCCCGATGGCATCGCCTGGTTTGCACCCAATCCGGAGCCGGGGCCGCTCCAGACCTCGGGCGGCACGCTCGCCTGTTTGCGGCAAAAGCGTTGTAGCAATCCGTAGCAGTCGGGAGGGCGACCGCGTGGGCGTCGGGCGCCCTTGGCAAGCGAGCGGCGGTGGTTATACTCGCCGCGCCGTGCCTGACGAAACCGAAACCACCGCGCCCGAGTCGCTCGAACCCGAGGCAGCCGCTGCGGAGGCTACGGCGGCCCCCGAAGCCGCCGAGCAAGATCCGCTGGAGGTCGCCAAGGCCGAGCAAGCCAAGCTGAAAGATCAGCTGCTGCGCACCCTGGCCGACTTCGACAATTTCCGGAAGCGCTCGCGCCGCGAGCTCGCCGACGCCGAGCGTCGCGGTCGCGACGACATCTTGAAAGAGATGCTGCCCGTGTTCGACAACCTCGATCGCGCGGGCGCCCACGCGGAGACGGCGACCGACGTGAAGGCCCTGGCCGACGGCATCACGCTCGTGATGCGCCAGTTCAGCGATACGCTCGGCAAGCTCGGCATCGAGCGCGTGCCCGGTGTGGGGCAGCCCTTCGATCCGGCCGTGCATGAAGCGGTGCAGCAGCTGGAAACGTCGGACTTCGAGCCGGGCACCATCGCCGCGGAGGTCCAAGCCGGTTACCGCTCGAGCGAGAAGCTCATCCGCCCCGCGTTGGTGGTCGTCGCCAAAGCCAAGCCGAACTGAGCTGGCGCGGGCGAGCGCCTCGGGTATGCTGAGGCCGCGCGCATGGGGAAAGTCGTCGGCATCGATCTCGGTACTACCAACTCCTGCGTATCGGTGGTCGAAGGCACCAACGCCGCGGGTCAGCCCGAGGTGAAGGTGATCGCCAACGCCGAGGGCGCGCGTACAACGCCGTCCGTCGTGGCGTTCACGCTCAAGGGCGAGCGCCTGGTCGGCCAGGTCGCCAAGCGCCAATCCACGACCAACGCCGAGAATACCATCTACGCCGTCAAGCGTCTGATGGGGCAGAAGTTCGATTCCAGCGTCGTCTCGCGCCAGGCCAGCTCGGTCGCGTACGGCTTGGTCAAGCACGAGAACGGCGACGCCTGGGTCAAGGCGGGTGAGCGCGTCATGTCGCCACCCGAGGTCTCGGCGCTCGTGCTCACCAGCATGCGCGAAATCGCGGAGACCTACCTGGGCGAAGCGGTCACCGAGGCCGTCGTGACCGTGCCCGCTTACTTCGACGACGCCCAGCGCCAGGCGACGAAAGACGCGGGGCGCATCGCGGGGCTCGACGTGAAGCGCATCTTGAACGAGCCGACGGCGGCCGCGCTCGCCTACGGCCTCGACAAGACCGAGCGCGAGGTCATCGCCGTCTACGATTTGGGCGGCGGCACCTTCGACATTTCGATCCTCGAGATCGCCACCGGCGTCTTCAACGTGAAAGCGACCGGCGGCGACACTCACCTCGGTGGTGAAGATTTCGATCGCGCCATCATCGACAAGCTCTCGGAAGAGTTCCTGCAGAAGACGAAGATCGATCTGCGCGCCGATCGCACCAGCCTGCAGCGCCTGCGTGAAGCGGCGGAAAAGGCCAAGCACGAGCTGTCGTCCTCGCTGGAGACCGACGTCAATTTGCCGTTCGTGGCCATCGGTCCCGCGGGGCCGCTTCACCTCGAGCGCACCCTCAAGCGCAGCGAGCTCGAGATTTGGACGCGTGAGCTCGTGGAGCGCACCATCGTGGCCTGCAAGGCCGTGCTCGCCGACGCCAAGATGACCCCGCAGCAGGTCGGGCAGGTGGTGTTGGTCGGCGGCATGACGCGCATGCCCGCAGTGCAGAAGGCGGTGCGTGAGTTCTTCGGGCGCGACCCGAACAAGGGCGTGAACCCGGACGAGGTCGTGGCCGTGGGCGCGGCGATCCAAGGCGCCGCGCTCGCCGGTCAGATCGATGAAGTGCTGTTGCTCGACGTCACCCCGCTGTCGATCGGCGTGGAGACGGGCGGCGGTGTCTTCACGAAGCTCATCCCGCGCAACACCACGGTGCCGACCGAGAAGAGCGAGGTCTTCACGACCAGCGTCGACAACCAATCGTTCGTGCCCGTGCACGTGCTGCAGGGTGAGCGCGAGATGGCCGTCGACAACCGCAGCCTCGCGCGCTTCGAGCTCACCGGGATTCCCCCCGCGCCGCGCGGGCTGCCCAAGATCCAAGTCACCTTCCGCATCGACGCCAACGGCATCCTCGCGGTGGAAGCCAAAGACATGGGCACCGGGCGTAGCCAGGCCGTCAACGTCACGCCCACCAGCGGTCTCCAAGCCGACGAGATCGACAAGCTGGTGACAGAAGGCGAAAAATTCAAAGAAACGGACCAGCTCCGGCGTGACCTGGCGGAGATGCGCAACCAGGCCGAGACGCTGATCTACACGACCGAGCAGGCGCTCGACGCCTACGCCGATCTGCTGGAGCCGGAGAAGCTCGAGAAGGTGCGGGGCGAGGTCCAGCTCCTCAAGAAGATGCTCGAGACCGGCGCTACGCTCGATGCCCTGCGCGGCGCTTACGCCCAGCTCGAGAACTCGACCTTCGAGATCGCCGAAGCCATGTACGCGAGCTAGCTGGCGGCGCGTCGCCGCTCGGAGCTCGGTTGGCGGTCGGCGTACGACTCGAGCGCCCCCCTACCTTGCCAAAGCGTTCCGAACCGCGCGCTTGAAGGCGTCCACCGCGAAGGGCTTCGGGAGGAAGTGGGCATCGAGCTCGGTCGAGGCAGCGCCCGCCTGCTGGGGATAGCCGCTCACGAACAGCGCGCGAATGTCGGGGCTCTTCGCGCGGAGCTTGGTGAGCAGCTCGTGCCCACCCATGTGGGGCATGATCACGTCGCTCACGAGCAGCCGGATGGGCTCGGCACGACGCAGGGCTTGCTCGAGCGCCTCGCGGCCATCGGCCGCTTCCAGCACCTCATAGCCCTCGGCGGTCAGCACGCGCGCGACCAGACGCCGCACGGCTTCTTGGTCCTCGACCAGGAGGATGACTTCGCGGCGGCCGTGCGGCGGCGGCGCGCTCGGTACCAGCGAAGGTTGCTCCTCTGCCGTCCCGAGCGCCGGAAATAGCAGCGAAAACGTGGTGCCGCCGCCGAGCACGCTCTGACAGTCGATGCGGCCGCCGTGTTGACGGACGCAGCCGTACACCATGGCCAGCCCCAGGCCGGTGCCGACCTCCGCCGGCTTGGTCGTGAAGAACGGCTCGAAGATGCGCTCCTGCGTTTGCGCGTCCATGCCCACGCCGCTGTCGGCGACGCTCAGCTCGACGTAAGCGCCCGGCGCGAGCGTCGTCTCAGCGTGCGCGGCCTCGCTTCCGAGCACGACCGTACGTACGCCGATGCGGAGGTTGCCGCCGTCGGGCATCGCGTCCTGCGCGTTCGAGGTCAGGTTGAGGAGAACCTGACGAATTTGGGTCGCGTCGGCCTGGATCATGCGCGTGCCTTCCTCGATGCACACGTCGAGCGTCACGTTCTCGCGCAGCATGCGGCGCAGCACGGGGGCGAAGCCGCTGACTTGCGCGCCGAGCCCCAGCGCGCGCATGTCCAGCGCTTGCTTGCGCGCGAACGCCAGGAGCTGACTGGTAAGCTCCTTCGCTTGCTGGCCCGCTTGCTGCACGGCGGCCAGGTCTTCGGCGATGCTGCTGTCGCCGAGGGCCTCGATGGCCAGCTCGGAGTAACCCAAGATCGGCACCAGCAAGTTGTTGAAATCGTGCGCGACGCCCGCCGCCAGCTGCCCGATGGCTTCGAGCTTTTGCGCCTGACCGAGCGCTTGCTCCAAGCGGCGCACCTCGCTCACATCGCTGAAAGTACCGATTATACCGAGCAGTTCGCCGCTCGGCGAAAAGATCGGCGCGCCGTTGACCACCACCTGCCGGCGTCCACCGCGCCGCCCCAGCAGCTCGACTTGGTAAGACGAGGGTAGCCCGGCGCCGCGCTTGTCGTGTTCGCGCTGCATCGTCTCGAGCGACGCGGCCGTGAAAAACCGATGGTAGGTCTGCCCCGCCAGCGTGTCGGCGTCGTCGAGCTCCAGCTGCCTGCGCATCGCGCGGTTCAGGTAAGTCGTATACCCATTTCGATCGAGCTCCCAGACGCCGACGTCACTGTGCTCGGTGAGCGCTTCGAAGCGCTGCCGGCTCAGCGAAAGCTCCGTCTCCGCCCTGACCTGCGGCGTGATGTCTTCGGTGATGCCCGCGATGTGGGTGAGGCGCCCGCTCGCGTCGTGCACCGGGAAGGCCCGCGCGCGGACCCAGCGCGTCCCGTCAGGGCGTGCGACGCGGTAGCGTCCCTCCCACGGCCCCTGGCTCTGCTGCGTCGCGGCCGCGCGGATGGCCTCGCGGTCGTCGGGGTGGATGAGCTCGTACAGCAGCTCCGGGCGGCGTTGCAGCTCGCTCGCCGTCACACCGAAGATGCGCTCGACGCCCGCGCTCACGAACGTCAGCTCTCGTTGGTCGGGCAACGCTAGCCACAGCGCGGCGTCGAGGTGCGTCACGAGCTGCTTCAGTTGCTCGAGCAGCTCCGAGCTCGCGACCTGACTGCCGTCGCTTCCCATGATCCCCGAGGCTCCCACACGCGCTTTGCGCCGTCGATTCGCACCCCGCTTTTGCGGGAACGGCTGCGGTTTCGGCTGCCGCACTCGGACGGGCTCGCGCGGGAAGCCTACCCTGTCTTCAGCCCCGCCTCTCCTACGACGTCCGACGACGCCACCTTGGCGACGCCCGGAGCGCTGGAGCCGGTCCACACCGAGACCGTGGTGCAGTTGCCGGGGAACGAGGTGTCGATGCGTACGATCTTGCCGGTGCGGCCGTCCGACAGCTGCACCATACGTCGCTCATTCATGATCTGGTGGAGGTGCCTCAGCGTTGCCATTCGAATCTCTCGCGATCTACTCCTGCTGCATCGTCAGCATAAGCCCTGCTGCGGCGTTGTGGAATTTCTCGGCGGCGAGCGAGCCGGGGCGCTACCTCGGCCCGCTCGGTTGGAGCACGACAGGGTGATCGTCGCCGGCGCAGGTTTCCTCGTGATGACAGCTCGGTGAACGGTCGCGCTCAGCAAATTGGGCCAACTAGCGCGTGCCGCTTAGGCTCAGCCCCGCCATGGGTATGCTCGCCAAAGTCGCCATGTTCTCGGCACAGGTCCTCGTCAGCGGAGCTCTTTCGGGCTGCGTTCAGCATCACGAAGCGAAGGTGCAGACGGCGCTCTTGCCTCCTCCCAGCGCGACGCCGGTTCAGCACAGCGGGCGGCTGTGGGTCGAGCTGGGGGACGCGACCTGGCAGAAGCAATGTCGCGTTCCCCAAGGCCAGCGCATGCTCTGCTTCGGTGGCGTGCGACACGCGGCGTTCGGCGCGCTCGAGCGCAGCCTTTGGACGTCGTTCCCCGATGTCGCTCTGCGCGGCGGCGAGGCCGTGCAAGCTGGAGACTACGTGCTGCAGCTCGACATCACGATCGACGCCATGGCTCCCGACGCCGATGGTCCTGGTTGGTCCGCGGTCGCGGTGGGCGGCTTCCGCTTGATTCGTGACGGCAAGGTGCTCCACGAAGAGCGCCTGGGCTCGCGCTCACGCGCCGAGTTCGCGTATGGCGCGTCGCTCGGCGTCGGGGCCGGCGAGGTCGTCGACGCCTTCGCGGCTCATGTCGCGCAAGTGCTGGGCGCGGTGCCCGAAGATCGCCCGCTGCAGCCGGCGCCGCTCCCCGCGGTCGTCGCCGAGGTGCTGACCCCGACCGCCGCCCCGTCTCCCCCGGCTGGGCGCGTCGCGCCGGAGCCCGCGCCCGCGGCCAGCGAGCCCGCGAGCAGCGAGCCCGCCGGCTCGGAGCCCGCGCTCGAGGTTCCCGTGGCCGCGAACTGAGCGCGACCGCGCGCGTCGAGAAGCGCGCGTTCTTGCCCGCGCCGCGCGCGTTCTTGCCCGCGCCGCGCGCGTTCTCCCGTCGAGAATAGCGGCGCAGCTCGAGCGGCCCGGCCGTCAGTCTTCGGAGGAGGCGAGGCGCTGCTCGATCGCTTCGAGGTGCGCGGAGACTTGCGGATCACGCTGGCGCAGCGCTTCGACGCGGCGCACGGCGCTCATCACCGTCGTGTGATCGCGGTTGCCGAAGGCCCGGCCCAGCTCGGGGAAGCTGCACTTCAGGCGCTGGCGGCACAAGTACATCGCGACCTGGCGGGCGAACGCCACGCTCTTGTGGCGATCTTTGCTGAGCAGCTCCGAGTTCGAGAGCCGAAAGTGGCTGCACACGGCGCGCTGAATGTCCTCGACGCTCATGATGTCGGGACGGCGCGGCGACACCGTGCTCATCTCGCTGCGCGTGAACTCTTCGTCGATGGGGCGCCCGGTGAGCGACGACTTGGCGGCGAGGCGAATCAACGCGCCTTCGAGCTCACGCACGTTGCTCTGGATGTTCTGCGCCAGCATCACCGCCACCTCGTCCGACAGCGGGATGCTCTCGATCTCGGCCTTCTTACGCACGATGGCGACGCGCGTTTCCAACTGCGGCACCTGGATGTCCGCCACCAGGCCGCTCGTGAAGCGTGACACCAAGCGCTCGGGCATGCGCTGCAGCTGCTGCGGGTACTTGTCGCTGGTGACGATGATCGGACGATCGGCGTCGTGAAGCGCGTTGAACGTGTGGAAGAACTCTTCCTGAGTCTGCTCGCGGCCGGCCAAGAACTGGATGTCGTCGACCAGCAGCAGGTCGCAGTCGCTGCGGTAGCGCGCGCGGAACTCGTCCATCTTGTGGTGCTGGAGCGCCTCGATGAACTCGTTGGTGAAATGTTCCGCCGACACGTAAACGACGCGCGCGTCGGGCCGCTCTTCCAAGACCTTGTGCGCGATGGCGTGCACCAGGTGCGTCTTGCCGAGGCCGGTGCCGCCGGCGATGAACAGCGGGTTGTAGCGAGGGCCACCACCGCCCGCCGACGCGAACGCCGCGGCGTGTGCCAGCTCGTTCGACGGCCCGACGACGAAGTTCGAGAACGTGTACTTGGAATTCAGCGTCGCCAGAAATTGCGCGCGGGAGTAACGGGGCACGGCCGTGGGGCGCTCGGAGCGACGTGAAGCAGGCATGGCGTCCGGCTTGGGGGTAGGACGAGGCGCGCTGCGCTTCGGTTCACATACCGGGCGCAGCAGGCGATTGGAGATGTTCCAGTTCACCCGCAGCGCGCCGTGAGGCTCGCCGGTGAGGCGCCCGAGGTTGCTGAGCAAGTCGGGCAGGAAGTGGGCCTTGACCCAGTCGCGCACGAACTCGTCGCGCGCGGTGAGGCCTAGCACGCCCTGTTCGAATCCTTCGAACTGGATGCTGGTGAACCACTGCTCGAACGACGCCGGGGACCGGCCGCGGGTGTGCTCGAGAGCTTGACTGAAGAGGCTTTCGCCGGCGCGCGGCGAGGCGTGTGTATCCAAATCCATCACGAGAGTAGCGTCCCCAAATTATCCACAGGGCTGTGGACACCAGAAACCCTAGCCATGTTGCCGTCTTCGGCCGCTGGGGGCTGACCCTCAGCGTGCTCTGCTTCAGGGGAAGTCACGAGCGCCACACCGAACGAGTACCGGACGCTTTCTGGTTCGTCACCATCGCGATGACGTTCCTTCGAGCGAAGGGAGGGGGAGCTAGCACTGACCTCGAGCAAAGTTCAACCAAGAGATTTTCGAAATGCGTGAAGTCGGCAAATTACCGCGGCCGCGCGCGACGTGAAAGTTTGGTGCGGATCAGTTTGTCGGTGACGATTCAGAACCGCGCTCAGTAACTCTGCGATCGCACGCGACATTCCGTCGCCGCGCGGACACGACCTCGTGCGTTGGGCGTCAACTTTCTTGGTTTCGCACGTCAAGGGTCGACTGCCATCGCGGCGCGCATCAGCGTCGAGGCTGGCCGAACGGCCGTCACGAGCTCGCAACCCTCACGGATTTCTTGGCCATTGAGCGCTCGCGCAGGTAGTGCCGAAACTCGCTCGGCGCTCCTCACATGACTACGTCTTCGCATCGCCGTTCGCGACGAGCCCTCTGGCCATCGTCGCTCGCCCTCGCATGCGCTGGCGCTTGCATTTCTTGGAGCACGGTCGTTCACGCTGACCCGAGCAGCTTGCCCCCCGAAGTTGGCTACAACTACGACGAGATCGAGACCGGACGTGTCGCGGCCAAAGGTGGAGCCGACCGCGCGCTAGGTACGTCCGTGAGCGCGCTGTTCGCCAATCCCGCGAACATGGCGGCCGCGCGCGTCTATCACGCGGCGGCGCTGCTCCAGCTTTGGCCGGAGGCGTCGCGCCAAAGTTATGGCCTCGCCGCGGTGGACTCGGTCGGCTCGAGCTCGCGCGTCGCCGGCGGCCTCGGCGCGACCTGGACGCGGCAAGATCCGGAGGGCGTCGATCGCACCGCGACCGATCTGCGCTTCGCGCTCGCGTACCCCTTCTCCGACAAGCTGTTTGCAGGCGCCGGAGGCCGCTTCTTGTGGCTCAGCCAGAACGGCGCAGGCCCGCTCGGACCGAGCTACGCGTCGGGCGGGCTCGACAACGACAAGATCGTCAAGAACTTCGCCTTCGACCTCGGTCTCACGCTCAAGCCGGGCGGAGGTTTGTCGTTCGCGCTCGTCGGCAACAACTTGAACGGCGCCGACACGGGCTTTCAGCCGCTCACCTTGGGCGGGGGCGTCGGCATCGTCCGCGAGAAGTTCGGCATCGAGGCCGATCTCGTCGCTGATCTCGTGACCTGGGACACCACCAAGCTGCGCGGCATGGCGGGGGCGGAGCTGATGCTCGGCGAGCACGCCGTGGTGCGAGGCGGCTACCGCTACGACCAAGGCGCCGACAGTCACTCCGGCAGTCTCGGTTTGGGATACGTCGACAAAGTGTTCAGCGCCGACGCCGGCGTGCGGCGCGTGCTGTCGGGCGACCTCGTCACCGCCATCGTGCTGTCGTTCACGTACCACCTCGAGTCGACCGGTCTCACGCCGACTCCGAGCGAGACGTGGTGACGCGCTGACGCGCGTGGGTCGGCGACGCGCGTCGAGGTGCTCTACAAGCGCTCTGCGAGCGCCGCGACCAGCGCACGGCTGCCCGCCGCCAGCGCTTCTTCGCTGCACGTGACCGCGGGCGGGGTGCGCGTCTCGGCGCGCAGCTGCTCGATGGCTCGCGGGCTCCTGTACCAATCCTCGTCGTGAGCCTCGGCGAGCTCCTGGCGCGATTGGAAGGCCAGGAGCAGGCCTGCGAAGCGCTGCGCATCACCGGCGCGCGGGCGCAGCAGAACGCCCGCGGCCTCGGCGGGGGGCTCGAAGCCGAGCGCCTCCGCGCCGAGCTCGCAAAAGGCTTCGATGAAGGCCCGCGGCCCGCGGCGCGACGGCTCGTCGAGCAGCACCCGCAGCGAAAGACAGCGCGCGAACACGAGCGCGCTCCGCGACAGCGCGCGAGCGTGCTCGCTCGCCCGGTCTTTGCCGAGGTTCAGCTGCCGCTTGAGGAACGCAGGTAGCGTCGTCAAGCTGGCGAGCAGCGCGCCGTTTTGTGACGCGAGCAGGCGGAAGGGATCGCGGGCGACGCTGAAGGGCAGGCTGGCGGGCGCCAGCGCTTCCGTCCAAGCGGCGCCCAGGCGCAGCAGGCCGCGGCTGAAGCTGGTGGCGGACACGCTCGCGGGCAACTCGCCCGTATCGAGCTGCAGCCCCTTCAGCCAGTCCGCGTTGCCCAGCAGATCATGGAGGCTGCGCAGCGAGAGCTGCCGCGGCCAGCCGTCGGCGGCGTGCGGAGCGAGCGCGTGCTCGAGCAGCTCGTGAAAGCTGCGCGCTTCCAGGCTCTCCAGCGCGTCGCGCGAGTCTGCCAAGAAGCTTCGCGCGCGCGACGTGAGCTCGGGGTGGGGTAGCTCGAGCGACTCGCGCGTTCGTCCCCAGAACTGGGGCAGCTCCGCTCGCACCTCGAACAGGCGGGTGGCGGCGTCGCGTAGCTGGCCCCCGCGCGCGAGCATCACGTCGAGCAGCGCGGGGCGCCGGCGCGGATCACGTAGCGCGTGCCCGAGCAGCTCGCGGAGGCTGAAATGGCCCGACAGCGGCTTGTCGATGGCGTGCCGCTCCTCACGGTACTTACGCAGGCGCTCGCCTTCGCCAGGTAGCGTGCTCAGCATCAGCTGCAACCAGTACAAGTGACGGAGGAGCGGCGCCGCGATCGGATCGCTGTCGTCGGCGGCGAGGCGCTCGAGCGTCTCCGGATCTTGCAGCACCTCAGGCACGTGAAGCGTCACTTCGCGACCGCTCCGCAGCGCTCGGTACGCCGCGCGCGCTCGGGGCGCGACTCGAGCGAGCTCGCGGTCCAGCTCGAACGGGCTCAGCTCTCGGGGCACGCCCGATTCCTACCAGAAAGCGCTAGAGCGCAGCGCCAAAGCTGCCGCTGACGCGCACGCCGAGCGTCGCGAAGCCGAGCAGCCGACCGTACACCGCGGGCTCGGCCCGGCACACCTGCCCCCGACAACGCTCTTCACGGTACGAAACCCAGTGCGCGAAGCTCGCGCTGGGTCCGAAGCGCAGGTGCGCGCCCAGCGCGTAGTCGATACCGCCCGAGATGCGCGCCGCGACGCCGGAGGTCGCTTCTCGTTCGAGCCCGGAGCCAGGCTCGAAATGAAGCTTGCCCACCCCGAGCGCGAGCGCCGCATAAGGATCCCACGCGCCGCTGTCCGCGAAGTACACGCGCGCGACCACTCCGCCGTAGCGAGCGCCGCCGGCCGCGCCTGAAAACGCCCCCGCGTGCTCGCCGGCGAAGCCGCTCAGCGCAGCCTCCAGGCCCACGCCGAAGAACGGAGTGAGGCGGTACACCACCGCCAGGTCCAAGCCGGCGCCAGGCTTGAGGGTCAGGCAGCCGCGGTCGTCGATGGTGCCCGGACTGCAGCTGGGCAGGAACGCGGCGACCGAGGTCATGAGCTCGAAAGGGCGGCGTGGTTGCTCGCGCGGCCTCGCCAGCGGTAGTGGCGGAGCCGGGTCCGCGGGCGCGCTCGGCGGCGGCAACCCGCGGCCGCTCCAAGACTCATAAGGAGGAGCGAGCGCTTCAGCCTCCGGGCCCTCCTCTACCGACGGCGAGCCCGAAGGCGGTGGCCGAGCCGCCGGCGAGGCTTCATCACCTTTCTGCGCGGGCTCGGGAATGATTCGCGTCTCCGGTTGGTCTGCCAGCGTGGCGCTCGTCCCAGCCAGCGAGAAGGCGAGCACCGCCGTAGCCAGGGCGGCCGGTTTGCGAGCTGCTCGTTGCGCCACGACTCCCGTTCGGCCCGCCGCGTGCGATAGTTGCGTGGAATTGCATGGCCGTGCGCAGGTTGCCCGTCGTTCAAGAGCCCACTGGCGAAGACGCCGAGGCCGCAGCGCGACCGGCTTGGCAGTGGGTTCTGATCGGCTCCGGCTTGTTGGTGACCCTCTGGGCCCCCCTCGCCGCGTTGGTCGGCGTCCTCGCTCGCGCCTTTCCGCGCTGGGGGCCGGGGGCGGCAACCGCGCTGGTCGTGCTCACCCTGGGTCTGGCGGCGGCGGCGTCGGGCTACCTCGTGTCTCGCTTCGGCCGGCGCGCATCGCTGCGGCACGCGGTCGTCGGTGGTCTGCTGGGCGCGGCCGAGCTCTGGCTGATCGGCCTGCTCGGGCGCGCGTTCGGCTCGCCGCTCGTCGCCGGCGCGGCCCTCGCGACAATTTCCGCGGTGGCAGCGGGCTTCTCCGCCCTGGGGGCGCTCCTTTTCCGCGGAAAGCTCCAGCGGTAACCGACCGCCCGACTCCCGCGCATCTAGTGCTACCCTTGTCCCGTCGGGGAGATTCGAGCAGCCCATGAGTGTCGATCAAGAGCTAAAGCGCGCCGTCGAAGAAGCCGAGGCCGAAACCACTGCCCCGGTCGTTGCGCAAGCCGCCGCCGAATCCGCCGATTCGAGCGGCGCCAAGCCTCGGCGCAGCGTGGGCTTACTGGTCGGTCTGCTCGTCATCGTGGCGGGCGTGCTCGGTCTCGTGTTCACGAGCTTCGAAGGCTCCGCCATCTACTCCGTCGGTGTCGACCAGCTCATCAAGGAGCCGGCTCGCTACAGCGAACGCAACGTTCGGGTGAAGGGCATGCTCGTCAAGGGCACCCTCACGCGCCGCGAAGAGCCCTGCGAATACCGCTTCAAGCTGCAAGAGAACGACGCCGTCCTCGCCGTCGAGTACCCGCAGTGTGTCGTGCCCGACACCTTTCGCGACATGCCGGGGATGGACGTCGAAGTGACGGCTGAGGGCAAGATGGCGGGCGGAGCCTTCCAAGCCAGCTCGATCATGGCCAAGTGCCCGTCGAAATACGAGATGCAGCAGAAGTCGATGGCGGGCGAGATCGCCCCGCACGCGGGGCAGCAGGCGTCGCCCGTTCAAACCTTCGCCGCCCAAAACTAAGAGCGAAACATGTGGGATCGTTTTTTGCGCGCGTGTCGCCGCGAGCCGGTCGACGCGACTCCGGTGTGGTTCATGCGCCAAGCCGGGCGCTACATGGAGGAGTACCGCGCCCTCCGCAAGAAGCACACGCTGCTCGAGCTGTGTAAGAACCCAGAGCTCGCGACCGAGGTGACGCTGCAGCCGATCAAGGCGCTGGGCGTCGACGCTGCCATCCTGTTCGCCGACATCTTGTTGCTGCTCGAGCCGCTGGGCGCTCCCTTCGAGTTCGCCGCCGGCGAGGGCCCCGTCATCCACCACCCCGTGCGTGACAAAGCGGGCGTCGACAAGCTGCGCCTGTTCGCGCCGGAAGAGGGGCTGGGCTACGTGCTCGACGCCGTGCGCATGATTCGTCGCGAGCTCGACGGAAAGACGCCGCTCATCGGCTTCGCGGGCGCTCCCTTCACGCTCGCCAGCTACCTGATCGAAGGCGGCGGCAGCAAGAGCAAAGATTACGCGCTCACGAAGCGGATGATGTACCGCGAGCCCGCCGTCTGGCACTCGCTGATGGAGAAGCTAGCGGAGCAAACGCGGCGCTACCTGCTCGCCCAAATCGAGGCCGGCGCCCAAGCCGTGCAGCTCTTCGACTCGTGGATCGGCGCGCTCTCCCCGGACGACTACGTCCAGTTCATTCAACCTCACGTCAAACACATCCTCGCCTCGGTCGAGCAAGCGGGCGTCCCCGTCATTCACTTCGGCACCGGCACCGCGATGCTGCTCGAGCTGCAAAAGCAAGCGGGAGGCACCGTCATCGGCATCGACGCCAAGACCCCGCTCGACTGGGCCCGCAACCTGCTCGGCCCCGACGTCGCCGTACAAGGCAACCTCGACAATCTGCTGCTCGACGCCCCGCGCGACCTGCTCGCCGCGCGCGTCAAAGACGTGCTCCACCGCGGCGGGCAGCGCGGCCACATCTTCAATCTGGGTCACGGCATCCTGCCCGAGACCAACCCCGACGCCGTGAAATTCGTCGTCGACCTCGTGCACGATCAAACCATCGCGCGCTTGTAAGTCTGGTGCTCGTCGCCATCTGCGACGAGCGGTGGTTCCGGTGCATGGATTCGAACCACGATTCAGGGATTCAAAGTCCCTTGTCCTGCCTTTAGACGACACCGGAAAGGTAAGCGGCGACGCATCCGTACAACGTTCAGCGGCCCCGTCAAGCGCTACGTGCGGCCGGGCCGCGGAGCGGGCGCGTCGGCCGACCGGGGCCGCGATTATCGCGCGTTTTTGCGGGGTGGGGAACCTGCCGGCCGTTTGGTTGTCTGGGGTGATACGGTCGCGATTCAGCTCAGGATGGAGCACGAGGACAAGGAAGAAGCGCGCTTCATCGCGCGGCTCGCGGCGCGGGACGAGCGCGCGTTCAACGAGCTGGTCGTGCTGTATCAGGAGCGCGTCTTCAGGATTTTGCTGCGCATGCTCGGTCGGCGCGACGAAGCCGAGGACATGGCTCAAGAAGTCTTCGTGCAGGTGTTCAAAGCCGTGGGCACCTTTCGCGGCGATGCCAAGCTGAGCACCTGGATTTATCGCATCACGGTCAACCTGTGTAAGAACCGCGTGAAGTACCTGAAGCGCCGCCACACCGAGGCGCAAGACGAGTACGAGCCTTTGGCGGAGCGCTCGTCGATGACGGCGGGCAGCGGCGTGACGTCGGGTGACATCGCGCGCCCTGACCACATGTTGGAAGGCATGCAGCTCGAGCGCGTGGTGCAAATGTGTATCGTCGAGCTCGAGCCCGACTTTCGCGAGGTGCTGATCCTGCGTGACGTCGAGGACTTGAGCTACGAAGAGCTGTGCGAGGTGACGGGCCTACCCGACGGCACCGTCAAGAGCCGGCTCCACCGCGCCCGCGCGATGCTGAAACAAGCGGTCGAGCGTAAGATGGGAGAGCGAGCCCAATGACCGAAGGCGACGAGAAAGAGCCGGTTGCGAGCCGGGCGAGCGCGCCGCCCAGCGAAGAGCTGGGGAGTGACTTGCTGCTCGCGTTGAAGGCGCCGAGCCGCCAGGAGCCGCCCGATGTCTTGGGTGGATTTCAGCGCAAGCTGCGCGAGCGGAGCGGCGGCAAATTCTACGAAGACGGCTGGTCGACGAGCCGTCACGCGCCCATCAACACGTACCTGATCACGAGCCTGCTCATGTTGGCGGTCGTCGGGATCATCTACATCTTGCTCGCCCCGCTCTCGGGTGAGCCGGCGCCCGTTGAAAACGCGCCCCAGCCGGTGCAGATCGTTCCGAACCTACGATGATCGACGAAGCTGGGTCAGCCGCCGGGTCTCGCGGCTCGAGGTTCTGCCGTGTCCGCTGAGCCTCGCACGCTCACCTGCACGCCCATCGGCGTCGTGCGCTCGCCCTTCACGGAGAAGATGCAGGCTCCGCGTCAGCCTGGCGTGAAGGAGGCGGCGCCGGGCACGGTCGAGCTGTTCACCGGGTTCGACTTCGAGCACGCCCTCGAAGACCTTTCGACGTTTCGCTACATCTGGCTCCTCTTCTGGTTCGATCGCTCCGAGGGCTGGCGTCCCAAGGTGCTCCCACCGCGCAGCGAGAAGCGTCGCGGCTTGTTCGCGACGCGGTCACCGCACCGCCCCAATCCGATCGGGATGAGCCTGGTCGAGCTGACGGGCATCGACGGCCTCGTGCTGTCGGTAGGCGGGCTGGACTTGCTCGACGGCACGCCGGTGCTCGACATCAAGCCCTACATTCCCTACGCCGACTCTCGCCCCGACGCCGATCACGGCTGGCTCGACGCCGGCAGCGTGCCTGTCCGCGATCCCGTGGCCGCGTTCGAGGTCGAGCTCGCGCCCAGCGCGCGCGCCGCGCTCGAGCTGCTGCAGAGCTTCGGCATCGAGCTCGAGGGCGCCATCACGCAGGTGCTCGCCCTCGGTCCCGAGCCGCACCCCTACCGGCGCATCCGCAAGACCGAGACGGGAGGCGTGCTGGCGCTGAAGGACTTTCGCGTCGCCTTCGTCAGCTCGGGTCGCCGCGTGACCGTGACGGGCATTACCACCGGCTATCGCCCCAAGCAGCTGGCCACGCTGACGGACCCGGCACTCGACGCGCACCGCGCGCTTGCGAGCCGCGAGCGCGCGTGACATCATCTCCCGGTTCCGAGAGTTTCTCGGGCAAACCCCCACGCAGAAAGGAGCCCTCGCATGACTGACCAAGTCGTAGATGCCGTCCGCTCTTTCTGCGGACGCTGCTGAAGTCACCTCGGCCCCTCGCGGCTGAGGAAACGCTCGTCGCGCCTTCGGCGTGACGTCTCGTCGCCGCGTTGGCGATTGCTGCTCAGTACCGTTTTCCTGGGGTTTGCCGATGTTCGAGTCTATTTCACCCGAGCTGTTCGAGCTCGGGCTCACGCCGTTCTTTTTGCAACAGCTCCACGCTTGGGGGAGCGGAGGGGAATTGGGTCGCGTCGCCTGTGAGCGACGCGGCGAATACGAGGTGCTCACCGCGCGGGGCATGGCGCGCGCGTCCTTGAGCGGACGCTTGGAGCACACGCTGCCCGAAGACGATCGGCCGACCGTTGGCGACTGGGTCGTCATCGAGCGCGCCGACCCGGTAGGGCGAGTCGAGCACGTGCTGGAGCGACAGAGCGTGCTGCGACGTATGGGCGTCGATGGCACGTCTCATGCTCAGAACCTAGCCGCAAACGTGGACGTGTGCTGCGTCGTGTGCGCGCTCACCCCTCCCGACGCGGACCGGCACGCCCGCAAGCGCGCCCTCAACCCGCGGCGCATCGAGCGCTACCTGACGACGGCTGACAGCTGCCGCATCCCCGCGCTGGTGTTGGTGAACAAGGCGGACGTGCTCCCGGCCGACGAAGCCGAGGCCGCGCTCGCCGAGCTGTCCGCGGCGCTGCCGGCAGCGAGGCTTTTGCTCGTGAGCGCCAAGAGCGGGCAGGGGCTCGCGCAGCTATCGCAGGAGCTGGCGCCGGGCGCGAGCGCGGTGCTGCTCGGTTCCTCGGGCGTCGGCAAATCGACGCTCGTGAACGCCTTGCTCGGCGCCGACGTCCACCGCACCTCTGCTGAGCGCGCCGATGACACGCGCGGCCGGCACACGACCACGGAGCGTCAACTGCGCAAGCTCGCGAGCGGCGCGCTGCTCATCGATACGCCCGGCATGCGCGAGCTAGCGCTGTGGGCGGACGCCGATGGCGACGGGCCTCCGGCCGGCTTCGAGGACATCGCCGAGGTGGCCGAGGGCTGCCGCTTCCGCGACTGTAGGCACGCGGGCGAGCCGGGCTGCGCGGTGATGGCCGCGGTGAGCGCTGGCGAGCTGTCTGCAGAGCGCTTGGAGCACGCACACAAGCTCGAGCGCGAGCTCCTGCATCAACGTGCGCGCGTGGACCTGCGGTTGCGCACCGCTCAGCACCAGGCTCGCAAGGCCATCGCCCGCGCCGCGCGCGTACGGATGAAGGAGAAGGGCCGCAGCTGAGCGCAGATTTTCGAGGGCGGGCGCCGCGCCATTTGAAACCAGCGAGCGGCTCTGCAATCCTTGGGAGATGGCTAAGGGGCCCGATGTCTTGACGCCGGCAGAGCGTGACGCGGAGCTCAAGAAGCCGCGCCCGCGCAACTTGCCGATCGCGCCCGAAGCGCCCGCCGCACGACGACGCCTCCCGCTCGCCGATACGGTGCGGCCTCGCGACGAACGAGCGCGCCCCATCTATGCGGTCTGGGAGATCACGCTGCAGTGCGACTTGGCGTGTCGCCACTGCGGCTCTCGCGCCGGTCACGCTCGCGAAGGTGAGCTCTCGACGGAAGAGTGCCTCGACCTGGTGCGTCAGATGGCGGCGCTGGGCGTGATGGAAGTGACGCTGATCGGCGGCGAGGCCTACTTGCGCGACGGCTGGACCGACATCGTCCGCGAGATCCGCCGCCTCGGTATGTCTGCCACCATGACGACCGGGGGCCGCGGCATCACGCCCGACCGGGCCCGCGCGGCGAAGGAGGCGGGGCTCGAGAGCGTGAGCGTGTCGATCGATGGCAATGAAGCGACGCACGATCGCCTACGCGGAGTGAAAGGCTCGTACCGCGCCGCGTTTCAGGCGATGGACTACTTCCGCGAGGCGGGGGTGAAGGTGTCGACCAACACCCAGATCAACCGGCTCACCCTGCCCGAGCTACCCGAGCTCCTCGAAGCGCTCGCGGCCCACGGCGGGCACAGCTGGCAGCTGCAGCTGACGGTGCCGATGGGGCGCGCTGCGGACGAGCCCGACGTGCTGTTCCAACCTTACGACATGCTGGAGCTGTTCCCCCTGCTCGGACAGCTCAAGCAGCGCGCCGACGAGCTGCGGGTGCGCATTTGGCCCGGCAACAACATCGGCTACTTCGGACCGTACGAGTCGGCGCTCAAGGGCACCATGCCGCGTGGGCACATGGCCTCGTGCGGCGCGGGCCGCTCCACGCTCGGCATCGAAGCCGACGGCGCCATCAAAGGTTGTCCTTCGCTACCCACCGAAGCCTGGACGGGGGGCAACATCCGCGATGACTCGCTGAAAGACATTTGGGAGCGCGCGGCGCCGCTGCGCTACACGCGCGATCGCACGGTCGAGGATCTGTGGGGGTATTGTCGCACCTGCTACTACGCCGACGAATGCCGCGCCGGCTGCACCTGGACTAGCTTCGTCTTTTTCGGACGAGCCGGTAACAATCCTTATTGTCATCACCGAGCGCTCGAGATGCAGAGGGCCGGCAAGCGTGAGGTCGTGTCGCGGGTCGAGATGGCCCCCGGCGCTCCCTTCGATTATGGTAAGTTCGAAATCCGCGAAGAGCTTCTGAGTGGGGCCGCCGCTGGCTCGAGAGATAGCGCATGAATCACCTCATCCCTTGCCCGAGCTGCAATCGCCACGTCCGTCAATCGGAGTCCGCTTGTCCGTTCTGCAGCGCAGCGCTCGCGCTGGCAGACGTGCCGGAGCCCGCGCTTCCCCGTGCGCGGCTCGGGCGCGCGGCGACCTTCGCGTTCGGCGCGACGCTGATCGGCGCAAGCTCCTTGGTCGGCTGCGGCGCTGAATCGGAAGGCGGCAAAGAGGGAGGAGGCGGTAGCGGTGGCACGACCGCCGGTCAGTCTGCAGGAGGCACTCAGTCTGCAGGAGGCACTCAGTCTGCAGGAGGCAGCGCGAGCGCGGGTGTCCCCAACGGTGGCGGGACGGTGGGGCCGGTTTACGGCGCTCCCGCAGGCGGCGACACGAGCCTGGGCGGGAACGCGGGCGCGGGCGGCGACGCGGGCGCGGGCGCGAGCGCGGGCGGGAGCGGGAACGTCTACGGCAGCCCCCCCGCCGGTGGCTCGGCCGCCGGTGGCTCGGCGAGCGCGGCCGGTAGCTCGAGCGGCGGCAGCCTGAGCTTGCCCATCTACGGCGCCGCGCCCGCAGACTGATCGGGCGCGCTTCGTGACGACGCGCGGCGCGTCGTCACGAAGCGAAAACTGCGCGCCGCGAGAGCGCGGGCGCCGCGAGAGCGCGGGCGCCGCGAGAGCGCCCTCCGCCACTCGCCGGCCCTCACTCGATCCAGCGCGCGATCACGCAGGTGATGTTGTCGGGGCCGCCGTTCTCGTTGGCGGATTCGATCAAGCGGTGCGACGCCGTCGGCAAATCGGGCGAGCTCAGCACGATTTCCAGCATCTTTTCGTCCGTCACGGGCCCGCACAGCCCGTCGGAGCAGAGCACCATGGCGTCGCCCGCTCGAGGCGCTTCGAAGCGAGTGTCCACCTTGACGGTGTCCTTCATGCCGAGCGCGCGCACGATCACGTTCTTGTGGGGGAAGTTGGCGATCTCTTCCTCCGTCAGCTTCTTCATCTTCTTGTAGTCGTTCAGCAGCGAGTGATCCTCGGTCAGCTGCTCGATCTGCTCGTTGCGGACGCGGTACACGCGGCTGTCGCCGACGTGCGCGATGTACACGCCGTCTTCCACGGCGAAGAGCGTACAGATCGTCGTGCCCATGCCGCGCTGCTTCGAGTTGCGCTGCGCTTGCTCGTAGATGCGTAGATTACAAAGCTTGATGCCGGTGATGAGCCGGTTCTCTTCGTAGCCTTTCGCGCGGTCCATCTTGTACGGCCACGTCCGCTCGGGATCGTCGGCAGTGGCCGCGAAGAATTCGTGAAGCGTATCGACCGCCATTTTTGAGGCGATCTCGCCGGACGCATGACCGCCCATGCCGTCTGCCACCACGTAGAGGCCGTACTCCGCCATGATGGCGAAATTGTCCTCGTTGTGAGAGCGCTTACGGCCTACGTCGGTTTGGCCGGCAACCTCGATGCGAAGGGGCCGTGACACTCGGGAGGGGGTGCCGGGCGGATAGGCCGCCCGGAAGCCCGAAATCCTCCTCGATATCGTAGGGTTCTGTCAATCGAGGATTGGGCCTTCGCTGCTGGCCGAGCGTCCGGGCTCAGCGGTCCGGATTCGGCGTCGGGCGCTTGGCGGGCTCAGCAGGTGGCACCACGTAGGGCGTCTTCACCAGCTGGGGAGCCGGCCGGGGCCGGACAGCGACACGACGGTAGCGGCCCATGCCGAACAACAGCAGCTCGATGGAGTCCGTACTGGCGCGGGCCCGGACGGCTTCGTTCAGCTCGGCGGGGGTGCCGACCGGCTTGCCGTCGACGGCCACGATCAGATCGGCCTGGGTAGCGTCTTTGCCCGGCCGCAGGCCGGCCGCGGCGGCTGGGCTGTCGGGCGTGATGGCGAGCACCCGGACCGTTCGCACGCCGCGAGACTCGTCGGTGACGCCTTCGATGCCCAGCCAGGCGGCCTCCGCCGGGGCACGCTGGAGAAACTGCTTGAGCGCGGCGACCGGCGCGCCGTAGGGCGAGGGCACGCACGCGGCAGGGCCTCCCGCCGGGCAGGCGCGCGCCACGAGGGCCACGACCTCACCCTCGGGGGTGACGATGGGCCCGCCTACCAGCGCGGGCTTGGTCGACAGCTCGTACGCCCCCGTCAGCGAAGCGCCGTCGCCACCTTGAAGCGCCGGCACCAGCTTGAGCTCGGCCGGCTGCGACGCGACGGCGCTCGGCGGCGCCAGCTTGAAGCCCTGCAGGCCCGCGAAGCTGGGCGCTTTGGCCGCGCGCACGCCGAGCGTACGCGGGGCCGCGGGCGGGCTCGATTGAGGCATGACGAGCGCCAAATCCCACGCGCGATCGCTGTGGACCAGCTTGACGGGAACGACGGCGCCGTCGTGGTAGCGCGCGGTCAGGAAGTTGCCGTGCGTGAGCGGCGACAGCGCGGTCAACACGCGACCGTCGCCGTCGAGCACCGCCCCGAGCGCGAGCGGCTTGCCCTGTCGCTCGAGCACGACGACTCCTTGGCGGGCCCTTTCGACGCTGCTCGGCGCCGGAGCCGTGCTCACGACCCTCGTCGTGGTCGGCACGGTGGCCGGCGCCTGCGCCTGCGCCGGCGCGACCATCCCCGCGAGCGACAGCGAGACGAACCCTTTGAACGGGAGACGCCGCAACATGGCGCCGAGCCTAGCTCACTTCGCGCGGCGCCGCTCGCTGACGCCGCTTCGGCCCGCGATGACCACCACGTCGGCGCGGCCGATGAACAAGCCCGTCTCCACCACGCCGGGCAGGCCATGCAAGGCTCGATCGAGCTCGGCCGGATCCGCGATGGGGCCGGTGCTCAGATCCACGATGTAGTTGCCGGAGTCACTCATCCAGGGAGCGCCGTTCAGCTGGCGCTGCGTCGGGGTGCCCCAGGCGCTCAGGGCGGCCAGGGTGGTTGGGAAGCCGAACGGCAGCACCTCGAGCGGAACCGCCCGTTGCTCGCCCAGCTGGCCAACCAGCTTGGTTTCGTCGACGATGATCACGTTCTTCTTCGAGGCGTTGGCCACGATTTTTTCCCGGGTGTGCGCGCCGCCGCCGCCCTTGATCAAGTCGAGCGCGTCGCTGACTTCGTCGGCCCCGTCGACGCAGACGTCGATTTGCCAAGCCGCTTGATCGTCGAGCAGCGGGATGCCGAGCTGCTCCGCGAGCTGGCGGCTGGCCACGCTGGTCGGGACCGCCGAAAAGCGCCGGCCTTCGCGCACGAGCCCTCCGACCGCCTCGATGAACCAGCGAGTGGTGGAGCCGGTGCCCAGCCCCAGGACGCCGGCGTCCGGTAAATGGGCGAGCGCGGCGTGGGCCGCTTGGCGTTTCATTTCGTCGGACGACATCGGGCGTGTCTATATACTAAAGTACCTTCCTGAGTGGCGAAGCTCGTTCCGGCAACCTGTCCCAAGTGTGGAGCGAACGTTCAGCTCGATCCTGATCGCGAGTTCGTGACCTGCCAGTTTTGCGGGGCAAGCTCGTTCATTCAGACCCAGAAGCGGCCTGTCACGCAGTACGTGCACGCGCACGCCATGCCCGTGATCCACGTGCCGCGGGTGCAGCGCGGCTGCGCCCCCGCGGTCGGGTTGCTCGCGGCCCTCGGGGGCGTCGGCGCGGCCATCGCGGGAGTGGTCGTGAGCTACATCACTACCAGCTCGGTCTCGGTCGTAGCGACGCCTCAGCTGGAGCTGCCCGCGATCGCGACCGCGACCGCCGCCGCGACGCCGAACGAGCCGAGCCTGCCGCTGGTCGAAGAGGACTATTTCTCGGACGCCACGAAGGCCAAGGCGCGCTACGAGGCCGCGCTGGGCAAGCCGGTCATGGCGCGCCAGCTGGTGCTCTACCAGTATTACGCTCTACTCGAGGCTCAGAACCCGAAGAAGCGTGAGCACGTCGACAACTACAAGCTTTGGGCGAACAAGGTGGAGCGCCCCACGCCGGTGCGGCTCGGCAGCGACAAGGCCCAACTGAATCAGCAGCTGTTCTCGCTCGACGCGGTGGACTTCAGCGTCGTCCGCGGACTCCTCCAGCGCACGCTCGCCGAGCTGAAGGTCGAAGACGGCAAGGTGACTCACGTCATTCTCGAGCGTGACGGCACGCACGAAAAGCGCGAGCCGATTTGGCGCGTGTACGTCAACGGCACGCGTGAAAATGGCTTCATCGAGTTCTCGCTCCGGGGCGACAAGCTGCGAACGGTGCGCTGAGCCCGGTTCGCGGCGCGCGTTCGGGAGCGGCGGTCGGCGCCGCTACTTCTGGCAGGCGGGGCAGAAGTGCGATGAGCGCTGGGCGATCACGAAGCGTCGAATCGGCGTGTGGCAGGTCGGACACGGCTCACCCTCGCGCCCGTACACGCGGCGCTCGTTTTGGTAGCCGCCGTCGGAGCCGTCGGGGTTCACGTAGTCACTGATGCTGGAGCCGCCGGTTCGGATCGAGCGGCGCATCACCTTCTGCGCCGCCTTCACGATGGCGGCGCAGGCCGCGGCGTCGACGCGATGGGCGGCTCGCTCTGGGCTCACCCCCGCGATGAACAGCGCCTCGTCGGCGTAGATGTTGCCGATGCCGGCGATGACGGCTTGATCGAGGAGCAGCGACTTGATCGGGATTCGGCGGGCGCGCGCCGCCTCGAACAGCACGGCGCCGTCTGCCTCCAGCGCGTCCACGCCGAGCTTCTCGAGGCGGGCGTCGCTCTGGCCGGCCGCGATCAGCAGCACCTTGCCGAACTTGCGGACGTCGCGGAAAAACACGCGCGGCCCGCGATCGGCAAACTCGAGCTGCAGGTGGGTGTGCTCGTCCGGCGTGAAGCGGCGCGGCTCTTTGCCCGCCGCGCCGCGTCGCTCGAGCGCGCGGAGAAAGCGCAAGCTGCTGGCGCCTTCTCCGAACAGCTGCCCCGTCATGCCGAGGTGCAGGAGCAGCGTGGCGTCGCTGTCGAGCCTCGCGAGCAGGTATTTGCCGTGGCGCTCGAGCGCGTCGACCCTGCTACCGGCGAGCGCGCGCTGGAGGCGCGTGGGGCTGGTGAGGAAGAAGTAGCTCGGCTTGGTGGTGAGCACGCGGGCGATCTCGCGGCCGACGAGCAGGCTCTCGATGCGCCGGCGCGTGACCTCGACCTCCGGCAGCTCGGGCATTACGGGGCGCTGCCGGTGAAGCCGCTCGGCGCGGGCAGGCCGGTGTCTTTGCGCGTCAAGTAGAAGAAATCACGGCGCTGCTTCTTGCGAATGTACTCGTCGGGCGAGTATTCGAAGCCCTCGGCGAGAGCCACCGCCTTGCGTCCACCCTCGGCCGGCTCGAACGTGACGAACTTCGGGTAGCTCCAGTTCACGTCGAGCTGTGCGACGTCGACCGCGCCGCAGTGATGCATGCCGTCGGCCAGCACCCGCGCGGTGCTGTGGTTGGTGATCGACACGAACAGCACGTCGCGGGCCGCGTTCAGGCCGATGGCAGAGCGACGAATCACGGTGTTGCCGTCGAGCGTGGCGCCCCATTTCCGGCCTTTGCCGCCCTGTAAGCCCGCGTGCAGCTTGTCTCGGTGCCACATGCACTCGGGCGCTTGGCGCAGCCAGCGCATCTGAGCTTCGTCGGCCGAGAGCTCCGTCCACGGGCCGATGCGGATCGAGTCGTCGTTGTAGACCGCGATCGTGCAAGCGCTCGGCTTCGGTTTGACCAGCGTGACGCCGTCGACCTTCATGCCGTAGCCGCCGTGCTCGGTCATGAAGCCGCCGTTGAACGCGGCCAGCAACTCTTCCGCGTGCTCGTCGGGGATGAGCGCCTTGCGCTCGTATTGCTCGCCCGCGGGCGAGTCGGCCGCCGGCTCGCGCGTGCCGGCGACGGCGTGCAACCTCACCCGCCGCAGATCGATCGCCACGACGAAGACCTCGGCCCAAGACCGGCCCGCGTCGGGATGGAGCAACGTCTTGAGCATGTAGGGCGGCTCATCGGGGCGACGCGGATCGACCATCGGCACCCACTTGCCGTCGCCGGGCGCGCTCCACGCCTTGGGAGCGGGCCCAGGATCTTTCAAGCTGAAGGGGGCGAGGCGTGGGGCTTCGGCAGGCGCGCTGGCGGCGCTCGGCGTGGGGGCGGGCGCGGGCGCGGTGGGGGGCACTTGCCAGTGCGCCTGCGGCTTCTCATTCTTGCGGGTGAAGCGGTTGACGCGATCTTCGACCGCGTAAACGAAGTCCTCGAGCTTGGCGACGTTGTCGACGCCCACCACGGCTCGCAGGCTGTTGGCGACGAGCGGGCCGGCCCATTCGAAGCGGTGGACCAGCCAATAGGTCAGCGCGACCAGCAGCACCCCGCCCCCGAAAAGCCCCAGCAAAATGCGCCGCCAGCGGCCGCGGCGCCGCGCGGGGCGCTCGGCCTTCTTCGACGGTCTGATCGACGCCGACGCCTGAACCATCCCCGGCCCATACCACAGTATAAGGGGGCCGATGCACGCCCCGCGAGCCCGCCGCCTGTGCCAGGCCATCGCGCTCGTTTTGTGCGTGCTCGGCGCGTCGCGGCCCCTGTTCGCGCAGGCGCGCGCGCCCGAGCTGCGGCCCGCGGCGGACCTGTCGGCTCTCGACGGTCGCTCGCTGCGGCGCGTCGAGGTGGTGGTGAGCGGCTCGCGCTGGACGGCGCAGCGGCCGAGCGTGCGCGCGGTGGCCGGGCAGGTGCTCTCGCCCGAGCTCGTGCGGCGCTCCCTCGACGACCTGCTCGAGGACGGAAAATTCGCCGAGGCGCGCGCGGAGGTCGAGCCGGAGGGGGACGGCGTGGTGCTCCGCTTCCACGTTACGCCGCGGCGCGTGATCGCGGACGTGCGCGTGACCGGGGGCGTGCTGGCCGATGATTTGCTGCTGCGCGCGGTGGGCGTGCAGCTGGGGCGCGAGCTGACGTCCGATGATCTCGAGCGGCTCCACCGACGGCTGCTCGAAGAGCACGCGCGCCGCGGCTTTCCGCAGGCGGAAGCCAGCCTGCTCGTCATCGACACCGACGACCCGCTGCGCGTGGCGCTGCGCATCGATCTGCGGCCTGGCCCTCCCCGCCGCATCGCGCAGCGGCGCTTCTTGGCCTGGCCCGACCCGGAAGAGCCGATACTGCGCGGCCTGCTCGGCCAATACGGACACGGGGTGGGGGACCGCGCTGACGCCGAGCAGCTGGAGACGGCCGATCGCGAGTTCCAAGCGCTGCTGCGGGCGCGCGGCTTTCACCGCGCGAGCGTTGGACACGAGCTGGCGGAAACCGCCGACGGTCGAGCGCGACTCACGGTGATCGTGCGCGCCGATCAGCGCATGCGCATCTCGTTCGAAGGCAATCGCCTGTTCGACGCCGACGAGCTGCTCGGGGTGCTGGCCCTGGACGAAACCGACGATCGGTCACCGGAGACCCTATCGGAGAAGCTGCGGCAACATTACTTGGCGCGCGGTCGGCTCGACGTGCGGGTCGTCTCCAGCGTCCGCACCCGCCCCGGCTCCCCCGTGAGTGACCTCGTATTCACGATCCGCGAAGGTGCGCCGCTGCGGGTGGTGGCGCGGCACTACCCGTGTCTCACGCGCGTCGGGCGCGCCGAAGTCGACGCGGAAATCGACAGCTTCTTGGCCGAGCTACCCGGCGGTGAGCTGCTCGGCCCCGTCGACCCGCGCGTCAGCGAGCCCGCCTACGGCTCGGTGTCGGGCGTGCGGCATCCGCCGCGCGATTTCAACCCTTACGCCTCTTACGTGCCCGAAGCGTACGAGAAAGCCGTCGAGCACCTGCGTGACCTGTATCGCTCCGAGGGCTACCTGTCGGCGAGCGTCGGCCCCGTCTCCCTCGAGCGGAGGACTTGTGACCGTCGCTCGCCGTTCGGACAGTGCCTACCCTCCGGCCCCGAGGCCCCGCCGCAGGCCAGCTGCGGCTACGATGACGTAGGCATCCCGCTCGAGCAGGCCCCGCTCGACGCGACGCTCGGCTGCGTCCCCGATCCCAAGCAAGGCAAGCGCTGCTCCGCGGAGGCGTCGCTCTACCTGCCGATCCGGCTCGGTCCGCGCACCTACCTCCACGACGTGGCGTTCGAGGGCAATCGGGTGCTGGTCGAGACCAAGCTCTTCGCGGCCTCCGAGCTCGAGCTCGGGCTGCCGCTGAATCAAGCCGAGATGGACCGCGCGCGGCGCCGCATCCTGGATTTGTACGCGGAGGAGGGCTTCGCGTTCGCGGACGCGGAGGTGGAGCTGGACCTGTCGCCCGACCACACGCGCGGACGCGCGCGCTTCGTGATCAGCGAGCGCGAGCGCGTGCGTGTCTCGCGCATCGTGATTCGCGGCGCGGACGCCACCAGCGAACGGCTGATTCGCAGCCGCATCGCGCTCTCGCCCGGGGGCATCTACCGGCGCAGCCTCGTGCGCCGCACCGAAGAGCGGCTCGCGACGCTGGGTGTGTTCGGCAGCGTGAGCGTGGGCTTCGAGGATCCTTACGTGCCGGCGCGCGAGAAGGTGGTGATCGTGACGGTCGAGGAGCGCCTCGCCCAGTACCTCGACGTGCGCCCGGGGCTCAGCAGCGGCGAAGGCTTTCGTATCTCGTTCGAGTACGGCCATCGCAATCTCGCTGGCGAAGCTATCCAGCTCACCCTGCGCTCGCAGCTCAATTTCTTGCCGCAGCAGTTCATCATCGAAGAGGACGTGCGCGCCAAGCACGAGGCCGTGGAGACGCGCTTTGGCCGGCACAACTCGGCCAGCGTCGAGTTCCCGGAGATCGGCCTGGGGCCGCTGTTTCGCCTCAACGTCGAGGCCATCGACGTACGCGACAACGCGCGCGACTACAGCTTGGTGAAAGACGCCTTCATCCCCACCGTCATCTTTCGGCCCGAGCGCAGGCTGTCGGCGCAGGTCGGTACGTCGTTCGAGCTGAATACGGCGACGATCCTCGGCGACACGGGCGGGCTCGAGCGCTACATTCGGCGCAGCGGCCAGCTGACGACGTTCCGCGTGCCCGAGGGCACCACCTTCGTCATCGCGCAGCGCGCTTCCGCCACTTGGGATCAGCGCGACGTGCCGCTCGACGCCACGCGCGGCTTCCTGATCTCGGGCTCGATCGAGCACGTTCACGCCAAGCCTGTAGGCGACACCGCGAGCGAGGCGGCGCGGAGCAGCGGCACCGGCCCCTTCGATCCCGTCGTCAGCGAGTTCATGCAGTACACGTCGCGCGTGGCGGGCTACATCCCCATCACCAAGCGCGGCATGGCGCTCGCGTTGTCGTTCCGCTGGGGGCTCAACAGCCAACTGATCGACCGCTCGCACACCTACCCGGATCGCCTCTTCTTCATGGGCGGCGTCGACACCATCCGCGGCTTCTCTCAAGATTCGCTGATCCCGGAGGACATCGCCCAGCAGCTGCTCGACGCGCAGGCGCTCTCGGAGTCGGAGCTGGGTGACGACGAGCGGCTCACCGTGGATCGCATCTTGATCCGCGGTGGTGACGTGTTCGTCAACCCGCGCGCCGAGCTACGCATTCCGCTCACGAGCAGCGTGCAGACCGCGCTGTTCGTCGACGCCGGCAACCTCTGGAGCTCGCTGCGCGCCTTCCGCGACATGGGCTTTCGGCTGCGCTATACCGCCGGCACCGGCATCCGCATCGGCACGCCGGTCGGGCCGCTCGTCTTCGATTATGGTTTCAACCTCGAGCGCATCTTGGACGAGCTCGACCCATCACGCAGACGCCAGCGCTTTTGGGAAGACTTGGGCGCGTTTCACTTCAGCATCGGTCTGTTCTGAGCAGGCCGAGCGCGGGCGCTACTGGGCCGCCGCCGCCGCCGCCGTGAGCATGTCCAGGGGCCAGCGCGGCGCGGGGATGGGATACGCGGGCTTGGCGAACAGGTAGCCCTGGCCGTAGTGCGCACCCGTGTCCAGCACGGCGCGCAGCTCGTCATCGGTCTCGATGCCCTCGGCCACCACCTTCGCCCCGAGCTCTTCACACAGCGACACGACCTGCCGGACCAAGATCTGTTGCCGGCGGTTCTTCTCGATGCCGCGAACCAGCGCGAGGTCGAGCTTGACCACGTGCGGCTCGAGGTCGACGATGCGCTTCAAGTTCGAGTGCCCGGCGCCGAGGTCGTCGACGACCAAGTAAGCCCCGCCTCGGGAGCAGATCTCCTTCAGCACGCCCGCGCACAAGCCGTAGTAGCTGAACGCGGCCGACTCCGTGATCTCCAGGTACACGGCGCGATCGTGGAAGAACAGCGGATCGTCGGGGCGCACGAGCCAGCCGTCGGACAGCTCGTGGGGGTGCAAGTTGACGAACAGCGGCGCGTCGGCGCAGCGATTGAACGCGACTTCGCGCACCTTGCGCCCGAGCGGCCCGCAGGCTCTCTCCGCTTCTGCTTGCTGAAACAGCACGACCGGGTTCTTGAACTCGGGCCAGCGGCAGCGCGTGAGGGCTTCGTAGGCGAAGGTGAAGCCGGTCTGTAAGTCGACGATGGGCTGGAAGACGACGTCGAGATCGCCGGTCGTCAGGTCCCGCACGGACGTAGTCTTGATGGCCGATCCTGAGACTGCCCGCTGGAAGTCCGCGGGAGGTGGCTTCGTGCTCGCCAGTGCCATGCTTTGCGTCCAGCACCGTGAACGGCACGTGACGCCGCGCCATTAAGCTGACACTCGAGATTCTCAGTCATCTCAAATCGAGACGGTTTCGGCGTCAGGGCGGGCTCGGCTCGCTCAAGTAGCGCACGATCAGCTCCGTGAGCTCGTCGACGATCACGGCGTCGCTCACTCCCGCCGGCGCCTCGAGCAGGTAGCTGAGCATCGTCGCCCGCACCGACTGATAGACGACGAAGGCGGCGGCCTCCAGGTTGGTGGCACGGATGCGAGGTCCCGCAAAGGTCAGGAAGGCCTTGACGAGCGCGACGCTGCGCGCGTCGAACGCGAGCACGCGCTCCGGCGGCGCGAAGCGCAGGCCATCCACGGCGAGGACGCGGTGCAGCGCGGGCGCGGCGCGATACAGGCGCAGCAGCTCCTCGATCACTGCGCGCGACAGCTCGCGATCCGACCAGGGCTCGCCGTCTTGCAGCAAGCGTTCGAGCATCGCCCCCGCCCGCTCCAGCTCGCGCTCTTGCAGCGCTTCGACGATGGCCTCGCGGTGGGCGAAGTATTGGTAGAGCGTGCCGACGCTGACTCCCGCCACCTCCGCCACGCGCGAGGTCGTGAGCGCCTCCAAACCCTCCCGATCCAAAACCCGAATCGCCGCATCCAAGATCACGCTCACGGTGGCGCGTGACCGTAGCTGCTGAGGCTGATTTCTAGCGGTTCTGCTGGGTGAGCGTCGGTTCATCGAAAACCCGAAACGAACGCGAATGGTTCGAGGCTGCGGCGCGGAGCATGATCGACTCGTTCGCAGAGCGTCTGCGGCAACCTACCACGGGATCGAAAAACATGAGACTTCGGTTTGTCGAAGACAGGCGCACGCTGCTGTGGGCGTTCGTGCTGTTTCCGCTCGGGCCCGCGCTCGCGCTGTGGCGCCCGACGTTGCTGCCTTGGCTCACGCCGCTCTTGAGCTATTGCTCGTATCTCGCGGGGGTGCTGTCGCACAACCACAACCACTGTCCGGTCTTCAACGGGCGCCTGGCGAACGTCAGCTACGGCGCGTGGTTGTCGTTTTTCTACGGCTTTCCCACGTTCGCTTGGGTCCCGACGCACAACCAGAATCATCACCGGTTCCTGAACGGCGACGGTGACGTCACGCGCACCTCGCGCCACTCTGCGCGCGATTCGCTGCTGGGGCTGCTCACGTACCCGCTCGCGTCGAGCCGCTTCCAGTTGCCGCTCGTCAGCCGCTGCGCGCGGCTGGCGCTGCGCGGAAAATCGCCGCTGAGGACGCGCGTCTGGGTCGAGTCACTTTCGCTCTTGCTCGGCCACGGCGGCGCGCTGTGGCTGTTTTTCGCCGTGCATGGCTCGCGCGGCGCGCTGATCTATGCCGCCGCGCTGGGCCTGCCCGCGCTACTCGCGGCTTACTGGATGATGCTCACGAACTACCTGCAGCACGTGGGCTGCGATCCGAGCTCCGCCTACGATCACTCGCGCAACTTCGTCTCCCCGGTCTACAACTGGTTCGTGTTCGATAACGGCTTTCACACCGTGCACCACCAGCACCCGGGTCTGCACTGGAGCCGCTACCGGGCCCTGCATCGGTTGACCGCGAGCCGCATGGCTCCCGAGCTCAATCAGCCTTCGCTCTTGGGCTTCGTGCTCTCACGTTACTTGCTCGAACGGCTTGGCCGATCAGCTGCTGCCGCTCGCGATAGCTCAGGCGGAGCGCGACCGGGCGCCGGAACGTTGGCTGCGGAACCACCGTCTTGATCGCGAGCAGCCCCGTGAGCTCGTCCGAGGGCATGAGCCCGAGGTCGTCCAAGATCTCACTGGCGACCAGGGCCCCGCTCTCGGCCGCGCCCTCCATCCAGCCTTGGAAGTCGACGGAGGTGTGCTCCCCACAGAAGTGGACGTTGCCCTCGCGGACGCCTTCCTCCCCCCAGAACGACCACTGTCCGGGCCGATAGCAGGTGTAGCTGCCGCGCGCGTGCTCGTAGCTCGGCCAGTGCATGCGGCGAGCGCTGCCGGCGCGATAGGCGGCGCTGGTGCCGGGGAAGACACGCTCGAGATCGGCGAGGATGCCGGTGAACTGCTGCTCTTCGCTGCCGTCGCCGGCGTCGACGCCGGCCTGGCCGCCCAGGAAGTTGGTCAAGATGCCGCGCTCGCCGGGCTGACCGATCGATGAGTCCCACGTCTGCTGCAGCGGCAGATCGCAGGTCAACGAGCCACTCTTGCCGTGCGCCTCGCGCCAGACGCGCGTCTCGAATTGGCCGAACAGCTTGGCGTTGGTGCCGTAGCCGAGCTCATCGATGATTTGCCGCTTCAGCTCGCTGAGCGGCACGTCGAGCTCGACGTGGCGGAGCACGCTGAACGGGATCGCGAGCACGAGGTGGTCGCAGGTGATCTCACGTTCAGCGCCGCTCTTGGTGTCGACGAAAGCCAGCGTGAAGCCGCGCGCTTCGCCACCGCGGACCCGGGTGAGCTTCGAACGCAGGTGCACGCTGCCCGGCTCGAGCGCCTCGGAGAGCGCGTCGGGGAACGCCTGGCTGCCTTTGCGCGCGTGGTACCGCTCGTCGGACTCACCGAATATGCGGAACGGGTCGGGGTCTTCGGCGCCGATCAAGTACAGCATGTTCAGCGCCGACTGCTCGCTCGTCTCGAGCCCGAACTCGCCGCGGTAGGCGGCGTGCAAGATGGCGCTCAGCTCCGGATACTGCTCGCTCGGCACGTGGTCGTTCAGCCAGTCGGCGAGGGGCGTCTCGTCGAGCTCGACGAAGGCAGTGTCGTCCTCTTCGTCGTCGGCCGCCGCTACCGCCGCCACGATCAGCGGCGCTACCTCCGAAAACTGCTCCACGATGGTGGCTTCGGGGACCTCGACGCCCGCCACGAACCAGACGTCGGCCTGAATGTGCTCGTCGAAGCGGTCATCGAACTCGATGCCGAGCTCGCTCGCGAGCGCGAACAGCGTGGCATGGTTGGAGTCGATCAGCTCGCCGCCGAGCTCGAACACCTGGCCGTCGTATGCTTCGTCGCGTGCGGTGTACATGCGACCGCCCACCCGCGCGGCGGCCTCGTACACCGTGACGTCGACGCCCGACTGCTGCAGCCGGTACGCGCAGTGAAGGCCCGCGACGCCCGCCCCGACCACGACGACCCGCTGGCCCGGCGGTCGCTCGCGCTCGGCGTCCGTCGCGCACGCCGCCAAGCTGCCGGCGGCGACGAGCTGAGCCGCGCCCAGCGTCAACTGCCGCCGGGTCAAGACGGCAGGGGCGGCGCTCGGGCCTTGCTCCCGGCGCCTCTGCGACAGCACGCGACCGGCGATGCGCCGTAGCTTGCCGAACAAACGGGTTCTAGCCATGGGCCGCGCATCCTAGAACGCCACTGCATGCGAGCCAATGCGTTCTGGGCCTTGACCCAGGGCCGTTCTAACTCCACATGGCCCGTGCCTTCCGACCAGTGCCGATGAGCTCGTCCTCCCCAGCTTCAGTCAACGAGCCCCGCTTCGGGCTCGCCGCGGTGGACGCCACGGCCGCGCAATTACCTCACGGGCTGTGGGCACAGTTCGGACGGCAGGCGCGGCGCTACGCGGTCGGGCTGTTGCTGCTCGCCCTCTACCAGGGCGCCCAGTACTGGTTCGACACTCGCTTCAGCGTGGCCATCAATCTCGCCGACCAGCACCAGCGTGGGCCGGCCGTAGAGCTGGGCGCTTGGTTGGTGGTTGTCGCCCTGTTGGCGTTCGGCGTGCGCGTGCTGTCGCGCATCGCCGTGTTCAACGCCGGCCGCAACGCCGAGTACGAGCTGCGGCGCGTGCTGTCGGCGAAGCTGCTCACGCTGGGGCCCTCCTTCTACCGGCGCATGAGCACGGGCGAGATCATGAGCCGCGTCACCAACGATCTCACGCAGGTGCGGCTCTTGCTCGGCTTCGGCGTGCTCAACGTGATCAACACCGTCTTCGCGCTGGTCAGCGCGCTCTGCGTGATCTTGCCGATGTCGCCCAAGCTCACGGCGGCGGCGATGCTGCCGCTGCCCCTCTTGCTCTTGGTGACGCGCGCTTTTTCGCACGGCTTCTTCACCCGCACCCGCGACGCTCAGGCCGCGCTCGGTGAAATGAGCGGCCGGGTGCAGGCGAGCATCGCGGGCGTGCGCGTGGTGCGCTCGTTCGCGCTCGAGCAGCGGGAGGCGGAGGCCTTCCACGTCACGAACGCCAAGTATCTCGACAAGAGCTTGGGGCTGGCGCGCTTGCGCGGCTCGATGACTCCGATCTTGCAGGTGACGCTCGCGCTCGGCGTGCTCGTCGTCTTCTGGTACGGCGGCTCACTCGTGATGCACGGCGAGCTCGACAAGGGCCAATTCCTGTCTTTCACCCGAGCGTTGGGGCGGCTGACTTGGCCGCTGATGTCGCTGGGCTTCATCGTGGGCATGCTCCAGCGCGGCCGTGCGTCGTACTCGCGCTTGGCCGAGATCTTTACGGCCGAGCCCGACATTCAGGATGGGCCGCTGCACCCCGCGGAGCTGCCGCGCGGGCTCGCGGTCCGAGACCTGAGCTTTGCCTACGGCGATCGCAAGGTGCTCGATGGGGTCAGCTTCCGTCTAGAGCACGGCAAGTCGCTGGCCATCGTCGGTCGCACCGGTGCCGGTAAGTCGACGCTGGCCCTCCTGCTGGCGCGGCTGCTACCCACGCCCCCTCGCAGCGTGTACCTCGGCGGAACCGACGTGTGCGATTTGCCGCTCGCGACGGTGCGCAAGGTCGTGGGCTACGCCCAACAAAACGCGTTCTTGTTCAGCACCACCGTGGGGCGGAACATCGCCTTCTGTCTCGACGATCCGGACTCGGCCGAGGCGGGCGAGCGTGCTCTGCGCGCTGCGGAAGAGGCGCGCATCGCCGACGAGGTGCGTGAGCTGCCCGATGGCTTCGATACCGTCGTGGGTGAGCGCGGCGTTCAGCTGTCGGGCGGTCAGAAGCAGCGCGTGGCATTGGCGGCCGCCTTCGTCTCCGAGCCGCAGGTGCTGATCTTGGACGATCCGCTGAGCGCGGTCGACGCGCGCACCGAGCGCGGTATCCTCGACGCCATCGATCGCCAGCGCCAAGCGCGCTCGCTGATCTTGATCACGCACCGCGTGGCCGCCGCCTCGCACTGCGACGAAATCATCGTGCTCGATCAGGGGCGCGTCGTAGAGCGCGGCACTCACAGCGAGCTCCGCGATGCGGGTGGCGTGTACGCGGCCTTCGCGGAAGAGCAGCGCATCGAGCGCGAGCTGGCCGCGCTCGAGGGCGGCCCCGTGGAGCCGGAGCCGATCGAGCAGCCGAGGGCCGCGCCATGAGCGGTCAAAGCGAAACGAGCGGCCACGGCCAAAACGGCTCGCCCAAGGGGGCCCGGAACACGCGCGCGGCGGCGGCGCTCAAGGCGTTCCACGAGGAAGAGCGCTTCGGCAAGGCCTACGACTGGGCCCTGATCCGCAAGGCGTGGCCGTTCGTGAAGCCGCACCAGGGCCTGCTCTGGCTCTCCCTCGGCGTGATCTTGTTCACGTCGGGTGCAGCGCTCGTTCGCCCGCTCATCATGCGCAGCGCCGTCGACGACGGCATCGTCTCCGGCAACGCGGACAAGCTGATGCAGGGCGGCCTGATGCTGGCCGCGGTGCTGGTGCTGGAGCAGCTGTTCGGCTTCATGCAGATGTACGCGATGCAGGTCGCGGGGGCGCGCGCCATGTCCGATCTGCGCGCGCACGTCTTCGACTTCCTGCACCGGCAGCGCCTCGGCTTCTTCGACAAGCAGCTGGTCGGAAAGCTGGTGTCCCGCGTCACCAACGACGTCGACGCCATGCTCGAGCTCTTCGCTTCCGGCGCGCTGCTCTCGCTGGGCGACCTGCTCAAGCTCGTCGGCATCGTCGTGCTGATGCTGTCGCTCGACGTGCAGCTGTCGCTCGTGGCGTTCATCGGCGTGCCGCCGGTGGCGCTGCTGGTGCGCTTCGTGCGCCGCCGCATGCGTGAAGCCTTCCGCTCCATCCGCAGCAACACCGCGCGCATGAACGCGACCACCGGCGAGCAGGTCAGCGGCATGACCGTCATTCAAGCCTACGGTCGGCAGGAGGCGGCCGCGCGCGAGTTCGACGAGGTCAACGCACAGTACCGCGACGCCAACAACGCGGCCATCAAGTGGGACGCCATTCAAGACGCCGCCATCGACACCATCAGCGCCGTCTGCCTGGCGTCGATCGTCGTGTCGCTCGGCTACCGGCCCGTGAGCTTCGGCACGCTGGTGGCGTTCGCGGCCTACATCAAGGAGTTCTTCGAGCCAATCAGCGCGCTGGCGCAGCGCTACACGCTGCTGCAGAGCGCGATGGCGGGCGCGGAGCGCGTGTTCGGCTTGCTCGACGCTCCCGACGCCGACTGCCCGCCCACCAGCGAGGGCGAGCCGGGCAGCGACACCTTCGACGTGGAGCTCGAGCACGTGCAGTTCGAGTACAAGCCGGGCGTGCCCGTGCTGCGCGATCTCACGTTCGCGGTGCCGCGCGGCGAGAAAGTGGCGCTGGTAGGGCCAACCGGCTCCGGCAAGACGACCATCACCGCCCTCTTGCTGCGGCTCTACGAGATCAGCGGCGGAGCGGTGCGGGTGCGCGGCAAAGACGTGCGGCGCTACGATCGCGAGGCGCTGCGCAAGCTGTTCGCGGTCGTGCCCCAAGACGTGTACTTGTTCCCCGGCACCGTGCTCAGCAACATCGCGGCGGGCGAGACGCCCGATCGCGCGCGCGTCGAGAGCGTGCTCGATAGGCTCGGCGCGCTCGAGATCTTCGCGAAGCACGAGCAGGGCTTGGACACGCCGGTGCTCGAGCAAGGGAAGAATTTCTCCACCGGCGAGCGCCAGCTGATCGCGTTCGCGCGAGCGATGTACCGCGACGCGCCGATCTTGATCTTGGACGAAGCCACGGCCAGCATCGACAGCGATACGGAGTCGCGCCTGTCGCGCGCGCTCGCCGAGCTGCTGCGTGGGCGCACGGCGCTGATCATCGCCCACCGCTTGAGCACGGTGCGGGCCGCGGACCGCATCTTGGTCATGCAGCGGGGGCGCTTGGTCGAGCAAGGCAGCCACGACCAGCTCATCGCGCTCGGCGGCTTGTATGCGCGCCTGCACGAGCTGCAGTTCTCGCGCGCGGAGCGGCCGTCGCTCGCTCCCGCGGCCGGTACGGCGGAATAGACTCGCCTGCGGCCCGAGGCGCGGTGAACGGGCGGGCAGTCGTGAGCTAGTCGAGCCAGCCCATCACGACCGTGCGCTCGGCGAGGGCCTCGACGACATCCTCGACACGGGCGACTTCGTGGGCGCGCAGAGGGCGCGCGCGGCGGCCGATCTCGAAGATGGCGACGAGCTCTCCATACAGCAGCAGGGGCACCATCGCCACGCTCGCGGGCTCGGGCAGGCAGCGCTCGATGCGGCCGATGATGTAGCGCGACACGTCTCCGGGCCGCGGCTCGGAGAGCACGGTGCGGCCGCTACGCGCGGCGACCAACGTTGGATCTTCGCTCGCGAGACGCTCGCCGAGCAGCAGCTCGGTGCCCGGACCATGCCCGCCGACGGTGACCGCCGCCCCCAGATCACCGCGCACGCGATGCACGAGCCCCACGTCGGCGGACGCAGCGGACACCGCCGTCGAAATCGTGAGCAGCAGCGCGTCTTGCAGCTCCGAGGCGTTCGAGAGCACGCCCACCGGGTCGACGGACACGGGACGGAAGCTGCGCCGCTGCGCGGGCTCGATGTTGACGGGTCGCGACGACAGCTCGGCGCCGGTAGGCGGCGGTGGGGGCTCGCTGAAGACGCTCCGCGCGCGCTGCTCGACGCTGGCGCTGGCGCTGGCGAGATCCTCGATCGTCTTGCGGCGATGAACGGCGCTCAGCGACTCGAGCTCTTCGAACCTCCGCCACACCCGCCACGACTCGTGGCGCACGAAGGACGAGGTCGCGATGCGGCCGTGGGCCACTCCGCGCAGCAGAAGCTCGAACGTCACTGGCCCGACCGCCGCCACGCCGTTGGTCACGAACCAACGGTCACTCGGTGCTCGCTCACTGCCCGGTTCGACCCGCATGATGAAAAGTCCTACCCTGTCGCCTGAGAGGTCACACGCGCGCACAGGGTGGGATAATCATCCGCTGCCAGCGCCCGCGGTCAATGTTTGCGTTAAAAGCTGAGTTATTCCATTGCATTAATTCAATTTGTCTGACGCAGATGGTCGGGCCAACGGGGGGCGCGCTGCCGCGGTCGCCATGGGTGAAGATTCTGTCGTAAGCAGGGGGCCATGGCAGCGCGACAAGGCAAGGTTTGGCTAGTCGGAGCCGGCGCGGGCGAGCCCGGCTTGATCACGGTCCGAGGTCTGTCGGTGTTGTCACGAGCGGAGGTGGTGCTGTTCGACGCCCTCGCGCACCCAGCGCTGCTGGAGTCGTGTCCGCAGGCCGAGCAGCGCAACGTCGGCAAGCGCTACGGCGAAGACAGCGCGGCTCAAGACGCGATCATCGCCCAGATGATCGAGCTCGCGCGCGCCGGCAAGCGCGTCGTGCGCTTGAAGGGTGGGGATCCTTTCATGTTCGCACGCGGCGCGGAGGAAGCGCTGGCCCTCGCGGCCGCGGGCGTAAAATTCGAGATCGTCCCGGGCGTTTCGTCGCCGGTCGCGACCAGCGCGTACGCTGGCATCTCGCTGACCCACCGCGAGCTCTCCGGCAGCGTCACGTTCATCACCGGTAGCGATCGCGCGGGCAAAGATTGGTCGCCCGACTCGTGGAAGAAGCTGGCTACCGCGACCGACACCATCTGTGTGCTGATGGGCATGCGCCGCATCGCCGAGATCACGCTCGCCATCATCGAAGGCGGTCGAGCGCCGAGCACGCCGGCAGCGGTCATCCACTGGGGCGCCCGCCCCGAGCAGCGCGTCGTTACGGGGCGCCTCGACGACATCGTTCGACTGGCCGCGGAGGCGGGGCTCAAGAACCCGTCGATCATCATCGTGGGCGAGGTGGTGGCGCTGCGCGAAAAGCTCGCCTGGTACGACAAGCGCCCGCTGTCGGGTAAGCGCGTCGTCATCCCCCGTGCCGCGGACCAGGCCCGCGACACCGCCGCCGCCTTACGCGAGCGCGGCGCCGTCCCCGTGATCCTGCCCATGATCGAGGTCGCTCCATCCCCCGAGCCCGAGCGCTTCGCGAGCGCGGTCGCCCAGATGCACGGCTACGATTGGGTGCTGTTCACCAGCGCCAACGCCGTGGAGCAGGCACGGCTCGAGCTCGAGCGCAGCGGACGTGACGCGCGAGCCTTCGGTTCGGCGCGGGTGGGAGTCATCGGCAGCAAGACCGCGGAGGCGCTGGCCGGGCTCGGCATCCGCGCCGACTTGGTGGCGCGGGAGTTCGTCGGCGAGGGTTTGGCCTCGGCGCTGCTCGAGCGCGGCGCGCCGCGACGCGTGCTACTCCTCCGCGCCTTGCGAGCTCGTGAGGTGGTGCCAGAGGCTCTGCGCGCCGCCGGCTGCGAGGTAGACGTGGTGCCCGCCTACGAAACCAAGCCGCTCCGCGGCTCGGGGGCGGACCTCGCCGAGCGCATCGAAGCGGGCGGCGTCGATGCGATCTTGTTCACCTCCAGCTCCACCGTCACCTCCACGCTCGAAGCGCTCGGGCCGCGGGCGCTCGAGCTGCTGTCGCGTGTCACGCGGGCGAGCATTGGACCGGTGACGACGCGCACCCTCGAAGCCCACGGCCTCGAAGCCAGCGTCCAAGCGTCCGAGTACACCGTGGATGGCCTGCTCGACGCGCTCGAGAGCGCGGAAGCTTCCCCCCAGAGCTAGCGCGGCAGGCTGGCCGCGCCCCTTCGCCGGGCGATGAGCTCGGCGGCCTAGCTGCGGGTCGTCGCCGGGCGGCGCCCGTCCGCGTCGGGCGGCCCCTTCCGTCGCTAGCGGCTTTCGGGCAAGCTGCCCACACCGTGCCCGACGAAGCGCCATCGCCCCCGCACTACAAGCTGTGCAGTGAGTGCAAGAAGCCGATCGCGTTTGCAGCCGACTACTATCGCTGCAGCGTCTCGACCTGCAATCGCAAGCGCACCGGCTTGTTTTTCTGCTCCGTGCCTTGCTGGGACGCGCACGTGCCGATGATGCGGCACCGTGATGCTTGGGCCGAGCCGGTGAAGGCGCCGACACGCGAGCAATACTTGGCCGAAGCGGAAGCCGAAGAACGAGCAGCGAAGGATGCGGAGATGGCAGACGAAGCAGACAAGGCGCGACGCATCGTGGGGCTGTCGGACGATGGCTTGCCGAAGGACGTGCTCGTCGTCGTCTCGAAGCTCAAGGCCTACGTGAAGGCGCGCTCGGGCATGAGCACGTCCGACGGCGTGGTCGACGTGCTCTCCGCGCACCTGCGCGGGCTGTGCGATGAAGCGATTCGCCACGCCGGCACCGCGGGTCGAAAGACGGTGATGGACCGCGACTTCACCGAGATCTTGAAGCGCTAGGCGCGTCGTGCCGGCGCGGTCAGGCGGGCAAGGTCCCCAGCCAGCGTAGCGCGCGGCTCGGCTCGCAGGGCACGCTGAGCGAAGGCCGCGGCAGCTCGGCCCGGAAGCGCGCGCGCAGCAAGGCGTCTAGCGGCTTACTTTCGCCGCGCGTGAGCGCAGCCGGCGACAGCGTGAACGTGGCGTCGAGCGCGGGCCCTAGCTGCTTCACCAAGCCTGGACCGAAGCTCACCCCCGGCGCGCTCTCCGCAGCTCGACCGAGCCAAGCGATGTAGTGCGCGACCGGACGCCCTTGGTAGTCGCGGCGCTCCGCGTCCGTGAACGTGGTCGCGAAGAAAGGGTGCCCGGTGCCGACGCCCAAAGCGCCGCGCAGCAAGAGCGGCTCCGGCCCGGGCTCGACGTGGGCGAATATGCGGCGGTGTAAGGCGTACCAGCCCTCGCCGAGGATGGGATCCGGCTGAAGCAAGAACGCGTAGTCCCAGTCGTGCCCGCGGGTGCGGTAGAGTAGCTCGGACAAGCGGAGCGTGAGCGACTCAGTCATCGGAGAGCCGAGTCTTGAAGTAAGCGCGCTGAGTGTCGGGACTGGCCAGCTCGGCCTTCAAGGCGTAGGCCGCCGCGTCCAGCGCCTTGCCGCGGTCGGCGGCGCTCTTTTGCTTGGCGCGCAGCCTCTCCGCCCCCACCGAGAGGCCCTCCTTGGTGCGCAGCGCCTTGAGCAGCACCGTGAGCACGCGGTACTTCGACGGCAGGAAATCATCGAGCTTGTCGATGGCGTCGGTCAGCCCGCGCATCACGTCGAGCACGGTGGCGAGCGTGCCCCAGACCCGGCCGCGTCCGGATTTCTCGGCCACTCGCGACAGCGCGCCCAGCAGCACGAGCGGCGCGATCGTCGTCAGCCCCAAGCTCTGATGCGCGTCCACCACTCTGCGGCCATCGCCGCGGACGGCGCTGAGCAGCAGGTACTCTTGCCCGAAGCTGCTCGTCGCCCCGACCGCCTTCTGCACGCCCAACAGCTGATCGGCGGCGCCCTCTTGCAGCACCTGCGACAGCGTGAGCGCGGTGTCGCGCTCGGGCAGCAGGTCCGCCTTCGAGAAAGCTATCAACCATTGCTCGGGAAAGTCGGGCGCTTTGCCCAGCGCCGACAGCTCGTTGGTGATGCGGCGGATCTCGGCGCGGAACTGGTCGAGCAAGCTCCTCACGTAGGTGAGGCCCTCGGCGAGGTAGCGCTCCGAGTCGATCAGCAAGATGGCGGCGTGGCTGTCGAGCAGCCGCTCGAGCGCTCGACGCCGCGCGTCGCGCTCGGCCTCGTCGCTGGGCGCCGTCTCCCACCAGCCGCCGGGGTAGTCGTACCAAACGACGTCGAGGCTGGGCGTCGGCAGCTCGTGCACCTTCAGGCCAAAGCGCAGCGTGTCGAAGCCATCGGTGCCGATCGGAAAATCTCCGCCTTCGAGGCGGTAGTAGCGCGAGAGCAGCACGCTGCCTTGAGCGGCGTCGGCCGCCTCCAGACGGTAACCGTGACGCTCTTCGAATGCGTGGCGCTGTTGGTTGCCGAAGTAGCTCGCGAGCAGCGTCGTCTTCCCCGCGCCCTTCATGCCGAACAAGGCGACGCGCACTTCGGGCCGGCTGGGCATGCCAGAAGCTCAGCAACCGCGTGGGATTTCGTCAAGGCCTTGCTCGCCGGCCATCCGCGCGGCCCACGCCTGCCGACTTCGTGCTACTCGATCGGCGTATGGCTAGCGCGACCCTGGCGTCACACGATGGTGAGGAAGTGCTGTTCGAGGGGCGCGCGGCGCTGGTGCCGTCGTTTACGACGCTGCTCGTGGCTATTTTGACCCTGGGTCTGTGGCTGCTCGTGCGCTGGTTCCAAACCCTGAGCAAGACGTACCGCATCACCACCCGCCGCATCGTGGTGGAGACGGGCGTGCTTTCGAAGAAGCTCGAGCAAATCGATCTGTATCGCGTCGCCGACTACACCGTGGAGCGGCCGTTCGGGCAGCGCGTGATGGGCACCGGCAATCTGCTGCTCAAGACCTTCGACAAGACGACCCCCGAGCTCCACGTGCTCGCGATCAAGACCGACGTCGTGGCGCTGTACGAGCGAGTGCGCGCCGCGACGGAGGCGGACAAGGCACGCCGCGGCGTGCGTCTCGTCGACTACGAGAGCGGCGTCGTGAGCTGAGCTACTTTGCACCTGCTGCGGAGGCCAGCGTATGAATCGCGGGCTGAAAAACGACGCCGCCCTCCCGCGACGTCATCAGCTCGTCGACGACGCCGCGCGCGGGCCCCACATCCACGAACGGCGCCTCGGCGGCGGAGGCGGCGCCGATGTCGAGCAGCTGAGGCGGAGCGAACGCAGCGTTCGAGAGGTTGACGTGAATGGCGAGACGGCGCGGGTAGTCGGCGGAGCGCTCCAGAAAATCTTCATCCCCGTCGTGGTCGAGATCGTAAAAATAGTACCGCGGTGATTCAGGTCCACCGCCCAGCTCGTGAGTCGTCCCCCCTGTGAACGCGAGCGGCACCGCATACATCAGGCTCGCCTCGGCCTCGCGCAGATCCAGCATGTGGAAAGCGCGGTCGCCCACGACCGCCAACAGATCCAGTCCGTCGTCGGTGGGCAGCGCGAACACCTCGCGAACCGAGTCCGACAGCTCGGGTAACGTCAGCCGCGAGGGCGCGACCCCCGCGCCGGGACGGAGTTCGATCGCTACGTCTTCGCCCGCGTCGTCGTCGTAGCCGGCGGCGATGACGTGGCTCGTGCCGTCGCGACGGAAGCGACCGGCTGTCACGTAGCCCGAGTATTGAAAGCGGCCCGAAGGTGACGGGCTTCGGATCCAAGCCGAGGAAACCATGTCGGCCTCCGAGAAGTCGTTGTCGGCGCGTTGGAAGAGGCTGAGAACGCCCGTGTCGAAGGTGAGCTCGGCTTCGCTTTGCAGGCGATCGAAGCCGACGACCAAGTCGACCTTTCCGTCGCGGTCGAGATCGATGGTGTCGAGGTTGATGAGCTGAAGGCGCTCGGTATCTCCGGGTAGCGCGAAATCGAGCACCTGCTGCACGCTCGCCCGGTGGTTGAGGAAGGCGACGATGCGCGTCGGTAGGCCGATCACGAAGTCGAGCGCCCCGTCAGCGTCGAGGTCGCGCAAGAAGAGGCGTCCGACGGGGAGCTTGGCGAGCGTCTCGCACTCGACCTCTCGTAGGTCGAGCGCCTGGGGAGCGTTGGTGCTGACGAGTAGGCGATACCGCGAGCGAGCCGCATCGCGAAACAGCACGTCCGAAACGCCGTCGCCGTTGACGTCGAAAGCTCCGCCCAGCCCTCCCCACTCGTCGGGCGGAACCGCGAGCGAAAGCGGCGCCGCTGCGACGTAGTGCTCGACGTCGACGTCACCCGCCGCTGGCGAGGCAGCCGGGTCGTGGTGGACACAGTTGAGCGAAGCGGAGCCGCCGATGGACGCTGAGCCCCCCGCCGCGTTCGAGCCGCCGCTCACGAGCCCACCGCCCGCCGGGCCTCCGCCACCGGTCGGGCCTTCGCCGCCGCGGGGCATGTCTTGGGCGGAGCCCGCCTCCGCCAACTGGGCACCCACCAACATGCGACCGCGCTCTGCGCAGCCCGACAGTCCAGCGAACAGGGCGCCGCAAGCGAGCCAGTACGAGGCTCCGACTCGCCCTGTCATCTCAGCGCTCCGTCTTGGCTTCGCTCGGGAGCGCTCCGAGCTCCGCTCGCACCAGCGCGAACTTGTCGTTGAGCGACTTGTCGGTCATGCGCTGGATAGGTGTGCTGGGGCCGAGCTCACCTTTCAGGGCGCCGATGCGCCCGTGCTCGGTCAGGAAGAACAGCACTTTGCGACCCGCCTTCTGCTGCCCTCGGAGCCAATTCTTCAGCTTCTTGCCTGACGAAACGAAGGCGGGTACCCGGTTGCCCGTATAGAAATTCTCGCCTTTCCAGTTCATTTGGTAGGCAACGATGGGCTCTTCGGGGCCTTGCCGCGCCCGGTAATAGGCGAGGAGCAGGTCGCGCTGCCCAAAATGCGGGGCCAGGCTCGGCAAGTAGATCCAGAGCGTGAAAGCGCAGAACGCCAGGCTGACGATGGTGATCGACACGGCCGCATGACGCCGCGCCCGGGACCACGCAAGGCCGAGCGTAGCCAGGCTCAGCACCGCCCCGAACGCCCAGCAGGCGGCCTCGAAATCCAGCGTCGCTGGCCACGAGCGCCGGTAGTTGTAGGTTACGAGGTGCAGAAGTCGCGCGGATGCCCGCACGTCGCCGGTGACGGACGTGGACAGATCGCGACCCACGAGCAGCGTGACCGCGGCCGCCAAGATGGCCAGGACGCCGAGCGCAGCGTCAGCCGCGCCGCTGAGCTTCGCGCGCCGCGCCGCCAACCAGGCCACGAGCACGCCCAGCGACGTCAGCGCGGCGGCGTGGACGGGGGAGCCGGGGCGCAGCTCGCCATCGCTCTCGAAGTTGCCGAAGAGTGAGCCGTCGCGAAGGCGGAGCGAGCCATAAACGAGCAGCAGCGCGGCCGAGGTCGACGCCGCGAGGTACGCGAGCCAAGCACGGCCCCGCGGTAACGGTTCGCTGCCGAGCGCGCGATCGAGCACCAGCGCGGCCGCGACGGCGAGCGGCGGCGCGCAAGGCAGCGCGTAGTGATGAAACTTGGTCAGCGATAGCGTGAACAGCGAAAAGGCGATCAAGAGCCAGAGCACGAGCAGGCGCGACAGCTCGCGCCGGCGCCCGTCCGAGGCTTGCTCGCCGCCTAGCAGCAGCGCGAGCCCCACGCCTGCCAGCCCCGTCACGGGGAACAAGCCGTAGCCGAGCTGCCAGATGTAGTAGCGCAGCGAGACGTCCGTGCCCGCGTTGGTGTCGTGCACGTGCTCGAACGCGCGCAGATACATGTCGTGCAAGAAGAGCCGATCGATGAACGGCTCGCCGTGACGCATGTAGGTCTGTATGTACCAAGGCAAGCAGACCGCGGCGAGCACGAGCCCACCCGAAGCGAGCTCGACGTGCAACAGCTCGCTCCACTTCCGGCGCGTGATCAGCACCGCGGCCGCGATCGAAAGCGGCAGCACCAAGCCAGGCGCTCCTTTGGCCAGCGCCGCCAGGGCCGTGCAGTACCAGGCGCCGATGTAGCAGAGGCGCTTGATGCGCCGCTCGCCGCGGTTGACGTACAGCAAGTAGCCCAGAGCAGCGCCGAACACGGCTGCGCCCAGCAGCGGCTGAAAGAACGAGTTCGCTGGCTCGAGGCCCCGACAGGCTTCGTTACCGGGGATCCCGCAGTTGCCGAGGCCCGAGCCAGCGTAAATTTCGTCGAGGTGCCAGCGAAATCCGTACGGCGGCGCGGCGAGCTGCAGCGTGACGTTGCGTGACACCAGGTAGGCGAGCTGCGGGAGCGACGTCAGGAGGATCAGGGCGAACAGCGCGTGGAACAGCGAGAGCTTCAGCGCGCGACCACCGACCAAGAGCTCGAGGCTGGGCGCGCGTCGCTCCGCGTCGCAGATCAGGCCCAACCCGAACAGCGACAGCGCCGCCGTGAGGGGCGCCACGTACGGCATGTCGGTCATGCTCTGGTGCGCGAGCAGCGCCCAATAGGGCACGCAGAGCAGGAGGAGCCCCGCGAGCAGGCCTGCGCGCCGCCCCGCCGTCGCCGCGACCCAGCGGTAGAGCAGGTACACCGCGACGAGCGTGAGCAGCACCACCGGCAAACGCGCGGCCCACTCGGGCTGTGGCGTGTGCCCCAGCGCAGCCTGGCTCAGCATTTGGTCCGGCCCGAAGCGCACCCCGGCGAGCAAGAAGCTGAGGCCCTGGAGCCAAAAGTCGAGCACGGGCTTCGACCAGAAGAAGCCCTCTTGCGCCCACCAAAGCGACAGCCAGTCGTCGCGGGCGAGCATCTCCCGCGCGACCTCGCCGTAGTGGGTCTCCCACGGATCGAGCAGCGAGTAGCTGCCGGCCAGCGGAACATAGAGGAGCAGTCCTGCGAGCAGCAGCCAGAAGCCGTGGCGCCCCGTCAGCACGAGTGAGCCGTGCGACGTCAGGCTCACGACGAGGCGCGCCACGCTCAGCAGCGAAAGCCCGAGCGCCAGCGTCACAGCCAGCGATGAGGTCCAGCGGTGGGCGGGGAGCACCCCCGCGACCGCCACGCGCAGCGCGAGCACGCTGCACAGCGCCGCGCCCGACACCTCGATGAGGCGTGGCTTCAAGCGCGCGATGCGCCAGCGCCCGAGCGTCGCGGGCTCTTCGTCATCGAAGCAACCGGCGAAGTCGAGAGCGCCGAAGGTCGCGAGCGCAGCGGCGGCGAGGCTCAGCGCGAGCCCGAACGACCAGCGGGCGTCGCTCGCGAACGAGACGCACAGCGCTACGAAGCCCAGCCCCAGCGCGATCAGTGAGCGCGGCCGCAGCGGGTTGCCGGGCGGCACGAGCGGCTCGTCTTCCACAGCGCCTCTTCCCCCCAGCCGAGGGCCGCGTCAATCGGTGGCGCGGCGGGCCCGGTTCGACGCGTCCTTTCGCGCGGCGGCTCAGTCGCGGGTGACGACGCGATTGCGGCCGGCGTGCTTGGCGCCGTAGAGCCGTCGATCGGCGGCGGCGATCAGGCCTTCGGGGGTCTTGTCTTGAACGGTGGATAACGAGGCGCAGCCAGCGCTCACGGTGACGCTCAGCGGGCCTCGCTCTGTCTGAATCTGCAGCGCTGCGATGCGTTCGCGCAACCTATCGGCCACGGCGCCCGCGCCGTCGATGTCGATGCCGCGCAGCACCAGCGCGAACTCCTCGCCCCCGTAGCGCGCGAACACGTCCTCGCTTCGCACCGTATTTCGCACGACGTCCGAGAGCTGCATCAAGACGCTGTCACCGACTTGATGTCCGTAGGTGTCGTTGACCTTCTTGAAATGGTCCGCGTCGAAGATGACCAACGAGACGTCGGTGTTGTGGCGACGCGCGTACGACAGCTCTGCGCGCAGCTGCGTGTCGAAGTGCTCGCGGTTGTGGGCGCCCGTGAGCGCGTCGGTCACACTCGCGTCGTAGAGCTGGCGGAGCAGGGCCTCTTGGCTCTCGTCGCTCAACGTGTAGCGGAAGACCGCGGTCGGGCCGAATTGGATCACGTCGCCGTCGCGCAGCTCGTGGCGATCGACCTTCACCCCCCCGACGAAGGTTCCGTTGGCGCTGCCTTCGTCGAGCAGCACGTAGCCGCTGCCTTCGCGCACCAAGCTGGCGTGACGCCGGCTCACGCCGTCGTCCGACAGCCACAGCTCCGAGTCCTGGCTGCGACCTACGCGCATGCGCTCAGGGGAGAGGGGAGTCACGCGGCCGAGCTCGGCGCCGCGCACGCGCACCAGCAGGTGACGGTCTTTCGTCTGCCTGCGCGGTGGCGCTTTCAGCTCCTTGAGGCTGACGATCGCCGTGCGATCCTCAACTTCTTCTTCGTAGTCTTCCAGCTCGCGATTCTCGCTCAAGACACTCCCTCGACGCTCAACCGTACCACGCTAAATCCTACACACGCTCACGATTTGCGTAGCTCCTCAGAGCGGACCGAGGGCTCCGTGTAAGTCGAACGGCGCCGGGAGGCGATTGTTTAGGGGCCGGCAAGCTGGCCCTTACGAGCTGCGATGAAGGCCCGCCTCGAGGACGAACGACGAGCGGCCCCTCGCAGAACCTCGTCGCTCGAGCGAGCGGGTAGGTGGGCGTGCGTGGAGCAGAAAAAAATGCGGGTACGGCGGGAACTTGCCGTGGGCGGCCGTGTCTGTCTCGAGCGTGACGTTCGGGACGACGGCGACCTTCGCCGGCTCCCCCCAGTGATGCGGCCGCGCTCGTGCGGTGCGTCAGCGACGTCATCCACAACTCGAAGGAGAGTTCGCCATGAGTAGCGATTCGCTGCACGCGTCCGTGGCGACGGCTCGCGCCGTCCCGTCACCGCCTCACGCCCACAATCCCACCTCTCACAATCCCATCTCCCACAATCCCTTCCTGAACGCCGATCCCGTGCCGGTCGTGCTTCGGCCCGCCAACCAAGCCGCGCCCGCGGCGGAAGCGCTCGAAATCACCGTGCTTTGGGGCTCAACGGTGCTTGGCGTGGCGCACCTCGCGCCACCTCGCGGCTTCGCCGTGGGCGAGGTGGGCGGCGCGCGCGGGGCTGCCACCAGCCCCGGCGACAACGTCGATTTCGCCCTCTCCGCCGACCGCATCGGGACGGATCGGCTGCAGCTGATTTCGCTGCGGGAGGGCCTGCCGTTCGCGATCTTCGAAGCTGGCTCCGCGCCGCGCGTGCTCGAGGGGGGGGAGCTCGTCGACGCGAGTCACATCAGCGTGGATTGCTCGGACGTGCGACTCGGTGCGCGGGGTGTGGAGCTGCGCCAAGGGCGCGTCGTGATCGTGGAAGTCTCGGGCGTGAGCTTCCGCTTGGCAGGAGCAGAGGCGCCCCCGCGTGTCCCGCGCGCAGTCCTCGGCGGCACGGATCGCACCGCGCTCGTCACGATGGGCACCGCTTCGCTGCTGCAAGGTGCGCTGGTGGCGACGCTCGCGTTTCTCACGCCGAGCCTGGGCTGGACGGCGCAAGAGGACCTCGAGCGAGATCGCCTGCAGCTGATGCAGCAATACCTGCACGCTAGCGCGCAGCGTGAAGAGGAGCAGCGCCCGCCCGAGCCGGACGCGGGCGGGGGAGAGAAGGGCGCTCCCGCCGAGCGCTCGCGCGGCCCGGAAGGCGCGGCGGGGAGGCCAGAAAATGCCCTCCCGCGCCGGATGGCGGTCAAAGGCGACACTGCCGAGCGCGCCGTCTCCCGGGCCGAGCTGCGGCGCGAAGCCGAGAGCTTCGGCACCATTGGCTTGCTGAGCATGATGAACGCGACGATGGCGCCGACGTCGCCGTGGGGTGCCGACCTGCCGACGGGGCCCGACGCGGTGAACGCCGCCGGCGATCTGTTCAGCCGAGACATCGGCGAAGGCGCGGGCATGGGCGGGCTCGGCCTGAGCGGACTCGGCAGCGGCGCCGGCGGGAAAGGCATCGGCGTCGGCATGGACGACATCGGCACCTGCATGGGGCTCAATTGCTATGGCACCGGTGAAGGCGGCTTCGGGCGCTCCGTGGGCCGCAGCGCGCCCGAGCGCAAGGGCTACAAGTTCCAAGTTCGCCCCGAGGGCAACTCCGTCGTGAGCGGTCGCCTCCCGCCCGAGGTCATCCAGCGCGTGGTGCGCCAGAACTTCGGTCGCTTCCGCGCCTGCTACGAGGTCGGCTTGCGCGCGAACCCCAACCTCGAAGGCCGTGTGTCCGCGCGCTTCGTGATCGGGCGCGACGGGGCCGTGAGCAACGTGTCCGCGGGCGGCGACCTGCCGGACGCGGGGGTCAAGTCGTGCGTCGCGAGCGCGTTCTACGGCCTCTCGTTTCCGACACCGGAGAACGGCATCGTGACCGTCAGCTACCCGATCTTGCTCACGCCGGGGTGAGCGGAAGCCGGAGGAAAGAGCGGGAAGGTCGACAATCTGCGGCCGCTGACTAGGATGGGCGCCGATGAGCTTCAGAAGAGCTTTTGGCGCCCTCCTAGCGGCATTTTGCCTGTGTTTTTCTGCCACGGCGCACGCCGAGCCATGGACTCGAAAGAGCTTCCTGATGCCGGAGGGCTCGTTCGAAATCACCGGTGATCCAGCGCGCCCCACCCTGATGGACATCAACCTGTCGAGAGACAGCGTTGGGCGGCCCGTCACGATCTCGCCGCATTTCTACTGGGCGCCGTCGGACGACCTGTCCCTCGGCATCTCGCACGAGACGGGCCTGTGCCTCAACGAGTGCGACAAGGTCTACAACGACGCTGGCTTCGACCTGATGTACTACCTGACGGGCTCGAATCGCTTCGAGCTCGACCTGCACGTCGGCTTGCCGGTGCACAGCTTCGACCCGCTGTTCGTGGGCGCGCGCGCCGGCGTGATTGGGCGCTTGAACATCGGCGACATCACCGCCTTCGTGTTCGATCCGTCGCTGTACATCGGCTTCTCGAACCGTGATCGCGGCAACCGCGAGTACCTCTACCTACCGGTTTGGTTTTACTTCCAGGCCACCGAGACGGTCGTGCCCTTCGTCGGCACCGCGGTTCACGGCCCACTCGATGGCTTCGGCGACGCCGTGCAGATCCCGATCGAGGGCGGTGTGCTGTTCAACGTGACCCAGAACGTGGACCTGGGCGTTGGCCTGCGCTTCGGCAACCTGCTCGGCCGCGGCGGCAGCGTCGACTGGCGTGATCTGATGTTCTTGGCTCGCTTCCGGTTTTGATGATCAAGCTGCGCAACGTCTCGCGGGTCGCGTGGGTCTCGCTCCTGGCGCTCTCTGCCTGCAGCGGCGCTCCTTCGGTCAAGCCGACGGCCTTGCCGCCGGCTGCGGTTACGCCGCCTGCGCCCGCGCCGCCGAAGGAGCAGCTGCTCGACGCGCTGCGAAAGCTCGAACGCCCCGGGCCCGTGCTCGAGCTGCTCCCGCCCGAGGCGGTCACGGTGCTCGAGACACGCCTGAAGACGCTGTCGAACGAGCAGCGGGAGCAGCTGCAGTCGGGCGAGCTCGCGCAAGCCGCGCCGCTCTTGCACCTGAAGGCCGGTGGCAGCTCCGGTCACGCCTTGCTCGCGCTTTCGACCACGCCCGTCGCTGCGGACGAGCTGCCCATGACCTTCGAGCTGCCGCCGTCGGCGACGGAGGACGAGCGTCGCCGTGCGCTCGTGCTGCTCCGCGGGGTCGCCGAGCGCGCGGCAAAGCATTTTTTGCGCGATCGCTTGCTCGACCTTTCGCAGTCGGCCAGCCCCGACCTTCCCGATCTACTTGCCGCCATCGAGCGCGCGGCGATCGCAGCGTCGCGGCCCGACCTGGCTCGTCTCGCCCTCGAGGCGTGGGCTGCACACGGCGCGACGGAGCCCGTGCTCTCGCGTGTCGCCGCGGCTTGCGCGTACGCCCTCGACCAAAAGTGCTTCGACCAAGCGTACTCCGGCGTGCCCGAGACGTCGCCGGCTCACGCGCGCCTCGCGGTGCTCGAGCGCTCGCTCGACGCGAAGAATGACGGCGACCCGCTGGTGAAGAGCTGGAGCTTGCTCGAGCTTGGCCGCTATGGAGAGGCTCGCGCCGCGCTCGCCTCCGTCGCGGCCAAAGCCCCGGCGGATTTGCGCGTCGCGGCCGCCATCGGCGTGGCCATCGCCGACGGCTCGGCGTGCCCGGGCCTCCCGCCCGGCGTCGGCTCTGCGCACGTCTGTGGCGACGCCGTGAACGTACGGGCCGGCTTGAAGCCAGCGCTCGCCGACATGCACGCGGCCTGGAAGAGCGGCGCCGGTCGCGACGCCGCGTCGGTCGAGGCGTACATCGGCCTGGCGCACGTCGTGCCGTGGGTGACCGAGCTGTCGACGGCGACCGACGCGCAGAGCCTCGAGCGCAATTTCTCGGAGCGCTATCAAGCCCTGTCGCGCGTCCTGCAAGAGCTGCCCGAGCAGCAGCCGCTGGCCGCGTTCGCGAACGCGCTCGCGGCCGGAGTCAGCGCAGGCCTGCACATGTCGCGCGGCCAGCGTCCGCAGATCGACGACGCGCGCAAGCAAGAGCTGTGGTTCGCGGCCATCGGCGTGGAAGCGGCCGCGCCGCGCTTGGCGGTCGCGGCCGTTCTCGCCGGCGATCAACCGGTGAGCCAGCTGCTGCCCAAGTCGGCGCCGCCCTCCCTGTCTTCGGCGCACGCTGGCCTGCTCGCATGGGAAGCGGCCGCGGGAGGTGACGCGTCCACGCTCGAAGCCGCCCGCGCCTCGCTCGTGGAGCTCGTACGCAGCGCCCCGAAGGACAGCATCGAAGGCGCCTCGGCCGTGCTGCTGCTCGCCGAGCTGGACGCAGTGGCGGACCCCAGCGAGCGCACGTACCGCGCGCTGGCTCAAGTCGCCAGCCAGCTCATCGGTCAAGCGCTCCCCACCGAGCTAGCGCTGCGCGCCGTGCTCGACGCGGCGGGGGCCCTCGAGCGCCTGGGCCGCGGCGCCGACGCGCTCGGCGTGCTCAGCAAGGCTGCCGAGATCGAGATGGTGCCCGGCCCGGGCGCGGATCTGCTCACGCTGATCCGCGCCGAAAAGCTGGTGCTCGAGTGGGACGCCAAGAAAGACCCGCAGCGCACCGCGCTGGCCAAGGCGCTCGCGGCGCTGCCCGCTGGCGCGCCACCGCCCGCCGTCGCGTTCGTGATCGGCGCCTATGGAAGTCCGAAGCTGCTGCGCAGCTCGAAGCAGACGCCCAAGGCCCTGCTCGAAGAGCGCATCGGCGCGCGCGCGGCCGAGCTCATGCACAAGGGAGCGCTGCGCGGCACCCGCGTGTCGCTCCGGCTGTCGTATGCCTTTCAGAGCGGGGTGACGCCGGAGGTGCTGTTCGAGCCGATGCTGGTGCCGCTGGTGCGGCCGGAGCTCATTCAGAAAGCTCTCTGATCAGCTCGAAGCCCTCTTCGAGCCGCGCCTTCTGCTGCTGCAAGCTGTCGAGGAGCGCCCGCGCCTCGGCCAAGACCTCCGCGGGAGCGTTGGCGACGAAGCTCGGATTCCCGAGCTTCTTTTGCATCACTTCGATGTCTTTGCCGACGCGCTTCAGCTTGCCCTCGAGCCGCTCTTTCTCTTTCGCGGGATCGATGTGGCCTTTGAGCGTGACCAGCACCTCCAGATCGCCGGCCACGTTCAGAGTGGAGCCGCGCGGCTTCTGCGCCGAGGGCTCGGCGATGGTGGGCGGGCCGTCGGTGCTGGCCAAGAACTGAATCAGACGGCTGTTCTCGGCGAGCACCTGGCGCACGCGGGCGTCGGCGCTGCGCAGCTCGAGCGGCACGTGATTGGCGAACTTGATGTCGTGCTCGGCGCGCACCGCGCGGGCCCCGCCGATCGCGTCGGTGAGCCACTTCATCTCGCGATCGGCCTCGGCATCCGGGCGGCCGTCGGCGGCCGTCGGGTAGTGGGCGAGCGCGATCGACCGAGGCGCCCCCGGCGCCTTCGGCAAGAGCTGCCACAGCTCCTCCGTGATGAACGGCATGTACGGGTGTAGGGCGCGTAGCACCACCTCGAGGCTGTGCACGAGCGTCGCGCGCGTCTCCGCTTGCGCTTCCGCGCTGCCGTCGCTGAACACTGGCTTACACATCTCGACGTACCAGGCGCACAGCTCGTCCCAGAAGAAGGCGTAGAGCGCCTTCGAGCCGTCATCCAGTCGATACTCGTCGATGCCGGCCGTGCTGGCCGTGACCGCCGCGCTCAAGCGCGACAGCAGCCAGCGGTTGATCAAGAGCTTCGGGCTCGCCAGCGGCTTGCCGCTCGGCTGCTCGTCCTTGATGTAAGTGAGCGAGAAGCGCGTCGCGTTGTAGATCTTGTTGCAAAATTTGCGGTAGCCGTCGACGCGCGCCGGTGACAGCGCGATGCGCTTGGCCTGCGGCGAATAGCTGCACAAAGTCATGCGCAGGGCGTCCGTGCCGTACGCCGAGAAGCCTTTGCCCATCTGCGCGGTCGACGGGTAGCTCTTCTTGAACTTGGTCAGCGCCTCCGCCACCGGCGCGTCGGGCATGGCCTTCTGCACCATGCTCTCGAAGGTGGCGCCGTGGATCAAGTCGAGCGGGTCGAGGGTGTTGCCCTTGACCTTGCTCATCTTGTCGCCCGTCTCGTCGACCACCATGCCGTGCAAGAGCACACGCTTGAACGGCACGTCGCCCATGAAATGCAGGCCCATCATGATCATGCGGGCCACCCAGAAGAAGATGATGTCGTAGCCCGTCTCCAGGTCGGCGGCGGGATAGTAGCGCTCGAGCGCCGGCGTTTGCTTGGGCCAACCGAGCGTCGCGAATGGCCAGAGCTGGCTGGAGAACCAGGTGTCGAGCACGTCGGGGTCTTGCGTCACCTTGGCGCTGCCGCATTTCTCGCAGCGCTCCAGCGTGTCGCTGCGGGTCACGCTGACGTGCGCGCAGTCTTGGCAATGAAACGCCGGGATCTGATGCCCCCACCAGAGCTGGCGCGAGATGCACCAATCTTGAATGTTGGTCAGCCAGTACTCGTAGGTCTTCACCCACTCTTCGGGCACGATTTGAATGCGGCCGTCGCGTACCGCCTGCAGCGCCGGCTCGGCCAGCGGCGCCATCTTCATGAACCACTGCGTCGAGATCATCGGCTCGACGACGCTATTGGTGCGCTGTGAACGCGGCAGCGTCATCTTGTGCGGCTTGCTGCCGCGCTCGAGCCCCAGCTCCGCCAAGCGCTTCTTCACTGCCTTGCGGGCCTTGAAGCGCTCGAGGCCAGCGAACTCGCCGCCTTGTTGGTTCATGGTGCCGTCGAGCTCGAAGATGTTGATCTCTTGGAGCCCGTGGCGCTTGCCGGTCGCGAAGTCGTTGAAATCGTGGGCCGGCGTCACCTTCACGGCGCCCGTGCCGAAGGCCATGTCGACCAGCACCGCGTCGGTGATCACCGGCACTTCGCGATCCACGAACGGATGCTTCAGCTTCTTGCCGTGCAGGTGCCGGTAGCGTGGATCGTCGGGGTGCACGGCGACCGCCGTGTCGCCCAGCATCGTCTCGGGTCGCGTCGTCGCCACCACCAGCTCCGTAGCGCCCGCGGCCGGGTCCGCGTCGATGACCTGGTAGGCGAACTCGTACAGCTCGCCCTGCACGTTCTCCTCGATCTCCACCTCGAGGTCGCTGAGCACCGTCTGCGACTCCACGTCCCAGTTCACGAGCCGCGTCGCGCGATAGATCAGCCCCTCCTCGTACAAGCGCACGAAGCACTCGCGCACCGCCTCGGAGTAGTCGGCGTCCATCGTGAAGCGGCTGCGCTCCCAGTCCGCCGAGCAGCCGATGATGTGCATCTGCCGCGCGATGCGTCCGCCGCTCTGGTCTTTCCACTCCCACACGCGCTCGATGAACTTCTCGCGCCCGAGATCGTGCCGCGTCTTGCCTTCGCGCTTGAGTAGCCGCTCCACCACCACCTGCGTCGAGATGCCGGCGTGGTCGATGCCCGGCTGCCACAGCGCGTCGAAGCCCTGCATGCGCTTGTGCCGGATCAGCACGTCCTGGAAGGTGCTGCCGAGCGCGTGGCCCATGTGCAAGCTGCCCGTGACGTTGGGCGGGGGCATGGGAATGACGTAGCTGGGCTTGCCTTGGCTCTGCTCCGTGCCTGCCTTGAACACGCCCAAATCCAGCCAAAACTTGTACCAACGCGGCTCGACTTCGCTGGGCTCGTACGCCTTCGACAGCTCTTCGCTCATGACTGGCCGCGCTATAGCACCGCACGGCCCCCGATGGGCTACCGCGCCAGCGGCTGGGCGGCTGCGAGCTCAGATCGATGATCCGGATTCCGCCTCCCCTCTCCGCCGCCCCGCTGCTTCGATAGGACGCGTCCGGGGCGCCGAGGGCTTCGAGCTCGGCGCCACTCCCGTTGACGCGGTAGTCCGCTATTCTTTGGTGAGGCGGGCGATCTCTTCTTTGATCAGCGCCTCGGCCAGCGTCGGCACGACTTCCCACACGACCTTTTCCACGACTTCGCGCGAGAGCGCGAGGACGCCTTCGACCTGAGCTTGCGTGAGCCCTAGGCCGCCAAGCTTGCTCGCGAAGTCGGCGGGAATGCCCGCGCCGTTGGCGGCGGGAGTCGTGAGCGGGGCCGTGGGGGCCACGGCGGGCGCAGGCGCGGGCGGCGAGTAGGCTGAAGTGCCCGGCTGCGTCGGCGCGCGTGAACCGAACGGCGCGGACCCAGCGAGCGGCTTGACCGAAGGAGAAGCGGCGGCGACCTGCGGCGGCACGGGGGTGCTGCCGTAAGCGAGCGTCTGCACGCGCTGACGCTGAGCCACTTCGGGCGGCTTCGCGGCGAGCGGCACCGCGACGACCGGCGCTGCCGCGGCGGCGGCCGGAGCGGGCGCTGCGGCGCCGGCTTGCGCGCCGCGCTTGGCCAGCGTCGTGACCTTGTCGATCATCTGCTGGGTGTCGAACGGCTTGTCCATGAAGTCGTCGGCGCCGACGGCGGCCCCGCGCGCCTTGTCGTAGGGCTGGGCCTTGTTCGACAAGAGCACGACGAGAGTCGACGGCGATGCGCCTTTGATCTGCTTGCACAGGTCGTAGCCGCTGGTGCCTTCGAGGCCGGCGTCGATCAGCGCCACCTGCGGGCGCTCGGCTTGCGCCTTCGCGACGGCGTCGCCCGCGTCCGCGGCGACCACGGTCTTGAAGCCTTCCCCAGCAAAGGTGATTTCCATCACCTTGCGCATCGTCTTGCTGTCATCCACTGCCAGCAGGGTCGTGGTCACGCGTCCTCCAAATGAGCGGGCACGGGCATGAAACTAGTCCGGATTTTCGCCGGATCGAAATCATCGGCGGCGGCCCGAAAACTGTCAAGGATTTCGCAGGCCTCGAGCACCCCGCGTTTCAGTAAGTGGACGCGCCCGCGCTTTTTGGGGTGGCGTTTGACCGCGCCGCCTGGGTCGAGCCAAATTTGCCTCGTGAGCACCCTGCCCAAACGCGCTCGGTCGGTCCTCTACGCAGCCGTCACCGAGTTCATCGCGTCGGGTGAGCCGGTGGCGAGTCGCACGCTGACGAAGAAGTACGGCTTCGAGCTGTCCGCCGCCACCATCCGCAACGTGCTGGCCGACCTGGAAGAGAGCGGTTACCTGAGCCAACCACACACCTCCGCGGGGCGAGTGCCCACCGAAGCGGCCTACCGGCTGTTCGTCGACGCGCTCATGGAGCAGCGCCAACTGTCGGACGAAGAGCGCGCCGACATCGACAGCTGGTTCTCCGAGCTCCCGCCCGGCACGGACCTACTGCGCGAGGCGGGCCGACGTTTGTCGCGGCTCTCGGGCGCGCCCGCGCTGCTCGTGCGCGCCGGCAGCGCGACGCGCACGCTGCTCAAGCTGCGCTTCATCGCCACGCGTCCCGGCGAGCTCTTGGCCGTCATCGTCTTCTCCGACGGCACGGTCGAGAACCGCTTCCTGAGCTTGGCGGAGCCGGTGAGCGACCAAGAGCTCGAGCGCATCCACAACATGCTCGAAGAGGCGGTGGCGGGTCGCACGCTCGTCGGCGTGCGCGAGCATTTCAAGAGCGGCATGCGCGATCAAACGGACGGGATCGGGGCACTCCATCAGAAGGGCTTGTCGCTGGTGCGCGCGGCCGCGGAAGGCGCCGCCCGCGGCCTCAGCATCGAGATCGAGGGTCAGGCGCGCCTGCTCGAGAGCCGCGAGTTCGGCAACCTCGACAGCGCTCGCGAGCTGCTGCGCGTGCTCGAAGATCGCCAGCGCCTGCTCGCCCTGCTCGACTCGGCGCTGTCATCCGACAACGTGCGGGTCTTTCTCGGCGAGGAAGCCGCGCAAGCCGTGGGCTGCCCCGTCAGCGTGGTCGCGGCCCCCTTTCGCGAAGAAGACGGCGAGAGCGTGGGCGCGCTGGGCGTCATTGGCCCCACGCGCATGGACTTCCCGTTCGTCGTGCCTCGCGTCAGCGCCGCCGCTGACGCCATGAGCGCCGTCCTGTCCAAGCTCGGCAACAAACCCCGCAGCGACTGACTGCTTCGTGGTGGTTGGGGGGCATCCTCCCCAGCCCGCGAGCGCGCCGTGAGAAAAGAGCGTTAGGTCCTCGTCGCCCATCGCACTCATCGTCCAATGCGACCGGCCCAGCCTCGAGGCATGGCTCGAGCTGCTGCGCCATCGAGGAGGTATCGATGCGTTCGATCGTGAAAGCCGAGTTGAGTGCTGGTCGTCAGAGCCGAAGTCTCTTGGTCGCCGCCCTGTTCGTGGCCGGCTGCGGCGCTGCCTCGGGGGAAATGGACGACGCGCTGGATAGCGGAGGGGAGGGCGCCGGAGAGTCACTCACGGCCACTCCCGAAGACGGGCTGGCGGACGCTTACGATACATTTGCCAGCGCATTCGGCAGCGTCGATCTCGATGGGCAATTCCGGATTGGCTACGGTCATCACCCCGGGCTCATTCGTGAAAGGGTGGCCGGGGAAGGCGGGGCGCTCGCCAGCGGGCAGGCCACGCTCAACATGAACAACGGCAACGTCTCGGCCACGCTGAGCAACGTTCCGAGCAAGGGGAACTTCGACCTCTGGTTCGTGAAGAACCTCAGCGGGGGGACGGTCGCTCCCGAGCCGACCGATCAAATGCTGAAGGTGGGCAGCTTCTCCAAGAGCGGTCCGAACCGCACGCTCAGCGTTGCCTTCGGCACCAAGGTCTTCTTCGATCTCGACCTGATCGTCGTGACGCGGGGCGGGAAGAAGCCGTTCGAAGCGCCGGTCGCGATCGGTGAGCGGACCTTGTTCGAGAAGCGCCTATTTCGCTTTCGCCAGAGCAAGGGGCTCGACCCCGTCACGGGGCCGCTCGCGAGCGATATCGAGACGACCGATCCGCTCGTGGCTCGCGGCGCTCAGCTCTTCTTCAATGAAACGTTCGGCGGTAACGGCCGTACCTGCGGCACCTGTCACCGCGCCGAGGAAAGCCTGACGATCTCTCCGGCGTTCATCGCTACCCTGCCCCAGAGCGACCCGCTGTTCGTGGCGGAGAACGACCCGGCGCTCGCCCAGCTCGAAAATCCGCAGCTTCTGCGCTCGAGGGCCTTGATCGTCGAGAACCTGGACGGCTTCGACGATCCGACGAACAAGTTCGTGATGCGGAGCGTGCAGCACACGCTGTCGCTCGCGCTCACCAGCGGTGTACAGAGCGGCGCGTTCTCCGGCCAGCCGCCGGATCACCGGCTCGGTTGGTCGGGCGACGGCGGCCCGGGGCGCAGCACGCTACAAGAGTTCACGTTCGGCGCGATCATGCAGCACTTCACCAAGACGCTGGCGCGTCGTCCCGGCGTCGACTTTCGCGTTCCTACTCAGGAAGAGCTCGACGCGCTCGAAGCCTTCCAGCTGTTCACGGGCCGGCAGAAGCCGAGCGATTTTGCTCAGCGCTTCCCGACCGATCCGCGCGCGCAGGTCGGGCAAAACCTGCTGTTCGGCGCGGGCTGCACCATCTGTCACAGCGACTTGAGCGGCTTCGTGGACTCGAACTTGAACTTCGACACCGGCGTTCGGAACCTGCTTCCGGAGCTGCCCCTCGACGACGGCTTCTCGTCGCCTGGAGATCATACCTTCAACGTCCCGCCCCTGGCCGAGGCCGCCGATACTGCCCCGCTCTTCCACAACAACGCCGTCGACACCATCGAGGAGGCGGTGGCTTTCTACTTCTCTCCCACGTTCCAGGCGTCGCCGTCGTCGTTCTTCATCTTCAATCAGCTCTCGACCGACGAGCAGGGGGATCTTGCGGCGTTTCTCCGCGTCGTCAACGCGGCGGTGAACGTCGACGAAGTGCAAAGGCGCGTGCAATACATTCGCAACGTGCGGTCCGCGGGCAACACCGATCTCTTGCGCATTGCCATCGCCGACACGCGTGACGCCCACACCGTTCTGTCCGAGAAGCAGCTCAGCGCCGACGTTCAGGCGCACCTGCTCGGCGCCGAAGCCCAGCTCGAGAAGGCGCTCAAAGCGAAAGACAAGGATCGACCGTCGATGATGAAGAAGGCGCTCGCCTTGCTCGACGACGCACGAGCCGCGCTCTTCAGCGACACTCCCCCCGACCCTGGTCCGGGCACGGGTGGCAGCGCGAGCGCTGGCACGGGGCCGATCCCGGCCGGCGCACCGTCTGCGGGAGGGGCCGCCAGCGCAGGCAACGGGACGGGCGGTGCGGCCCCCATCCCGCCCGACGACGCCGAGATGTAGGTGTGTCCAGGTCGGCGGCCCCGGACTATGCTCGCCAGCGATGGTCCAAGTGCCCCGGGTCAATGGTGCCGTGGAGGAGCGCGCGATCGACCGTGCGCTGTCGCTGGCTCTGAAAGAGGAGCGCGAGGGCGCGCTACGAGTCGCGGGGGCCCTGCTCGAGGCCGAGCCGTTGTCTGCGTTCAACACGTTCGTCGTGGCCTGGCTGCTGGGTGGGCTCGGTCATCAGGATGACCTGGAGCTGGGCCTGCGCGCTTCGCTCGAGCGCGCGGTGTTCGATGGCAACTTGCCGCTGGCGATCGCGGCCTATGCGCTGCTTCGCGACGCCGAGGTCAACGTCGACGAAGGGCTCGAGAGCATGGCGGCCGCGTTCGCCAAGGGCTCGAGCCGGCTCGCGGACAAGCGCGGCGGCGCGCCCCCGCAGATGTCGTCGACCGCGAAGGATCCGGAGGCTTGGGACGACGAGCTAGCGGGCGATGAGCTGCGGGAGCGTGGCGCGAAGGCCCTGAGCGCAGCCAAGGCCGCGCAAGACGAGGCGAGCTTGAGCGCGGTCGCGGCTCAGGTGGCGCCGCAGGTGCTGTTCAGCGCGCTCGATCCCGCGAGCTTCAAGGCGACGGTCGCGGTGTTCGACGCGCGTTTCGTCGAGACCCATCAAGCGCTGGTCGAAGAGGGCAGCGTCGGCAACGAGGCGTTCATCGTCGCGCGCGGTGAGCTCGACGTCTCGAAGAAGTCGATGAAGCCGGGCGGCGCGCCGCTGGCGCTGGCGCGGCTCGGAAATGGCGCCCTGTTCGGCGAAATGGCGCTGCTCTCGTCGGCGCCACGCACCGCCACCGTGTCCGCGTGCCGGCCTAGCGTGGTGCTGGTCGGTAGCAAGGGCGCGCTGGACCGCGTCGCGGCCAAGGCGCCGGAGGTGGGGCGCGTGTTCGCCGAGTTCTGCCGGCGTCGCATGCTCGACAACCTGGTGCGCACCAACTTCATCCTGAAGGCGGCCAACCCTTCCGAGCGCCCGGCGCTGATCGAGCGCTTCACCGTCAAGCAGTTCAACCAAGGTGACCGCATCGTGGCGCAGGGCTCCCCGCCCGATGGCCTCCACATCGTCGCGCTCGGTGAAGTCGATATTTTGCACAACGACGACGGCAGCGAACCCACGCTGGTCGCCCGGCTCGGACCGGGTGAGGTGGTCGGCGAGGTGGCGCTGATCTTGCGCCGCCCTGCCATCACCGACGTGATCGCGCATCACCCCACCGTCACGCTGTTCTTGCAGCGCGACCGCTTTCTGGGCCTGGCGCGCGCGCATCCCAAGGTGTTCGTCGAGCTCTACGAGCTAGCGGTGCACCGCGATCAAGAGACCGCCACCGCCGCCTCCGCCGAAGCGGCCGAGACCGAAGACTTCGTGCTCGTCTGAGCACGCGGCCCCGGGCGCCGGCCGCCTCTGCTCCGACTCGGTTCCGGCCCGCTCGCCAGACGCGGCTGAGCGGCCCCGAAAGCGCGAGAATCGTCGCAAATGCGCGAAAGTCTCGGCGAGCCTCGGGGATGAGCTTCGTTCCAAGTGCTGGCTGCTGGGGCCTTGACCGCTTCTGAGGTGGCAGCTAAGTCCCGGGCACCATGAAGAGCCGCCTGTTCAGTGTTTTCGGCGTTCTGCTGCTGACCCTCGTCGGGGTAGCCGCGCCGCGTGCCGCCCACGCTCAGGCGAAGATCGCCGTCGTCGACACCGAGCGCGCCGTCATGGAGACGGAAGACGGCCTGCGCGCCCAGGCCACGCTCAAGAAGCTGTTCGACAGCAAGCAGCGTGAGCTCGACAAGAAGCAAGAAGAGCTCGTCAAGGAGCGCGAAGACATCGAGAAGCAGCGCAACGTGCTCAGCGCGGGCGCGCTCACCAAGCGCGCCGACAAGTGGCAGCGCGACATGATGCAGCTTCAGCAGAAGTTCGTGGAGTACAACCAGGACATCCAGAAGAAGCAGAGCGAGCTCACCCAGCCCGTCTTCCAGAAGGCGATGAACATCATCCGTCGCCTGGCCACCCAAGAGGGCTTCGACGTGGTGGTCGACAAGAAGGCCGTGCCGTACGTCCGCAGCGACCTCGATCTCACCGATCGCGTCATCACCATGTACAACTCCGGCGGTGGCGGCGCTGCTGGCGACGCGGCTGCCCCTGGCGCGCCCGCTGCGCCCAAGGCCGCGCCCGCCGCGCCCAAGGCGCCCGCGCCCCTCGCGCCTCCCGTGATCGCCCCGCCCAAGCCTTGAAAGGGGCGGGGGCTCGCCGCTGACCACGCAAGCGCTCCGGATTCAGATCTCCAAAATCCTGGAGATCTTGCCGCATCGCTATCCGTTCGTGATGGTGGACCGCGTGACAGAGATCGTCCCCGGCAAGACGATCCGCGGCCACAAGATGGTGAGCTACAACGAGCCCTGGTGTCAGGGCCACTTTCCGGGACGGCCGATCCTGCCCGGCGTGCTGATCATCGAGAGCCTGGCGCAGATCGGCGGGATCTTGGCGTACGCTTCGGACCCGTTCGATACGCACCGGAGCCTGATGTATTTCCTGGGCATCGATAAGGCGAAGTTTCGTCGCACGGTGACGCCGGGCGACAAGCTCGACCTCATGGTCGAGGTGCTGCATCACCGCTCCAACGTCTGGAAGCTCCGCGGTGAAGCCACCGTCGACGGCACCCTGTGCGCCTCCGGCGAGCTGCTCGCCTCCATCGTCGACCGCGAGACGTGACGTCGCGCCGCGACAGGTCGCGCTACTTGCTCTCGAACAGGTCGTCGAACACGCGATCGAACTCGTCGTCGTTGACGGCTCGCGCGCTCGCGACCGCGACGGGCGCCGGTGACAGCAGGGCGATGCGCTCCGTGACGTCCCGATAGCCGGGATCGCGGCGCGCGATCTTCTGGAAGTAGTAAAGGGCGTCTTGGTTCTTGCCCTTCATCTCGTAGACGTTGCCGAGATCGTAGTAGAGGCTCATCTCTTGCTCGACCGTCTTCTGGGCGGCGGATAGCGCGCGCACGTAGGCTTCGGCGGCGCGGTCGAGCTGGTTCTGCTCCAGGTAGATCATGCCGATCATCGCGAAGCACATGCACTCCCGCGCTTGGTCCCGCGCCGCCGTCTCGAACTCGCCGACCGCGTCGGGCAAGAGCCCCATCTCTTTGTAGGCGACCCCCAAGTCGTAGTGGGTGGCGCTGTCGTTGTCGGCCACTTGGGCTTTGACGCCGGCCTTGAACTTCTCGAACACCTGATCGACGTCGATGTCTTGCGTCGACGAGAGCATCTGACGCGACTCGGCCGCGAAGCTCTCCGGGGCCAGCTCGAGCTGATCGAGCGCCTCGAGCGAGTGGTCGACGTCGTAGCTCTGGCTGGGTGCGTGATCGCTGAGCTGCGAACGCTCCTTCGTCTGGCTTTCGCCCGAGCTGGCCAGCTGGTGCTCGATCTCAGCCAGCCGCTCGAGCACCAGCTTGTGATTCGGAGTTCGCCCCAGCTGCTCGATCAGGATGGCCTTCGCGTCTTCGAACAGGCCGCGCGCAGCGAAGAACTCGGCCTCGTCGAGCACGTCTTCCAGGCCCTCGTAGTTGGGCTCGGGCGAAGCCCCAGCCGGGGGCGGGGGGATGAAGTCCTCGACGCTCGAGATCTCTTCTTCGTCTTCGTAGTGCGCGAGCTTGCTGACGTCGGTGTTGGGCTCGTTGTCGATGCCCAGCTCGTCATCCAGCTGCGAGGCGAGGGGGAAGCTCGGCAGCGGCTCGTCGGCGTTGCTGGGGCCGCCGAACGGATCATCGATGGCGGACAGCCCTCGCCGGCCGACGCTGCGTCCGGGCTCGCTGTGCATGGCGTGCTCGACGTTGGCCTCCTCGAGATCGTACGAGGGCAAGGGCGCGTTGGGATCGAAGCTGTCGGGCTCGGAGCTAGCGTCGTCGTACGCCCGCCCCGCCGCCTCGTCCGCGTCCGGGCTCGAGCCGGTCGCGAGCTGCTCCCACAGCAAGAGCGCGTCGTGATTCTCCGGATCGACCTCGAGCACCTGCGATAGCAGCGCTTCGGCCTGCGCGGCGTCGCCGGCCTCGAGGTGCAGCTGAGCGACGTTGATCGTCTCTTGCTGAGCGGCCAGCTTCTCGCCTGCTTCCAGCAACACCTCGCGCAGCTTCTGGCGAATCTCCAGCGAGCGCGGGTCGATCTCGAGCGCGATGTGCAGCGCTTCGATCGCCTTGGGGTACAAGCGCAGCTTGCGGAACGACTCCGCGTCCACGATGGCCTTGCGCGCGTGTCCGTGCGTGTCGAACGAGCCCGCGTCGTTCAGCTCTTCGGCGGCCTCGATCTGATCGCCGACCACGACGACATCGGGCGTGCTGACCATGCGCGGCCGTGGGTCGCTCGGCAGCGGCATGGCCTGCGCCGGCGCGACCTCGAGCTCGGCAGAGTCGTCGTCGAGCAGCTCGACCTCGGAGTCGAGCAGCGAGGCATGCGAAGACTCGACGGGCCGCACCGACTGCCCGGCGGGCATGATGCTATCGAAGCCCGCCACCTGCTCGTCACTGGGCGCGACTTGACGCAAGTGGCCCAGGAGCTGCGTGTAGAGGTCCGTCTTGTTCTGCTCGCGCGCGAGGCGAGCCATTTCTTTGTAGACCTCGACCGCCTTCGCCTCTTGGCCGATGAGCGTGAAGGCTTGGGCGAGCAGCCCTAGCGTCTCGAGGTCCTTCGGATCTGCTTGGAAGCAGATCTGCAGCTTGGCCAGCGCCTGCATCCCGTCTTCGCGCGTGGCGCGGCCGAGGTACAGCTCGGCGGCCACGCGGGCAAAGCGGGCGTCGGGCCGGAAATGCAAGATGCGCTCGACCACCTTGAGGGCGTCGTCCGCGCGCTCGAGGTTGAGCAGCAGCTCGGCGGCTGTCCAGAACGACTCGATGGCTTCGTCGAGCGCTTGCACGCGGCAGCAGGCTTCGGCGAGGCGCAGGTGCGGGAGCGGATTGGCTTGATCCAGCTCCACCATCTTGCGAAAGACTTCGATGGCGTCGCGATCGCGCCCGGCGCGCTGCTTTCGGGTGGCGACTTCATCCCACGCCGCGAGGGCGTCGCTGGTCAGACCGAGCTGGGTATAAATGTCGGCTAGCTTGGGTACGATGTGCCCGTAGCGATCGGCCAGATCCGGAGCGTGCTTCTTGATCAGCTCACGAATCTGCTTGTAGACGGCGATGGCCTTGAGGGCGAAGCCCTGCTCGGCGTAAAATTGGCCGACGCGGTCGTAGGTCGCGATGGCCTCCGGGTACGCGGATAGGCGCGCTTGCAGATCGCCAATCTTCAAAAGCGTGCGAGCGTCGTTCGGATCCTCCTGAACGATCCTCTGGTATTCCACGATCGCCCGGTCGTACTTCTTCTTCTCGATGTACTTCTGGGCGGCCTGGAGAATCTTCTCGCGGTCGATGGGCAAGGCTTCCGCTCGGATGGTGAGCGGGGCCGAAACCATCGGCCCGGCCGGAACCATCTGAGCGACAAATCCTACGAACTATCGCGGGGTTGGTCAAGGCGCCTTCCCGGTACGGCGAAGCGGGCACGGGGCGCCCGGCCGACCCAGGGATGGTCGCGCGGTCGCAGCCATCTTCCCCCACACCTGCTAGATTTGAGCCGAAGTGCTCACACTGGTCGACGTTGAGCGTGCACAGGCCCGGATAGCGGGGCAGGTACGACGGACGCCGCTCAGCGAAAGCGCCGCCCTTTCGCGGCTCGCGGGCTGTCAGGTGCACCTGAAGCTCGAAAACCTTCAGTTCACGGGCTCCTTCAAGGAGCGAGGCGCGGCCAGCCGACTGCTGAGCTTGGCGGCGGAGGAGCGGGCGCGCGGCGTGATCACGGCCAGCGCCGGCAACCACGCGCAAGCGCTGGCGCTTCACGCATACCGCTTGGGCATCGGGTGCAGCGTCGTCATGCCGGAGGCGACTCCGTTCGTGAAAGTGAGGGCCACCGAGAGCCACGGCGCTCGCGTGATACTGCACGGTTCAGGCTACGACGAAGCCGCCGAGCGAGCTGCGCAGCTCGCGTCCGAATCCGGGGCCGTCTACGTGCACCCGTTCGACGACCTGGAGGTGATGGCAGGCCAAGGCACCATCGCGCTCGAGCTACTGGAGCAGCTGCCAACCTGTGACGCCGTGATCGTTCCGGTGGGCGGGGGCGGGCTGATCGCCGGCATCGCGACCGTGCTGCGCGCGCGGGCGCCCCAGGTGCGGATCATCGGCGTCGAATCGCGCACCTTCCCCGGCATGCGTCGCGCGCTCGAGGCCGAGCCGCGCGCCTCTCTCGTCCCGCTACCGGGCGGCAAGACGATCGCCGACGGAATCGCGGTGCGGAACGTAGGGCGGCTCGCGCGCGAGGTCGTGGTCGCTCACGGCTTCGAGATCGAGCTCGTCGACGAAGAAGAGATTGCCGAGGCCATCTTGCTGCTCTTGGAGCGCGAAAGAACCGTCGCCGAAGGTGCGGGCGCGGTGGGCATCGCTGCGCTCTTGCATCGCGACCTGGGACTGGCCGGCAAGCGCGTGGCGGTCGTGATCTCGGGGGGGAACATCGACGTGAACTTGATCTCTCGCGTGATCGAGCGCGGCATGGTGAAAAGTGGCCGGCTCTGTCGCCTCTCGATCACGGCGCGTGACGTGGTCGGCACCTTGCACGGCATCACGGGCGCGGTCGCGGAGGCGCGCGCCAACATCGTCAGCATCGAGCACGATCGCGCGTTCTCGGGCGTCGAGCTGGGACACACCCGCGTGGAGCTGGTGATCGAGACCCACGGGCCCGAGCACATCTCGCTCGTGGAGGCGGAGCTGACCCGCGCCGGTCTGGCGTTCCAGCGCGACGGCGGCTAGCCGCGCGGCCCTGAGCGAGACGAGCTGCGCCGGCTCGACGTCGGGGTAGGAGCCCTCCGTGAGCTGGCCGGAAGGGTGGCCATGAGCGCCACGCGCGCCATCCGGGCCAAAGCCGGTTGCGCGAACGAAACGGCGCCCGAGCCAAAGCGCCCTCCCGGCTAGCCCCCTTGATTGCCCAGCCAAGGGGTACAATGCTGTTCTTTGTGCAATCTCATTCAAGCGCCGCCGGAACGGGCACCTACCGCGCGCCCTTCGCCGCCGGCGGTCCAGTCGCGATAGACGAACGCCTCTGCGAGCGGCTGCTCGAGGTGGCCCTCTCCAAAGGAGGCGACTACGCCGACCTCTTTTTCGAGTACCGCGCTGGCGGTGGCCTCAGCTTCGAGGAGGGGATTCTGCGTAGCGCTTCGCGCGGGGTGAGCCTCGGACTCGGCGTGCGGGTGCAGAAGGGGGACGCCACCGGCTACGCCTACGTGGAGGACCTCGAGTTCGACGCCATGAAGCGCGCGGCCGAAACCGCCGCTCGCATCGCCGACGGCGGAAAAACGATCGCGCCGCTTCGGCTCGAGCGCCGTGACGTCGCTGACCGCTACCGACTCGAGCAGACGACGCTCGACGTGCCGGGCACCGAGAAGCGCGACCTGCTCGAGCGCGCCAGCAAGGCCGTGCTCGCCTTCGACTCGCGCATCATCAAGGCCTCCGCGTCGTTCTCCGAGGAAGTGCGCGAGATCCTGATCGCTACCAGCGACGGCCGCTTCGTGCGCGACTTTCAGCCCATGCTGCGCTTCGGCATCAGCGCCGTTGCCGAAAACGGAGGCAAGCGCGAGTCGGGCCGTAGCGGTGGTGGCGGCCGCATGACGCTGAGCTACTTCGCCGGTAAGTCTCCGGAAGATCACGCGCGCATCGCGGCCGAGCAGGCGCTCGTGCTGCTCGACGCCCGCCCGGCCCCTGCTGGCCAAATGGAGGTCGTGCTCGCGCCCGGCGACAGCGGCATCTTGCTGCACGAAGCCGTGGGCCACGGGCTCGAAGCCGACTTCAACCGCAAGAAAACCAGCAACTATACCGACCAAATCGGCCAGCTGGTGGCCAGCGAGCTGTGCACGGTGGTCGACGACGCCACGCTCCTCCAGAGCCGCGGCTCCATCAACGTCGACGACGAGGGCCTGACGCCCGAGCGCTCGGTGCTGATCGAGAACGGGATCTTGCGCGGCTACATGCAAGACCGTCTCTCGTCGAGGCATTTCGGCGTCACCCCGACGGGTAACGGGCGCCGCGAGAGCTTCGCGGCGGCCCCGATGCCGCGCATGACCAACACGGTGCTGCTGGCCGGCCCGCACGACCCCGAAGAGATGCTTCGCGGCGTGAAACGCGGCATTTACGCGAAGACGTTCGGCGGTGGTCAGGTCGACATCTCGAACGGAGACTTCGTGTTCTCACTCACGGAGAGCTACCTGATCGAAGATGGAAAGCTGACCGCGCCGTTGAAAGGCGTGAATCTTATCGGCAACGGTCCGGAAACACTGCGCGATGTATCCCAGCTGGGTAACGATGTAGCTCTCTCCGACGGCAACTGGACATGCGGCAAAGACGGTCAAAGCGTCCCCGTCGGCGTGGGCTGCCCCACCATCAAAATTTCACGGATAACCGTTGGCGGCACTGAAATCTGAGCATTCCCGAGCCAAGAGCTTCGTAGCGGTCATCGGTCACGGACCGATGCTCGAGCGTGAGGAGGGAGCTTCATCCACGTTGCGCCAACTCGGCGCGACGGTAAGAACGCTCGACCTGTGGGACGACCCGGTCGAGCTCATTCAAGAAGAAGACGACGAGCTGGAGGTGCGCCCGCGCGCGCTCGTTTTCGAGGCGCTCGATCGCCCCGACCTGGCCGTCGCCGCCCTGAGAGCAGTCCGAAAGGAGCCCTATTTCGATAACGTCGGCGCGATCATTGCCGTAACAGTCGGCCAAATCGCCCGCATCGACCCGTCGACCGGTTTCGATGATTTCGTGCTTCATCCGTACGTGCCCGAAGAGCTCTACGGGCGCATCCGGGCGCTCGAGTGGCGACGCAGCGAGTTCGCCACCGAGGAGCGACACAAGGTCGCCGGCATCGTGGTCGACAAGGCCGGTCACGAGGTGTTCGTGGACGGGCGGCCGATAGCGCTGACGGCCAAGGAGTTCGCGCTGCTGGCTTACCTGTGCGAGCGCCGCGGGAAGGTCCTCTCTCGTGAGCACTTGCTCGCGCGGGTGTGGGGCAACCGCTATGAAGGCGGCCCGCGCACGGTCGACATTCACGTGCGGCGCTTGCGGGCCAAGCTGGGCGACGCCCTGCCGCTCGAGACGCTACGTGGCTCGGGCTACAAGCTGCGTGCGCCGGATCACGATGAGAAGGCTGCGCGCGACGCCGAAGACCAAGAAGAGCAAGAAGAAGAGCTCGAAGAATCGTGAGGTCCGGGGCCGCGCTGCTCAGCGGAGCAGCGCGGCTATCTGGTCCAGAATCTCCTCTGCTTCTCGGCCGACCGACGTCCCCCCGTACGATGAATTGACCGCGCCGCGGACCTCGCCGAGATTGCGCACGCTGACATGAGTGACGTCATCCTCACGGTATCGGGCGTGATCGATCCGGACCAAGCGGCGGCCGCCGAGCGCGGAGAGCGGCCGCGCCCCGACTACGTCGAGATCGCGCGCGCCGTGGAGGCGCAGCTGCTCGACTACACGGCCGCGCGCCGGAGCTCGCGTCTGCTCGGGAGCTGCATCGAGAAGGTGGCGGGCAAGAACGCGCTGTTGGCCTGGGCTTGCTTCGCGCGACGGGCTGACGTCTCCACCATCGTCAGCGACGGCGAGCAAGTGGGCATTCCGCTCGCGTTGCTGCTCAAGTGGCTGGGCCGCGGTCCGCGCGCGGTGCGCCACGTCATGATTGGTCACGCGCTCGGCGCCAAGAAGAAGGCGGTGTTCTTCGAGTGGCTGGGCGCCCAAAGCCACGTCGATACGTTCTTGGTCTACGCCTCCGCGCAGAAGGAGCTCCTGGAGAGGCGCTTCGGCGTGCCAAGCGAGCGCGTGCGCGTGATCCCGTTCCAGGTCGACACGCGGTTCTATTCGCCCGAGGTCGCCGAGCGCGAGCCCAATGACGAGGTGCCCCCCGCCGCCGACACGCCGCTGGTGTGCGCGATCGGCCTCGAGCGGCGCGACTACGCGACGCTGCTCAAGGCGGTGCGCGGCATGCCTCTGCGGCTCGTGATCACCGCGTCGAGCGCGTGGTCGAAGCAGGTGAGCTCGACGACCGGCGAGGCCATCCCTGACAACGTGATTGTGAAGAAATTCAGCTACGCCGGTCTGCGAAAGCTGTACCAAGCCTCTGCCTTCATGGTGATGCCACTGCAAGACGTGGACTTCGCGGCCGGGATCACCGCCATCTTGGAAGCGATGGCCATGAAGCGCGCGGTGGTCTGCTCCCGAGCGCCGGGCCAGACGGACCTCGTCGTCGACGGACAAACCGGCGTTTACGTGCCTGTCGGTGACGTCGAACGCATGCAGAGCGCGCTCAGGGACCTCCTCGCGGACCCGGAGCGCGCGCGCGTCATGGGTGAGCGCGGAGCCGCGCTCGTTCAGGAGCGGGCGTCACTCGAGAAGTACGTCGAGGTGCTGAAGGCTGTGATTCGTCCTAGCTGACGCGTGGCTTCCAAGGAGGCGCGCGCCGGGCTTGCGGCCCCCGTCGCGCTCCGCAGAGGTACTTTTCGCAGCAGGCGGGCTGTGTAAGGCTAGTCGTACATTGGCCGACACATCTCCGCCCTCCTCCTCGTTCGATCCGTTCGCAGGCCCCGCCATCCTCGGTACTGCACCGACGACGGAGCCGCAGCGCGAGATTTGGACCGCCTGCGCGCTCGGTGACGACGCTTCTCGCGCGTTCAACGAGTCGCTCACCTTGACGCTGAAGGGCCCGCTCAATCGCGAGGCGCTGGTGGCCGCGTTCGACGACGTGATCGCGCGCCACGACGCGCTGTCGTCGACGTTGAGCAGCGATGGCTTGACCCTGGTGGTCGGGCCGCCGGCGGTCTCGAGCCTGGCGTTCATGGACTGGTCGTCGCTCGATGGCGAAGCGCAGCAGCGTGAGCAGGCGGCCCTGCGGGAACGCGAGGTGAACACGGCCTTCGACCTCGTTCACGGCCCGCTCTACCGCGCCTACCTGGTCAAGCTCTCGGACGAAGAGCATTTCGTGTGCTTGACGGCGCACCACGCGGTCTTCGACGGCTACTCGAACGGTGTCCTGATAGCCGACTGGGGCGCGCTCTACGCGCAGCGACTCGGCCTGAGCGGGGCTCCCGAGCGTCCACCCTCCTTTGCGGAGTATGCGCGTCGCAGCGCTGCGATCCCGCCGGAGCTATCTTCCCCCGACGAGGCCTATTGGCTCAAGCTGTTCTCCGGCGCGCCAACCAGCGTCGACCTGCCGACCGACCGCATGCGTCCCCCGCTGAAGACGTACGCGTCGCGGCGCGAAGACCTGCACCTCGAGCCGGCTTTGGTGGCGGCTCTGCGCCGCACCGGCGCCTCGTACAAGGCGAGCTTGTTCGCCACGCTGTTCGCGGGCTTCAACGTCGTCGTCAACCGCCTCAGCCAGCAAGAGGATCTCGTCGTCGGCATTCCTTCGGCAGGTCAAACGACGGACGAAGCGTACTCGAACCTGGTCGGCCATCTGGTGAACATGCTGCCGATTCGCACCACGGTGCTGCGCAGCGAGCCGTTCAACGAGCTGCTCGCGCGCGTGCGGAGCGCGCTGCTCGACGCACAAGAGCACCAGAGCTTCGGCTTCGGCAAGCTGCTGATGAAGCTGCCGCTGCCGCGCGACCCGAGCCGGCTCCCGCTCGTGTCCGTGATCTTCAACGTCGATCGTAACGCTGCGAACGGCAACGGTACGTTCGCGGGGCTGACGACGCGCGTCGCGGGCAACCCGCGTGCTTTCGAGAACTTCGACCTGTTCATCAACGCAGTGGAGGTCGAAGGGCGCGTCGAGCTGGAGTGTCAGTACAACACGGATCTGTTCGACGCTTCGACGATTCGGCGCTGGCTCGGCACGTACGAGACGCTGCTCAAGTCGATCACGCAGGATCCGACGAAGGCCGTCGGCGCGCTCGACGTCGTCTCCGACGCCGACGTGGCGCTGATGAAGCAGTGGAACGCGACCGAGGTGCCCCTGCCGGAGGCCCCGTGCGTTCACGATCTGGTCGCGGCCAGCGCGGAGCGTTCGCCTGACGCTGTCGCGGTCGAGTTCAACGGACAAGGGCTCACCTACGCGGAGCTGGACCGCAAGGCGGAGGCGTTCGCGCGCAAGCTGCGCAGCCTGGGCGTCAAGCGCGGCACCCTGGTGGGCTTGTGCGTCGAGCGCTCCCCGTTGCTGCTCGTCGGGGCCCTGGCGATCTGGAAGGCCGGCGGCGCCTACGTCCCGATGGACCCTGGCTACCCACGCGAGCGCCTCGCGCAAATGCTCGAGGACTCGCAGGCACCGGTCTTGGTGTCGGAGGCGGCGGTCCAGCGCGAGCTCGCGCTGGCGGGCGCGACCGTGGCGTTCGTCGAGGAAGATCCAGGCGATGTGTCGGGGGTGTCGCTCGCGGACGAGCGCGCCACCACCGAAGACGTCGCGTACGTCATCTACACGTCGGGCTCGACGGGTAAGCCCAAGGGCGTGCTGGTCCCTCACCGCGCGGTCGTCAACCTGCTCGCGAGCGTGGCGAAGGTACCGGGCGTCACGGCGAATGACGTGGTGCTCGCCGTCACCACGCTGTCGTTCGACATCGCGGTGTCGGAGACGTGGCTGCCGCTCGTGCAGGGCGCGCGCATCGTGCTCGTGAGTCGAGACGTGGCGTCCGACGGTGGGCTCTTGCGCGACGTGATCGAGAGCCGTGGCGTCACGTTCATCGACGCCACGCCGGCCACGTATCGGCTGCTGCTCGGCGCAGGCTGGCAAGGCTCTTCGTCGCTGAAGCTCATCTGCACCGGTGAGGCGATGCCGCTGGACTTGGCGGGAGAGCTGCTATGCCGCTCCGGCAGTTTGTGGAACGGGTACGGTCCGACCGAGACTACGGTCTGGTCTACCTTCTGGCAGGTGCCGCCGGGCCTATCGCGCGTGCTGATCGGCAAGCCCGTCGACAACACGTTCATCTACCTGCTGGATGAGCAGCGCCGGCCGGTGCCGGTGAACGTGCCGGGCGAGATCTACATCGGCGGCACGGGCGTGACGCACGGCTACCTCAATCGACCGGAGATGACGGCCGAGCGCTTCGTCGATGATCCGTTCGCGCCCGGCAAGCGCATGTACCGCACGGGCGACCTGGGTCGATACCTACCGAGCGGCGACATCGAGTGCATGGGCCGCAACGACAATCAGGTCAAATTGCGCGGGTTCCGCATCGAGCTCGGTGAGATCGAGACGGCGCTCGGCCAACACGAGGCGCTCACGCAAGTCGCCGTGATCAAGCGTGAGGACCGGCCCGGCGACGCCAAGCTCGTCGCCTATTTCGTTTCCAGCGGCGAGCCTCCTTCCGTCTCCGACCTGCGTGCGCACCTGAAGAAGACGCTGCCCGACTACATGGTGCCTGCGGCGTTCGTCAACTTGACTCGCATGCCGCTCACCCCGAGCGGCAAGATCGATCGCCGTGCGCTGCCCGCTCCGGAAGCGGGTGCGGCGCGCTCGGAAGGCGAGTTCGTGGCGCCGACGACCCCGATGGAGAAGACCATGGCCGAGCTGTGGGCGGCCATGCTCGGGGTCGGCCGCGTGAGCATCCACGACGACTTCTTCGCGCTCGGCGGCCACTCGCTGCTCGCGTCGCAGATTTTGGCGCGCCTGCGCCGCGATCATGGCGTGCAGCTCTCTTTCCGCAAGTTCTTCGAGGCGCCGACGGTGGCGCGCTTGGCCAAGGAAGCGGAGGCGGCGGGCGGCGACTTGACGGCAGCCCCTCCGCCCATCGCCCGCCGCCCCGAAGGCGCGACGGTGCCACTCTCGATCGCGCAAGAGCGCATCGCGTTGATGGAGCAGATGCACCCGGCGCAGCAGGCGACGCACACGCTGCCCGCCGCCTGGCAAATCGCGGGCAAGGTCGATCTCGGCCTCATGCAAGAAGCCCTGGATGTCATCGTGGCTCGCCACGAAACGCTGCGTACGACCGTCAAGATCGACGGCTCGCGCATGGCTCAAGACATCAAGCCTTCACTGAAGCTGGCGATCGAGCTGCGCGACCTACGCAGCCTGCCCGAAGCCGAGCGACGCCCCGCGATGATGGCCGAGATCCGCAAGGCCACGCAGACGCCGTTCGATCTCACGACGGGGCCGCTGTTCCTGTCGAAGCTGTACCAGCTCGAGGACGAGCTCTTCATCTACTTCACGCTGCGTCACAACTTGATTTGGGACGGCTGGTCGTACGACGTGTTCCTGTCGGACCTGTGCGAGACTTACGCCTCGCTGGTGCAGAAGCGACCGAGCAAGCTGCCCGAGCTTCCGGTTCGCTATGGCGACTACGTGCTGTGGCACCGCGAGTGGCTCAAGAGCACCGAGATCGCGCGGCAACGTGACTGGTGGCACAAGGAGCTGGCCGATTCGCCGCCGGACCTCGAGTTGCCCTACGATCACGCGCGGCCGCAGCGTATGCGCTACGAGGGCGGCACCATCATCGCGCGCTTCTCGAAGGAGCAGAGCCAGGCCCTCACCGCCCTCGGTCATCGCGGCAGCACCACGCTCTTCATGACGCTGTTCGCGGCGTACGCGGTGCTCTTGCACCGTTACACGGGTCGTGACGACATCTTGGTCGGTCTGCCCGTGCGGGGCCGCCAGGCCCCCGAGCTCGAGAACCTGATCGGCTCGTTCACGAACACGATCGTACTGCGCGCTCGCTTCGACGAGAACGAGACCTTCCTCGACTTTCTCAAGAAGACGCGCGACCGCGCGCTCGATGCCTTCAGTCACGAGCAGCTGCCGCTCGAGATGCTGCAGATCCGCCCGCCCGTGGTGCGCGCGCTGTTCAGCTTTCAGGACGCGCGCACCCGCCCGCTCAAGATGGACGACATGGTCTTGAAGCAGGTCGACGTGGAGCCGCCCGCGGCCGCGAATGACTTGATGGTGTGGATGGTCGAGCGACACGACCACATGGTCGCGGTCGTCAACTACAGCAGCGAGCTCTTCGAGCGTGAGACGGTCGAAGCCATCGTGCGTGGCTTCTCGACTCTCGTCGACGACGTGGTCGCGCATCCGGAGCGCAAGCTGAGCGAGCTGCTCGTCGTCCACGAGCAAGATAGCCGAGCGCTCGCCGCGTCCTCCGCTCCGGCCAGCGACCCTGAATCGCTGGAGAGCCTGCTCGCGCGTCAGACCTCGGAGGCGGCGGTGCAGCAAGACGGCAGCTCGCTCAGCGGGGCCGCGCTGCAAGCTCAAAGCTCCGCGGTGGCGGCCGCCATCCGCGAAGCCGGCTTGAACGACGGCGCGGTCGTCGCCATCGCCAGCACCCCTTCCCCGGCGCAGGTCGCCGCGCTCATCGGCGTCTGGCGGGCGGGCGCCAGCGCGCTCGTCATCGATCCGCGCTTCCCCGCCGCGCTGCAGCGACGCCTGCTCGAGACGTCGCAGGCGCGACTATTACTCTGCGCGGGGCCCGCCCCCGAGGGCCTGGCGATCGCGACCGTAGACCTCGCTCAGGCCGTGAGCAGCGGACGTAGCCTCGACGGCGGTGTCTCGTCGCGCGGCGCGACGTGGCTGTGGCCCTGGCTGCTCGCGGACGGCAAAGTCGAGCTAGCACCAGTGCGGGTCTCGCAGCTCGTGTCGGCGGCGAAGGCTGCGGCCAAGTCCGGCCTGACGCCGGGTGGGCGCTTGGCCGTTGCTGCGAATCCGCTCAGCGAAACGTTCGCGCTCGAGGTGATGCTCGCCTTGGTCGCCGGCAAAGCTTTGCAGCTGCCGACCACGGACGCCCGCGCCGACGACGCGCTGATTGATTCCCTGCGCGCATCCGCTCCCGGTGACGTCGCGTTCGCGGCCACGAACGCGCTGGCCGAGCTTCGTAGCAGCGGGGCCAAGCTGCCCGAGACGGTGCTCGTCGCGGGCGGCGCTGGCGCGGATCTACTCGAGGCTTGGCGAAAAGAAGCGAAGCGAGTGACCTCGCTGCGCGTCTTGCCCTCGCGCGTGTTCGCGCTGCTCGAGGAGACCGAGCGCAGCCTTCACCCCGGCGGTCTGCACGGCAACCTCCTCGGCGCCGGCGCGGCCGTGCTCGACCAGCGCGGCCAGCAGGCTCCGCTCGGCGTGACGGGTGAGCTCCAAGTCGCCGGCCAGCGCACCGACCTGCGCGCGCGCCGCCTCGCGTCAGGCTCGCTCGACGTCGCGCCCGCCGGCCCTGAGTGGCTCTCGATCGGCGGCCAGCGCTTCGAGCGTGGCGCGATCGCGAGCGTCGTGGCCGAGCACGCCGCCGTGGCCGCGGTTCACGTCAGCATCGAGTTGGCCGGAACGGATGGTGAGCGAATCGTCGGCTACGTCGTGCCTCGAGAAGGCATGTCTTTCACGGAGACCGAGCTGCGACGGCAGGCTCGCACCTCGCTACCGGCATCGCTCGTCCCGCACGCTTTCGTAGAGCTCGCGGAGCTGCCCCGCGACGCTTCCGGAAAGCTGGACGCCAAGCGCTTGCCCTCGCCGTTTGCGGCGCCCGCCGCCGCCTATGTCGCTCCCCGTACCGACTCCGAAAAGCAGCTCGCGCGCATGTTCATCGAAGTCCTGAACGTGCCCCGAGTCGGCGTTCACGACAACTTCTTCGATTTGGGTGGTCAGTCTCTACTCTGCTTGCGCGTCATCGACATGATCGAGCGCGAGACCAAGGCTCGCTTGAGCCCGCGCATCCTGCTCCTCAACACGCTCGAGCAAGCCGCCTCGGCGCTCGACCAGCTGCGCGGCGTTGCGGCCGCTCCCGCGGCCGCACAACCTAGCAAGGCCGCGGAACCCACGGGCGTCGCGGGACGGGTCATCAAGGGTCTGCGCGGCTTGCTGGGCGGCGGCTCTTAACGACATCGAGCAATTCGAGCAACCGGCGCCGCCGCTGACCCGAAGAGCCGGGTGTGGCGAACCCAAAGACGACCCGCCGGTTGCTCGACCCCAAGCTCGACATCGTGTTCTGGAAGTTGTTCGCGACGGAGCAGAATCGTCCACTGCTCGTCGCCCTGCTCAACGCGGTCTTGCGTCCTGCGGTGCCTATCGAGGAGGTGGTGGTGGTGGGCGACGAGCCCGACGTGCTGGGCGTAGACGGCAAGCAGGTCGCGCTCGATCTGCGGGTGCGACTGGGGAGCGGCGAAGTCATCGACGTGGAGGTCCAGACGCGGCGGCATGCGGCGCTCCGCGAGCGAGCTTTGTATTATTGGGCCCGCCTGTACTCGGAGCAGCTGCAGCGCGGTGAGCAGTACGGGAGCTTGCGGCGCTGCGCCGTGATCTTCATCCTCGATTTCGAGGAGCTCGCTTCAGCTCGATTTCACAGTGTTTTTCGACTGCGGGAGGAAACGGATGGCGCTCGTCTGACCGAGCACCTGGAGCTCCACTTCATCGAGCTGCCCAAGTGGTCGCGAGCCCTGGATCGAAACGACGAGCCGAACCTTTCGGGCTGGTGTAGATTCTTGACTGCGGCCGAAGACGAAGAGCTGGAAGAACTGGCAATGGAGAGCCCGATCCTGAAGCAGGCGAAGGACGCACTCGAAGAGCTGAGCGCCGATCCGGAGCTGCGGAGTCGCGCCTGGCACCGCGAAACGGTGCTGAACGCAGATCGCATGCAACGGGTGGCAGACAAGCAAGAGGCTCGGGCGGAAGGTCTCGTGGAAGGGCGGGCGGAAGGTCTCGTGGAAGGGCGGGCGGACATGCTGTTGCGCCTAATGACGCGCAAGTTTGGCGCGTTGACAGAGCAAGTCGTAGCGCGCGTGTCGCGCGGCTCGGAGCGCGAGCTCGAGGACTGGTGTGATCGCGTGCTGAACGCGGACACCATCGACAGCATGCTCAGCGGGTAGACACGGGCGGCTCGCCTGAATTCATTCAGGCGAGGGGGCGGCGCGAGCTGCCCCCACCAGGAAGGGCTAGAACACCCGAGCGGTCAAACCGTTCGGCGTTCTAGGTGTTCACGCTCTGGTCTGCGGCGGGCGCGCTCCTCGAGCGCTCGTCCGCGGAGCGGTCGGATGAGGGTACTAAGCAATTCTTGGTTCTCACCCATGCCGCGTGCCGCGCCGACGCGCCAACCATGAGAAGTTATCGCCTTGGGGGGCAGCGCCGCCTTTTTGGCCGAAGCGCTCGCTAGCTTACGCGGGGGGTTGTCCGCCTACCAGGCAGGAGTACGATTCCCGGCTGGCCATGACCGCCCCCTCCTTTCTCGAACGCTTCGCGGCACAGGTCGACCGACGACCCGAAGCGCTCGCGGTGACGTTTCAGGATCGCTCGCTCAGCTACGCGGAGCTCGACGCTCGCTCGACTCGACTGGCGCGCCGCCTCATCGAGCACGGCGTGCAGCCGGACAGTGTCGTAGCCATCGCGGCACATCGCTCGCTCGAGGCGATAGTGGGGCTGCTCGCGGCGCTGAAGGCGGGAGCTGGCTACTTGCCGCTCGATCCCGCCTACCCGGCCGATCGTCTCGCGTTCATGATGGACGACGCGCGCCCGGCGCTGCTACTCCGCCAGCAGGGCTTGGCGCTACGGAGCACGCTGCCGACGATCGAGCTGGGCATCGACTCGAGCGAGCTTTGCGAGGGCGATGCGACGCGCCTGCCGCCGCGTCATCAAGCTCAGGGCCTCGCGTACGCAATCTACACATCGGGCTCGACCGGAGTGCCGAAGGGCGTCGCGATGGTGCATGCGGCGCTGGACAACTTGATTCAATGGCAGCTGGCGGATTCGAGCGCGGGTGAGCGCAGCTCGACGTTGCAATTTGCCCCACTCAGCTTCGACGTGCACTTCCAGGAAATTTTCTCGACCTGGTGCAGTGGCGGTCGCTTGGTGCTGGTCGATGAGTCCATGCGCCTCGAAATGCTGCGCTTACTCGAGCTGATCGAGCGCGAGAACATCGAGCGAATCTTCCTGCCGTTCATCGCCTTGCAGAGCTTGGCCGACATCGCGGTCGGGCATGATCGGTTACCGAAGACCCTGCGTGAAGTGATCACGGCAGGCGAGCAGCTGCAGGTGACGCGCGCAGTCGCGCAGTTTTTCACGCTTTTGCCCGAGGCGCGGCTCTGGAATCACTATGGGCCCTCGGAGACGCACGTCGTCACCTCCCATTTGCTCACCGGGCACCCGTCGACGTGGCCGGCGTTGCCGCCGATCGGCAAGGCGCTGCCGGAGGTCGAGCTGGCGGTGCTCCGCCCCGATGGCTCGCCGGTCGCGCCCGGCGAAGCTGGCGAGCTGTTCCTCGGCGGCATTGCGCTGGCACGCGGTTATCTCTATCGGCCGGAGCTGAGCGCGGAGCGCTTCGTCACCCTCGGCGCCGAGAGCGGTCCCTACGCGGGGCGTCGCTTCTACAAGACGGGTGATTCGGTCGAGCAGCTGCCCGACGGTTCGCTGCAGTTCCTCGGTCGCCTCGACGGCCAAGTGAAAGTTCGCGGCTACCGCATCGAGCTGGGCGAGATCGAGGTCGCCTTGTCGCAGCATCCGAGCGTCAAGGAAGCCGCCGCTGGCGTCTACGAGCCCAGCCCCGGTGACAAGCGCATCGCGGCTTGGTTGGTGGTCGAGGCCGGCGCCGATCTGGCTGCGCTCCGGGCGAGTCTGCGAGAGCGGCTGCCCGAGTACATGGTGCCGTCTGCTTACGTCACGCTCGACGCGCTGCCGCGCACCCCGAGTGGGAAGGTCGACAAGCGCTCACTTCCGGCGCCGAGCAACGAGCGTCCCGCGCTCGCGAACGACCACGTCCCGGCTCAGAGCCAGCTCGAACAGCAGCTGCTGGAGGTGTGGGAGAAGATCTTGGGGGTGCGCGGTATCGGCTGTACCGACAATTTCTTCGAGCTGGGTGGTAACTCACTGCTCGCGCTCAAGGCCGCCGCTGCCACGGAAAAAGCGCTGGGCAAGCCGCTGCCAATCGTGCACTTCTTCGCTCACCCGACGATCACGGGTCAGGCTGTTTACCTCAACGATCCGACCGCGTTCGAGGGCAAGAAGACGCGTCGGCGCAAGGCGGGCGACGACAACGCCGCCATCGCCATCATCGGCATGGCCGGCCGCTTCCCGGGCGCGAGCTCGGTGGCCGAGCTGTGGGAGAACCTGAGCGCGGGCGTCGAGAGCGTGTCGCGCTTCGAGGTCGAAGAGCTCTCGGGCGCCTCCGCCGAAGAGCTGGCGGATCCAGCCTTCGTGCGCGCGCGCGGAGTGCTCGACGGAGCCGAATACTTCGACGCGGCCTTCTTCGGGATTTCGCCGTCGGAGGCGGCGGTGCTCGACCCGCAGCAGCGCATCTTGCTCGAGCTGTCGTACAGCGCGCTCGAGGACGCCGGCTACGCGCCCACCGACAACGACGCCGTGATCGGCGTGTTCGCGGGCACGCACAACAACAGCTACTACCTGAACGCGGTCTTGCGCGACGCTCAGGCCATTTCGCGCATCGGCGCTTTTACGACGATGGTCGCGAGCGAGAAGGACTACGTCGCGACTCGCATCGCGAACAAGCTCGACCTGACGGGGCCGGCCCTGAGCATCCACACCGCTTGCTCCACGTCGCTCGTCGCGATCTCTACCGCTGTACAGCAGCTGCGGGCTGGGCTCTGTGACGTCGCGCTCGCGGGCGGGGCGTCGCTTTCGGTGCCGCAGCGCACGGGCCACGTTTACCAAGAGGGCGGCATGCTCTCGCGTGACGGCCACACCCGCACCTTCGACGCGGAGGCCAGCGGCACGCTCTTCAGCGACGGCGCGGCGATGGTCGTGCTCAAGCCGCTCGCTGACGCGCTCGCTGACGGTAACCATATCTATGCCGTCATCCGCGGCGTCGGGCTGAACAACGACGGCGCCCAAAAGGCCAGCTTCACGGCGCCCTCCGTGCAGGGGCAGGCCACCGCCATCGCGATGGCGCTCGACGACGCCGCCCTCTCGGCCCGCGACATTCAGTACGTAGAGGCGCACGGTACCGCCACTCCGCTGGGCGATCCGATCGAGGTCGAAGCGCTCGTCCAAGCGTTCCGGCGCAGCACCCCTGACCGACAGTTTTGTGCACTCGGCTCGATCAAGAGCAACTTCGGCCACCTCACGGCCGCGGCGGGCGTGGCAGGGCTGATCAAGGTCGCGCTCTCGCTCGAGCACGAGCAGCTGCCGCCGAGCTTGAACTTCCGCTCGCCCAACCCGAAGATTGCCTTCGCGGACAGCCCGTTCTTCGTGGTCAGCGAGGGTCGACCTTGGCGCCGCGGCGACGTCGTTCGTCGTGCTGGTCTCAGCTCGTTCGGGGTCGGTGGCACGAACGCCCACGCCATCCTCGAAGAGGCGCCGCTGCCGGAGCCTTCCGGCCCTTCGATCGCGCCGCAGCTGCTGTTGCTCTCCGCCAAGTCGGAGGCGGCGCTCGAGCGTGGGGCCGCCGCCCTTGCCCAGCACATCGGCCGCACGCCATCGCTCGAGTTGGCCGACGCGGCTTACACCCTGTCGCTCGGACGCGCGCAGTTCGCCGAGCGACGGGCCGTCGTCGCGTCGAGCCTAGCCGAAGCCGCACAAAAGCTGACATCGAGCGGAGAGGGCGCCCGCAATAAGGCGAGCGGCGTAGCTCCGCGGCTGGCCTTCCTGTTTCCTGGTCAGGGGTCGCAGTATGTCGACATGGGCCGCAATCTGTACGACACGGAGCCGCTGTTCCGGCTCGTCGTCGATGAATGCGCCGAGCTGCTCCTGCCGAAGTTGGGCCGTGATTTGCGGCACGTGCTCTACCCCACCGCTGACCGCGAGCAGGCGCGCGCCGAGCTGAAGCGCACCGAGCTCACGCAAAGCGCGCTGTTCACCATCGAATACGCGCTCGCGCGGGTGCTGCTCTCATGGGGAATCAAGCCCGCTTCGCTGGTTGGCCACAGCGTGGGTGAGTTCGTTGCCGCTTGCCTCGCGGGGGTCTTCGACCTCGAGTCAGCGCTCGGCTTGGTCGCGGCGCGCGGGCAGCTCATGCAGAGCATGCCGCCCGGCGCCATGCTGAGCGTGCGCGATAGCGCCGAGAACGTGAAGAGCTACCTACCCCCGGAGCTCGACCTGGCGGCGGAGAACGCGCCTGGCTTGTGCGTCGTGGCGGGCGCTCAAGAAGATGCGGCTCGGTTCCAAGCGACGCTCGAGGCGCGGGGAATCGTGGCCAAGCTGCTGGAGACGTCACACGCCTTCCATTCGCGCAGCATGGACGCGGCGGTCGTAGAGTTCGCGGAGCAAGTGAGGCAGGTGAAGCTGAGCCCGCCGCAGTTGCCGATCGTTTCGACCGCGACCGGCGACTGGCTCAGCGACGCCGAGGCGTGCGATCCGGCTTACTGGAGCTCGCACTTGCGGCGCACCGTGCGCTTCGCGACCGCGCTCCGCACCGTCGCGAAGTCGGCACCCCACGTGCTGCTCGAGGTCGGGCCGCGACGCAACCTCACGACGCTCGCGCTGCAGCGCACCCCCGGTGACACGGGACCAAAGCCGATCGCGATCCCCTCACTGCACGATCGCGCCGAGGACGACGTCGAGTGGAAGTCTTTGCTCGAAGCCTTGGGCAAGCTGTGGACGCTCGGCGTGCCGGTCGACTTCAAGAGCTTTTTCCGCAGCGACAAGCGGCGTCGCGTTCCACTACCCGGCTACTCCTTCGAACGTGTCCGGCACTGGGTCGCTGACGCCCCGAAGCCCGCGCTCGTCGCGCCCCAATCTGCGCCCCCATCTGCGCTTCACGCCCTCCGGTCCGTGCCCCAACCGGTCGCCTCATCCACGGCTCCCGCCGTCGCCGCCTCTCCCATCATTTCAGCCAAAGCAGAAACAGCTCCCATGACAACTCAATCGTCCGTTTCCCGCAGCGCCCGTCTGGTAGACGAGCTCAAGCAGCTCTTCGAGCAGGCTTCAGGTATCGACTTTCGCGCGGCGGGCCCCGAGGAGAGCTTCCTCGAGCTCGGCGTCGACTCGCTGCTGGTGACGCAGCTGGCGACGAAGGTGAAGCAAACCTACAAGGTGCCTGTCACCTTTCGCCAGCTGATGGAAGACTTCCCGAGCTTCGCCAGCCTGGCGCGGCACCTCGATCAGCAGCTGCCGGCCGAGGCGGCGTCCTCGCCGGCCGTGGCCAGTGCCGCGCCGGTTCCGGCCGCGCAGGGCGCCACGCCACCCGTCCCGGAGCCCGCCGCGGCTGCGCCCGCCGGCTTCCCGGCGTCGAATATGCCGATCGGGATGCCCATGCACTCGCCGATGATGGGCGCGCCGATGATGGGCATGCCGATGATGGGCATGCCGATGATGGGCATGCCGCAGGTGGCGGTAGCCCAGCAGTTGATGCAGCTTCAAATGCAGCTGGCGTACCTGCAACAGCAGCTCGCGCTCACGGGCGGTATGCCGATGGGCATGCCGCAGCTGCAGATGGTGCCCCAGGCGTCGCAGACGCCGGCTCCCGCCCCCGCCGCGCCGCCGGTGGCGCCGCCGCCCAACGTGGCGTCGGCTTCGCCGGCCGCCGCGCCCGTCACGCCGAGCAATGGTGGGGCGAGCGACTCCGGTCCGAAAGGCCAGATCACGTACGACGTGCAGAAGGCGTTCGGCGCCATCGCTCGCATCCACAAGCAGAGCGACGTCATGACGCCGAAGCAAGTCGCGCGCCTCGAGCAGCTGACGTCGCGCTACGTCGGCAAGACGGGCGGCTCCAAGTCGCACACGCAAGAGCACCGCGCGTGCCATGCAGATCCGCGCGTGGTCACCGGCTTCAAGCCGCGCATCAAGGAAATCATCTACCCCATCGTCACCGTGCGCTCGGAGGGCTGCCGGCTGTGGGACGTCGACGGCAACGAGTACATCGACGCCCTGAACGGCTTCGGCTCGAACTACTTCGGCTACGCGGCGAAGTTCATCAACGACGCGTTGAAGGCGAAGATCGACGAGGGCGTCGAGATCGGCCCGCAGACGCCGCTAGCGGGTGAGTCGGCCAAGCTGGTGTGCGAGCTCACGGGCATGGATCGCGCTGGCTTCTGCAACACCGGCTCGGAAGCGGTGATGGGCGCCCTGCGCATCGCACGCACGGTGACCGGCCGCGGCTTGGTCGTTGCGTTCTCCGGCTCGTACCACGGAATCTTCGACGAGGTGATCGTGCGCGACACCAAGACCATGCGCTCGGTGCCGGCGGCGCCCGGCATCATGGCCGAGGCGGTGCACAACATCTTGGTCCTCGAGTACGGCACGGACGCGACGCTGCAGATCATCCGGGAGCGCGCCGATGAAATCGCGGCCGTGTTGGTGGAGACGGTGCAGAGCCGCCGCCCAGATTTCCAGCCCAAGGCCTTCCTGCAAGAGCTGCGCAAGATCACGACCGAATGCGGCGCGGCGCTGATCTTCGATGAGGTCATCACCGGCTTCCGCGTGCACCCGGGAGGCGCGCAAGCGTACTTCGGCATCGACGCCGACATCACCACCTACGGCAAAATCGTCGGCGGTGGCATGCCCGTCGGCGTCGTCGCGGGTCGCAAGCAGTGGATGGACGCGCTCGACGGCGGCTTCTGGCAGTACGGCGACGCCTCTATCCCGACCGCTGGCGTCACGTACTTCGCGGGCACCTTCGTGCGCCACCCGTTGACCATGGCCGCCGTCTACACGGTGCTCAAGTTCATGAAGGAGCAGGGGCCAGCTCTCCAGGCCGGCATCAACGCCAAGACGACGGCCATGGCGAACGAGCTCAACACCTTCTTCAAGGAGGTGGGCGCTCCGATCGAGATTCGCCACTTCGCCTCGCTGTGGAAGACTTTTTTCACGGAGCCGCAGCCCTACGGCGAGCTCCTGTTCTGCTACCTGCGCGATCGCGGCATCCACATCTGGGACGGATTCCCCTGCTTCCTCACCATGGCCCACGGCGACGCCGAGATCGCGGCCATCGTGAAGGCATTCAAAGAGTCCGTGCGCGAGATGCAGGCGGGGGAGTTCTTGCCCGGCGGCACCTCGACCGCTCCTCCCGCCTTCGACTCGTCGCAGCCACCGGTCGCCGGTGCCCGCATGGGTCGCGACCCGCAAGGCAACCCCGCCTGGTTCGTTCCTCACCCGGAAACGCCCGGCAAGTACGTGCAGGTTTCTTGAGCAGCTCGCTGCTGAAGCCGTCGCCAAGCCTCCAGGCGTAGCAGCCGAAGGGGAAGCTTGCTTCCCCTGGTTCGGCTCGAGCGTTGGTCTGAGCTCTTCGTCATCAGCGCATGGCGAGGCCGAGGGTGAGCTGCGTCGGCGATGGCCGGTGGCGCGAGCTCGCAACGAAGCTTGCGGGGACGCCTCGGCCGCGACGGCGATCGGCTTGCCCGTTGCACCCCGCCGCCGTCGCACCCCGCCGCCGTCGCACCCCGCCGCCCGTCGCATCCCCCCGCCCGTTGCGTCCCGCCGCCTGCCGCCGATCGCGTCCCCGCCCTGGCGCGCCCGACGGCAGCTCGGCCGCGAGACCCAAGGCGGCGAGTCGGAGCCGCCTCGCCGTTCGGCCTCGTGAAAAACGCTCGCTGCGTGTCGATCCCGGCGCGGGTCGTTCGTCGCTCTCGGAGACAGGAGCAACTCACCATGAAATTCATGCTTTTCATTTGTACCGACAGCAGCGCCCCGCGCGTTCAAGAGCCGGCGCTCAGCCCTGAGGCCTGGGTGAAGGAGGGAGAGGAGCGTGGCATCCGCGTGGAGGGGGAGCGCCTGCGGCCGCCCGGCGACGCTAAGCTGCTGCGCTTCCGCGCGGGTGAGCTCATCGTGAGCGACGGCCCCTTCGCGGAGAGTAAGGAATGGATCGCCGGCTACGACATCCTCGAGTGCAAGGACCTCGCCGAGGCGATCGACTACGCCTCGCGCCATCCCATGGCTCGAGCCGGCCAAATCGAGGTCCGCCCTTTCTGGCCGTTCTAGTCGGCGCTCGGGGCGCTCGCCGCCTCCACCAGCCATCTACCAGGCATTCCGCTATCGTGCGGATTTTGCATCAGCGGCGAGCGCGATCGACTTAGCCATGGGCGGGCCCTAAGCTCCTGCTGCGCCACGGACGAGGAGTGAATGCAGACGATCCTATCCATCAAGCAGCTCACCAAGACCTACGCCTCCGGCTTCCAAGCCCTGAAGTCGATCGATCTGGAGATCTACCGCGGCGAGATCTTCGCGCTGCTGGGGCCCAACGGCGCGGGTAAGACGACGCTGATCAGCATCGTCTGCGGCATCGTGAACCCGACCTCGGGCCAGGTGACGGCGGATGGCCACGACATCGCTCTCGACTATCGGGCGGCGCGGTCGAAGATCGGTCTCGTTCCGCAGGAGCTCTCGACCGACGCCTTCGAGACGGTGTGGGCAACGGTGAAGTTCAGCCGCGGGTTGTTCGGCAAACCCCCGAACCCCGAGCACCTCGAAAAGGTGCTGCGAGACTTGTCGCTCTGGGAGAAAAAAGACAGCAAAATCATGTCGTTATCTGGCGGCATGAAGCGTCGCGTGCTGATCGCCAAGGCGCTCGCCCATGAGCCACGCATCCTCTTCCTCGATGAGCCCAGCGCAGGCGTGGACGTCCAGCTGCGGCGCGACATGTGGCAGATGGTTCGCAGTCTTCGCGACACGGGCGTGACGATCATCCTGACCACCCACTACATCGAAGAAGCCGAAGAGATGGCCGATCGCATCGGAGTGATCGACAAAGGCGAGCTGGTGCTGGTGGAGGACAAGGCGCGTTTGATGCGCCAGCTCGGAAAGAAGCAGCTCACGCTGGAGCTGCGTACTCCGCTCACGGAGATTCCCGACGCTCTCGTGGGCCTTCCGCTGGAGCTCGCGAGCGACGGGCACTCGCTCGTCTACAGCTTCGACACCCACACCGAGGAGACCGGCATCGCTACCCTGTTCAACCAGCTCGCCGCGCAAGGCATCGCCTTCAAGAACCTGAGCTCGAGCGAGCGCTCACTCGAAGACATCTTCGTGAGCCTCGTGCAGGGGCGCGCATGAATCTCCACGCAGTTCGCGCGATTTACCAGTTCGAGATGGCGCGCACCTTCCGCACCATCACGCAGAGTATTGCGTCTCCGGTGCTCTCGACGGGGCTCTACTTCGTGGTGTTCGGCTCCGCCATCGGCGGGCGCATGGGCAACGTCGACGGGGTCAGCTACGGCGCGTTCATCGTTCCCGGCCTGATCATGATGTCGCTCCTGAACGAGAGCATCTCCAACGCGTCGTTCGGCATCTACATGCCCAAATGGTCCGGGACCATCTATGAGCTATTGTCCGCGCCGGTCTCGTTCGTCGAAGTGCTGCTGGGCTACGTGGGCGCGGCGGCGAGCAAATCGGTGATGCTCGGCCTGCTCATCCTCGCCACCGCGCGCGTCTTCGTGCCGTATGAAATCCACCACCCCGGCTGGATGGTGTGCTTCCTCCTGCTCACCGCGGTGACGTTCAGCCTGTTCGGGTTCATCATTGGTCTCTGGGCGGACGATTTTCAGAAGCTGCAGGTCATCCCGTTGATGGTGATGACGCCGCTCACGTTCCTGGGCGGCGCCTTTTACTCGATCAGCATGCTGCCGCCCGCTTGGCAGACCGTGGCCCGGCTCAATCCAGTCATGTACTTGATCAGCGGCTTCCGCTGGAGCTTCTACGGCGTTGCCGACGTCCCCATCGCGATCAGCGCCGCAGCCATCTGTGGATTTCTGCTGCTCTGCCTGGTCGTCGTGTGGTGGATCTTCAAGACGGGCTGGAAGTTGAAGGTCTAGGCGGCAAACGAAGCCTGCTGTGCGGAGAGCCCGCCCGATCACGATCGGGCGGTGCAGGTGCGATAATCATCACCGGCAGCACGGGTGTCGCGCCCGCATCAGCTCGACTCGCACCGTCAGCCAGGGCGCGCTTTCGCGCGGAATGACGCTGGAGCGCGGCTGGAGGATCACCTCCAGGTCGGCACCTCCTGTGATCCATGAGCAGACGTGCACGTTTACCGGCACGCGCGAGCCGTCCCAATTCAGGGACACGCCCTCAGCTTCGACATCGAGGTCGCGGAGAATCCGAGTGTGCTGGCGGAGGAGCTCAGCTACCGTTGCGCGCGGCGATTCGGGAGAACGCCTTTCGCGGGAAGGAACCATGATGACGATCTCGAGGTTGAGCTCGCTGGCGCTGGGTGCATGCGTCCTAGCCGCTTGCAGCAGCGGAGACGACGCCGGAGTGGAGCTGGCAAAGACCGAGGACGCGATCGTTCGCGCCACCCAGACGGGCGGTCGGAACGAGGTGGTGATGGTTTACGCGTTCCTTTCGAACGGGTCGGGCGCGCGTACCTGCTCGGGCGCCTACTTCGCGCCGCGCGTGGTCTTGACGGCAGCGCACTGCTTGCAAGACGTGCGCGAAGTCTTCATCTACTATGGAGACGCCTTCGCGGAGCACGCTTCACAGCTGCAGCAGCTCTCGGACGGCTCTTGGGCGGCACCCCCGCCGGGGCCGACGGCGGTTTGGTCGAAGGGCGATTCGTTCGAGCAGCATCCCGCCTGGGATCCCGAGCTGATTCACCCGGACATGGGCGTGGTCTACCTGGACCGCAAGCTGCCGTTCGACCCGCTGCCGCTGGCGCGCTTTCGTCTCGATAGCTCGTGGGTCAATCGCGAAGTCACGATCTCGGGCTGGGGTCACGACCTGGCGACGGGCCCGATCAGCGGCACCGGCGCTCAGGTGCAGCGCACTGGCCGCACGCGCGTGCTCGGCAGCCCGACGCAAGCCGATTATCACCCGGACGATCCGAACCCCGGCATGCTCGACGCAGCCGTACGCAGCAAGGTGCTCAAGATCGACGGTCGGGCGCCCTACTCGAACGGCTGCTTCGGCGACTCCGGTAGCCCGCTCCTCATCAGTCAGTATGGGCAGACCTATATTGGTGGAGTCGAGTACTTCGGCGGTCTCTACTGTGAAGACTATAGCCTCTACACGCGCTTGGACCCGTTCCTGCCGTTCCTCGACTACGCCTACAAGAAAGGCGGTCAAGAGACGCTGACGCCGAGCTTGGAGTGCGTTGCGCCACGCACGGGCGGGCTCACCGCCTACTTCAGCTACGAGAACAAGAACGGTGTGGGCGTCACGGTCCCCTATGGCGCGAAGAACCAACTTTCACTGGACACCGCCGGGGCCCGCCCGACTCTGTTTGCCCCCGGCGTGCGTGACTTCGCCTTCGGCGTGAGCTTCGGCACCAACCAAAGCGTTAGCTACACGCTCCAGCCCGACAACAGCCCGCGCACGACCGTGACCGCGAGCAAGACCTCGCCCGCCTGCTCGGCATCTCAGATCGAGTGCTTGAGCGCCTGCGAAAACACGCTCCGCTCAGGCTGTCCCGTGACGCCCGGGCTCAGCGACTGCATGAGCTTCTGCCAAGAGTTCGGTGACTTCTCGGCGCAGGTGGGCTGCGCGCCGGCGTACACCGCGTTCAATCAGTGCGTGACGGCGACCCCGCCCGGTCCCGACAACTGGCTCTGCGCCGACGGCTACCCCTACGAAGCCGTCGACTGCCAAGACGAGCTCGACGACCTGTTCGTCTGTTTGGGTTTCTAGCAGGCCCGATCCGGCCGCGACGCAGCGCCGCGAGTGCCCGCTATTTCAACAGCGCACCAAAGAAATCGACCAAACGTCCCGGGTAGTGCTCGGGATCCGCTTCCGCGTAGCCCCCGTGGCCCGCGCTCGGGACGAGCAGCAACTGCTTGGGCTCGCCAGCCGCGGCGAACAGTCGCTCCGTCATCCAATTCGGCACCAGTTGGTCGTCGCGACCAGCGACCAGCAGCAGCGGGCGCGGCGCAACGCGGCCGACGACCTGTTCGGGGATGAGCGTTTCCGTGTCCATTCCCGCGAGGCGCAGCGCGAGCAGCGCGGGCCAACGGCTCAAGAAGCCGTGCTTCCCGTACTCCCAGTCGAGGTGCTCGAGCGGATCATGCGGAGTCCCCGCGGCCGCTATCGCGCGGAGCTGCGGCTCCTCCACCGCCGTCTGCAGCACGATGTACCCGCCCATCGAGAAGCCGAACGCGCCGATGCGAGCCGAATCGACGCCAGGCTGTTCTGCTACCCACGCCACCACGCGCTTCAACGCGCGGCGCTCGCCCGCGCTCCACTGCACGACCGTGCCATCGCTTTCGCCGTGGCCCGGAAAATCGAACGCGAGCACGCCGTAGCCAGCGGCGCTCAAGATCTTCGCTTCCGGCTGCAGGTCGCTGCGCTCGCCATTCGAGCCGTGCGCCAGCACCACCACCGCTCCGTTCTTCGACGGGGCGAAGTAGCCGCGAAGCGCGCCCTGCTCGCCCGGGATCGACACGCCTCTCAGGTCGGGCACTCCGAAATCGGCCACGCTCAGGCGCGGAGCGTGCGGGCTAGGTCGAAAGCACTGACGTTCGTCTCGAAACGCGCGTCGGGCGACGTTCGCCGGCCACGCCGCGAGCAGCAGCGCCGCCACCAGCCACCACCTGCGCGATTTTCTGAGCGACACCGACGGCCCGGCTTCAGAGGCTCGCGCTAGCCGGAGCGGCGGCGCTGACTCCCGCGCCGGCGGCGAAGTGCTGAACCAGCCAGTCGCTCACGCGCCGCATCACCCGCTCGCGGTCGCGCACCAAGAAGAACGTATGGTCGGCGTTCTCGTAGAACTCCAAGTCGATTTTGCCGGCCAGATCCGCGGAGGCAGTAAAATCGAAGAGCTGATTGCGGTACGAGTAGTTGGTGTCGCCGCCGCTGTAGATGAAGAGCAGCTTCGTGCCGCGCTCCACCATGCTCCGCATGTCGGTCGCGAATTGCTCCTGCGAGGGGTAATCGCGGACGTAGACGCGCTCGGCCTCCAAGCTACGATCGTTCAGCGACTCAGGCTCTCCGAACAGCTTGGGGTAGCGCAGCCGGAGCAGGCGCTCCCAGCGGTTGCGATCGATGAAGCGCCTCGCGTAGCGCAGGTAGTACTCGCGCGTCCGATACTGATAACCCTCGAGATAGATGACGCCCGCGACGTCACCACCTTTGCGGCCGACGGCATGGGCCGCGTCCACGCTGGAGCAGAAGCCGACCAGGACGCAGCGCGAGATCCCGCGCTGCTTCTTCAGCGCGAGCATCGCCTCTTCGACGTCAGAGACGTTGCGCTCGGCGTCGGGCCGGTTGTCGTCGCGGCTCGCGGCGCTGTCGCCCAAGCCAGAGAGGTCGAAGCGCAGGCTGCAGAAGCCGATGTCGGCGAGGTGACGAGCCAGCTCCACGTAGACGCGGTGGGGGCCGATGTGATGGTTGGTGCCGACGTTCCAGAAGACGACGCCTGGCGCGCCCTCGATGCGGCGCCCCGGCGCCGGCTCGGTGAGCACGCCGTGCAGTGACCCCGAGTTGCCAAAGGCGAGCACGCGTTCGGTGTAGGTCATGCCGCGAGCACCTCGCTGCCGAGCTCGCTGGTCAAATCGTTCAAGATCGAGCCCGAGAGCTGCGCTCTCCCCGCCGCCTCCACCTCCGAGGGGCCGTCACTGGCGGCGTCTGCGGCCAGCCGAAGGTCGACGTTGACGCCGTGCTTTGCGTAGCTCTCGCACAGCTGCCGATTGATGGCGCGCTGCTCGCTCGCGATCAGGCTGAGCTTTTTCGCGAGGCCCGGCGGCTCGGTCAGCAGGTTCAACTGGTTCAAGGACGCGCGCAGCGCGGGCGTGAATCGATAGCCCAGCAGCTCGTCACGGCCCGTTTGACGCAGCTCGGCGTGAAGCAGCAGCAAGTTGCGTCGCAGGTCCCAAGACTCGAGCTCGTCCACATAGGCGCGCCCGCTGACGACCGGATCCCAAAGCACCAAGCGCTGCGCGTCGAGGCCGGAGCGGCTAGCGCGTACGGCCAAGCTGGCCCCCAGCCGCTTGCCGAGCACGGACAAGTGACGCGCTCCCGACAAGTCCCTCAGCTCGAGCGCGGCTTGGCGGATGTCCTCCACCCAAACGTCGGGCGATCCCTCTTCCACGTTGCCAGCGGAGTCCCCCGTTCCGAAGTAGTCGAATCGAAGGACGTGATGCCCTTCGCGGGCGAGCATGGCGGACAGGCGCCGAAACGACCAGTGCGAGGTGCCGTACTCTTGCAAGCCCGGATAGCAGAGCAGCACGGCGTGACTACGGCGCGTCGAGCCGCTGGGCGCAGAGTAAACTCCGTAGAGCTTGCGTTTCGAGTCTCCGAAGAAGATCGGTTTCATGTCGAGGTCACGACAACGGCGTTTCGCACCAGCCGCGGTCGCTGATGGGGCGGGAGTATATAGGTGCCGCCTTGCCCCAACCTGGTCAATTTCGAAGCCGACGCCGCGTGGCTCGTTCTGGTCCCACTGGATTAGCGCGGCCTTGCCGTCCGATACGCTGACGCGCTTCGGGCTCGAATAGGCCGGCTCGCCGCTTCTCTGGCGTGAGCACGCGGGTTTTGACTCGCTGAAGTGGCGCTGCAACAATGCGGCGCGGCCAAGCGAAAGAGAGATGAGCGCGAACCAACAACAGACCACTGCCATCGCTCGGCGCTCAGACAGCTACATCGAGCCTTGGCGTGGAGTGGAGTGGCAGCGTCTTTGGTTGTCACTTCAGTCTCGGCCCTGGTCAGCGATGGCGATCATCCCGGCGAGCACGGGCGCCCCGCCTAGCTTCACTCTGACGATCGCGATGACCTTGGCGCGCACCGGCATGATCCACTTGGCGTTGCCGATTCACGTGGCAGACGGTACCGATTTGTCTCTCGGCAGCGTGGTGCCGTTCCTCGACGAGATCGCGCGCTGCAAGGCGGCCGGTGAGCGCATCTTGGTCGCCCTCGCACCCATGGCGGAGAACCCTGTCAGCGAAACGTTGGCGCAATCGGCGGATTGCACGCTGCTCTGCGTGCTGTTCGACAGCATGGCCTCCGCCGAAGCCAAGCAAACCGTGACCCGTCTCGGTAAAGAGCGCTTCATCGGCTCCACTATCTTCCGCGCGGACGGCTCCCCGAGCTGAGCCCAGCATCGAATCGAGTGAACGAGCATGGCGCAAGATGACGACGATGAAGAGGGCGGATCTGGGGCGCCGCCCCTCGATTTAGCCAAGAGTTACGCCGCTTACGCGGTTCGCGCCCTCAAGCAAAACCTCAAGGGCGCGCTGATCACGACCTGCGTCGTGAGCGCGCTGACGGTGGGAGTGGTCACGGTCTGGCCGCGGACGTTCGTGTGCACGACGGTGCTGTCAGCGATGGACAACAAGGTCCTCGATGGTGAACGTGCGACCGACTCGCTACGCAACGCCTCCGATCTGATCCGCAGCCACGACAACCTCATCAACATCGTCAAAGAGACGAAGCTCGTCGCCGAGTGGGAGCGCACTCTGCCCCCGATTTCGCGCTTCAAGCAGACGATCATGCGCCACGTGCGCGGCGAAGTGTCGGAGAGCGCCAAGCGTGACGCGCTGGTGCGCATGGTCGAAAACAACCTTGGCGTAGACTCGGGCTGGGGCAGCCGGCTGTCGATCAGCGCTGGCTGGACGGATCCGAAGGTTGCCGCCGATCTGGCGGCGGCGGCCGCACAGAGCTTCCTGCGCGCGCGCGAGGTCGCCGAGATTTCGACGATCAAGGAGTACATCGCTATCTTGGAGGGTCACGCCACCGAGCTCCGTAAGGAGATTCAGTCGTTGGCCAACCAGTCCGACGCAACTCGAAAGGAGCGCGCGGCCGCGGCGCAAGAGGCCGCCGAGAAGGCGGCGGAAAAGGCCGCCGCTCGGTCGCAGCGCGCGCCCGCTCCCGTGCCTGTGGGAGTAGCTCCGCGCGAGCCGACGGCCAAGCCGGAGGACCTGAGCGAGCTCAAGGAGACGTTGGAAGCCAAGCAGCGCGCCCTGAAAGACTTGGAAGACACGCGTGCGCGCCGCCTCGCGGAGGCGGAAGCAACGCTCACAGAGCTGCGAGTCAAGGTGACGCCTGCCCACCCGCTCACCCAGGCTGCGGAGGCCAACATCCGCTCGCTATCGCAGGACACGCCACAGATCCTCAGCTTGCGCTCGGATGTGGCCGCGTTGAGCGCCACCCTCAAGTCGAAGCAGGCCGCCGGCGAGCTGCTGGCCAAGGGCGGTCCGCGCGTGTCGTTCGTGCCGCCATCGGCCGGCGTGCAGGGGGCCCCGGGCATGGAGCCGCTCCCCGCCGAGGTGATGCGCTTGCTGCAAGACGACAATGAAGAGCTCGATCCCGCCATCGCGGCCCAGTTTCGCGGCGCCGTGAGCAAGTACGCAGCCATCCGCGACAACATCGGCACCGCCCGCCTCGATTTGGATCGCGCGCAGGCGGCGTTTCGGCACCGCTATCAGGTCGTGGTTCCGGCGGAGCCTCCGAGCAAGCCTTCGAAGCCGAAGGTGCCGCTGGTGCTCGGTGCCGGCATCGGCGCGGCCCTCGTGCTGGGCTGGCTCGTCGCCATTCTCTTGCAGCTGCGGAAGGGGCGCATGGTCGAGCTCTGGCAGGTCTACAATTTGGGCATCCCTCTGCTCGGTGAGGTGCGCTGGCCTCCGAGCTCCGAAAGCTGAGGTAAATCATGCTCCTCGCAGCAATCGTTGCCGCGGCTTCCTTGCCGGTCAACGCGGCCGTGGGCTACCTGACCACCTTCGTCGCGCTGTCGGGGAAGCGGCGGGCGCCCGCGCCGACGATGTCGCGCCGCTTTCGTATCATCGTGCCCGCGCACGACGAGCAAGCCGGCATCAGCGAGACGGTGCGGAGCCTGCTCGCGCTCGACTACCCGCGCGAGCTGTTCGGCGTTCAGGTCGTGGCCGACAACTGCGCCGACGGCACCGCTGCCGCCGCCCGCGGAGCGGGAGCTGACGTGCTCGAGCGCAACGACACGTCGCGGCGCGGCAAAGGCTACGCCTTGCTCCACGCCTTCGAGCGTTTGCCCGCGGACGTCGACGCCGTCGTGGTCATCGACGCCGATACCTTGGTGTCGCCGAACTTGCTCGGCGCCTTCGCGGCGCGGCTCGAGCGCGGCGCGGCCGCCGTTCAAGCGGACTACGCGGTACGCAACCCCGACCAGTCTTGGCGTACGCGGCTGATGGCCATCGCCTTCGGCAGCTTTCACATCGTGCGCAGTCGCGGGCGCGAACGCTTGGGCTTGTCGGCGGGGCTGCGCGGGAACGGTATGTGCTTCACGCGCGAGATCTTGCAGCAGGTGCCGCACGACGCCTTCTCGATCGTGGAAGACGTGGAGTATGGCATCCGCCTCGGTGAGCACGGCTGTCGCGTGCACTACGCGGATGAAGCGCACGTTTACGGCGAGATGGTGTCGAACGCCGCGTCTGCCACTTCGCAGCGCAAGCGCTGGGAGGGCGGGCGCCGAGCGCTGCGAAAGGCGCATGCCTGGCGGCTCGTTCGCAAGGGCTTGATCGAGCGCAACAAGGTTCTGCTGGATTTGGGCTTCGATCTATTGCTGCCGCCGCTGTCGACGCTGGTCGTCTCGGCCGCCGTCGGAGGTGCCGTCGCGGTCGGCGTGGCGCTGGTGGCAGACGGCTTCACCTGGCTCGCGGTGCCGCTCTGGGGCGCTGCCCTGGGCGGCATCGGCATCTATGTGCTGCGCGGCTGGAGCGTCTCCGGCACCGGCGCGCGCGGCTTGCGCGATCTCGCGCTCGCGCCGGGCTATGTCGTCTGGAAGCTCATGCTCGGCCGGTCGGGCGCCGAGAGCAAGCCCGACGCGAGCTGGATTCGCACGACGCGCGAGGCCGAGGTCGAGCGCGCGGGCTCAGCCCTGTAGGCGTCGGCGCAGTCGCCCAATCGGTCGCTCGACGGCTAGGTAGATCAGCCACGCCAGCAGCGTGACGACGGCCAGCGCTGCCGCCGCCCGCAAGGGCTCAGGCCACCTGGTACGCTGCTCGAACGCCCAAATCACGGTCGTGTGCGTGAGGTACATCGAATACGAGAGCAGGCCTCCGAGCTTCGCCAGCCGAGTATTCAGCAGCTTGAACGGTCCCCAGTCGTGCCAGCGCACCGCGGCGATGAAGACCGGCAGCAGACCGAAGCTCTGCAGCGTGTAGCGAAAGGTCTGCTCGAACTCGAAGCGCCGATAGACGAGGCTGAACCCTACCATCGCCAACCCCACCGGCAACCACAGCCACTTCAGGGCGCGGTCGCTCACACCGCCGCGGTCGAGCACTGGGTTGTTCCAAACCGCCAGAATGCAGCCGGCCAAGATCGAGTCGACCCGAGTATCCGTCGCCACGTAGGTGCGATCTTTCGACACGTGGAACCCGAAGACCAACAGTAAGCGCCACGCCAGCACCGCGGCGCAGATCGCGAGCAGCGCCGTGGCTTGCTGTTTGCCGCTGAGGCCGGCGCGTCGCAGCACCAAATACAGCAGCGGGAAGACCAGATAGAAATGCTCTTCGACCGCGAGTGACCAATACACCCAGGTGCCCGGCGCCAGCTCGTCCCACCAACCGTTGTAGATGATGTAGTAGTTGGTGAAGTGCAGTAGCTGCGAAGCGACGCCGCGCGGGCCGATGGAACCCTCCCAGAGGTTGAGCGCGGTGAGTGCGTAGGCGAGGCCGAGCACCAAGTAGAACGGCGGGAAGATGCGCAGCACGCGGCGCAGGTAGAATTGGCGCAAGCTCACGGTTTGGCTGCGGTCGAACTCCATGCGCAGCAGCGTCGTGATCAGGTAACCGCTGAGAAAGAAGAACACGCTCAGGCCGAAGTAGCCTGGTATTTTTCCCTGCAACCCCGCGTGTGACAGGAAGACGATCAGGAACGAGATGGCGCGGATGCCGTCGAGGGACGGAATGTGCAGCGGGTGGGGAGCTTCGGGGCGGGCGTTCACGGAGCCCGCAGCCTAAGGCAAAGGGGGGCCCGATTTCGCAGCAAATCGACCGCCGCCTCAGCCTCCGAGGATCGGCAGCGTGAGCGTAAAGCCGACGAACGCTCCCCATTGATCGGGCGACGCGCCCGAGGCGGCGACGGAGTCGGGCAGAACTTGGTGGGACCAGCTGCCGCCCGCGGTAAGCTGGAAAGGGTCGGCGACTCGGTAGCCGAAGCTCACGCCGGCGCCGTAGCTGAGCGCGGACGACGGATCGTTCACGGGCAGAGTCTGGCTCGTCTGCCACTGCGCCGACGCCGTCGTCCGATCGCGCTCCCACGAGAGCGATGCGGTGCCGCTCACGCGCTGGCCGACTACGCCCAGCAGCTGGTTGTAGCCGGTGTCGACGGTGACGTTGGCGAGCGCGGTGAGGGTCGCGCCGTCGCTGAGCAAGAAGCCTTGGCTGAACGAGGCCGAGCCGTTGGCCTGAATCGAGTTGTCGATGGCGCCGCGTCTCGTGGCGCGCGCGCGTAAGTACGTCGCGCCCGCGCCGAGGCTTCCGTTGCTGCGTCGTCCGAAGCGGTGACCCCAAGTCTCCAGCAGCGTGATGGTCAAGAAGCGGCTGCCGATGTCAGGTACGTCCGTGACGGCGCTCGAGAGCGTCGTCTCCAGATCGTCACGGCGCGTGAGGTTGTGGCCGACACTGGCGGAGCCTGCCGCGGTGCGCTGCAGGGGAATCAGCGGCTTCGAGTCGTTGACTCCTCCGCTGATGTCGTAAGACGTGCCGAGGGAGAGGTTCCAACGTCGGGCCATCTGATAGCCGAGGCCCAGAGAGACGCCCACGGAGCCCGTCTCGAGCACCTCACGCTGCGGCAAGAAAGGGTCAGACGTCAGGTCGGCTGGCGGCGGCGGTGCCGCCGGAGCAGGCGTCATGTCTCCCGGGATGGGCGGCGCGGCGTCGGTCGCGGGGAAGCCGGCGGGATTGCGCGCCGAAACGACGCTTTGTGCGCCGAAGCTGCCGTTGACGGCGGCCGTCAGGCGGAGCCGCTTGTGCCACCAAGCGTAGCCCACGAAGGCGTTGTGAAACACCGCCAGCTCCGAGTCACGCGTGACGTTCAGGAGGGCGATGCGGGGCGCATAACCGAAAGACCATGCGGAGCGCCGCCCTGAGACGGAAAGCAGGGCGCCCGGCGATGTGCTCAAGTCGAGCGCGACGCTGCGCCCGTCCGGAAGAGAGCGCACCTCGGCGGTCGTTGCGTCGACGAGGGTGAGGCTGACCGCCGCGAGGGTGGGGCCAAGCAGCATGCCGCTGTCGCCGCTACTCTACGACGACGACGTCGCCCGTCCGCAGGGGAAAGGTGGCGGCGCCGCCGATGTCGTGGATGATGGCTTTGAGGGTGAAGCGGATGCGCTGCGAACCGGACGGCCCGCGACGTAGCACGTAGATCGACTCGTCGTCGGCGAACTCGTTCAGGCCTCCGCACTGCGCCATGAGGTCGGCCATGGTGGCGGGCTGCGGCAACTTCAGCGCGCCTCGGGAGCCCACCTCGCCGAGCACGGCCACGGAGATTGGCGCCGTTTCGTCGACGTTGACGGTGACTCGCGGCGCGACGATGAACTCCTTGAAGCGCTGCTCGAGCTCGCGCGCCAGGCCGAGCGGCGGCTTCCCGGCCGCGGTGATCTCGCCCAGAAATGGCAAAGCGATCTGGCCGTCGACGCGGATGCGCCCGTGGAAGGCCAAGCTGGGCTGATCGTAGACGCGCACGTCGATCGAATCGCCGGGGGAAAGCACGAGGCCAGAGGCGGGCGGGCTCCACTCCGCACGCGGCACCTGGCTGTACCAAACGAACGGCGGATTGCTTGCGCAACCAGAGCCGAGCAAGGCGCACGCTACGAACAGGGGGCCAATGCTGAGATGGAGCTTCAAGTTGGCTCGAAGGTAAGCTGGGACCCGGCTCAGCAGCAAGCCCTCGCGGCGCGACTCGCGCGCCCTGCCCGCGCGCGTTATACCGATAGCGCAATGAAGGGCGCTCGCTTTGGCTGGGCTCGTACCTGGTTCGACCGCGGGATCGCCGCATGCGCCGTCGGCTATCCGCTGACGCTCGCGCTCATTTGGACGGGGCTCCGCTTCATCGGGGAGAGCTGGTGGGTTACCAGCGTGGGCTTGTATTTGCCGCTCGCGCTGCTGGGAGCTCCGCTGCCGCTCTTGGCCGCCGCGCTCTGGTGGCGCCGCCGCCGTCGCTTGCTGACCCTGCAGCTCGTCTCCCTGTGTCTGTTGCTCTTTCCGCTGCTGGGGCTCACGCTCAACTGGCCGTCGGGCGCTGCGAAGCCGACCGGTGGGCTGCGCCTCGTCAGCTACAACGTCAACTCCGGAAACGGCGGCTTCGACCTCATCACCGAGGAGATCATGCGCCGAGATCCGGACGTCGCCTTCGTTCAAGAGATTCCGTTTTGGGTGGCCAGCAAGCTCACCGAACGCTTGAAGGTCTCACTGCCTCATACCCGTGAGGACACGGAGTTTCTGGTGGCATCGAAGTATCCGATCATCGCCGCCGAGTACCCGCCCAACCTGCACTTCTTCGGGCGAGAGCGTCACCCGCGCTTCGTCCGCGTCGTGCTGGATACGCCGCTCGGACCGACCGTCTTCTACCACGTGCACACCGTGTCGCCGCGCGGCGCTTTCTACGCCCTGCGCGGGGAAGGCCTTCGTCGTGAGATCACCTCGGGCCGTCTGCTGACGGGCGCGCGCGCCGCTTCGCTGCGTGAGCACGCCGCGCTGCGCGAGCTACAAGTCGAGACGGTGGCCAAGCGAGCGCTCGAAGAGCAGGGGCCGGTCGTGATCGTCGGCGACACGAACCTGCCCATCCAGAGCCCGATTCGGCATCGCTACCTCGATCGCTTTCAAGACGGCTTCCGAGAAGCGGGTCTCGGCTTTGGCAACACCTTCCCCAGCCGCTCTCCGTGGATGCGCATCGACGTCGTGCTGGCGTCCGAGAGCCTGCGCTTCACGCGCTTCGAGGTGGGGGAGAGCCGCGCGTCCGATCATCGGTCCATCGTCGTCGACTTGGCGAAGGCCAAGTGAGCGTGGCGACGGACTCACCGAGGCGAGGCCGTCTGGGTCATCACGCGGCGCTTAGCCCTTCGCTTGACTGAGCCGCTACCCAGCTCTAGAGCGTAGGCAATGGGCAAAGCCATCCTGATGAGCGTCCTGGTGGCGACGCTGGTGATCCCCATGATGCTCGCCCAGTCACCGCAGCCCCGCCGCGCCGTGCGCCTCGTCCAGAGGCGCTACCTCTATTTCATGATCTGGTGGGCGATCATGGTCGTGTACGTGTTGCCACGCCTCTAGAACGCCGAACGGTTTGACCGCTCGGCGTTCTAGACCTTTCCTGGTGGGGCAGCTCGCGCCGCCCCCCTCGCCTGAAGTGAATTCAGGCGAGCCTCCCCCCACGCGGCGGCTCTGCTCGGTGCTAGCTCGTGAACTTCGTTGCCCCAGCAAACCGCTTGTCGCTCTAGCAGCTGCG